>JANYKD010000430.1 GCA_025361735.1 Phycisphaerales bacterium
CCGTGGTTTGGGTTCTTGGCGGAACCATTCTACGGAAGGGGGCCTTAAAAAGCGCGCGATCTTGCCTAGGCTAACATGTTGGTAGATAACTGTTTACGTCAGCGGCCGGTGGCCGATGGTTTGCGGCGTAGCATGCCACCCGGGACGGCGTAATGGCGCATGGCTATTTCAGTTGTTTCGTTGACGGCGTTCATCCGCAAAGGTTCGTATGACCAACATCGCACAGACCCTCCCAACAGCGCGACCCGCATTCCAGCCACGACGGCTTTGGCTGGCGGTGTTCTTGGTTTCGCTGTTTTGGGCGTTTGACCGGCTTAACTGGCGCTTCGATATGACCATCTTCGGGCGGTTTATGGCGATGATGGCGGCCAGGCTTGGGCTGGCGGTCGCCTTCCTTGTGTGGTGGCTGAGCAATGGCGCGGTCAGGCGCGGGGAGCGGTGGCTTACGCCGCTCGGGTTTCTCGTGATGGCGGCGAGCGTGGGGTTTCTGGCGGGGCCCGTGGGGGGCGGGTTTGGGGTGTTTCTGTTTGGGCTGCCGATCGCGCTGTCTGTGGGGGTATTGTGGTTGCTGGTGTCGCAGGATTTCAGGCCGGCGGCCGGGCGCGCGGGGATGTGGGCGGCACTTGGACTGGGTTTGGCGTCGATCCTGCTGGTGCGGCTGGACGGGCTCAGCGGGGAAGGACGGTCGGAAATCAGTTGGCGGTGGAGCCCGACAGTCGAGCAACGGTATCTGGCGGGACTGACGACGCCGGCGGCGGCGACGCGGCCAACGACGGGTCCGGCGACGGTGGCGGCGGATGATTGGCCGGGGTTTCGCGGGGAAGCGCGCGATGGGCGGGTGGCGGGGCTCGGTATCGCCACGGATTGGAACGCCAATCCGCCCAGGCGTCTCTGGCACCGGCCGATCGGGCACGCATGGTCGTCGATGTGCATCGTGGGCGACCGGCTGTACACGCAGGAACAACGCGGCGAGAAGGAGGCCGTGGTTTGCCTCGACGCGGGCACGGGCAAGGATGTCTGGATCCACACGGACAATGCAAGGTTCTTCGAGCCGCTGGCCGGGGCGGGGCCGCGGGCCACGCCGACGTTCGCTGGCGGGCGCGTGTATTGCCTCGGGGGCACGGGCATTCTCAATTGCCTGGACGCGGGCACGGGCAAGCTGTGCTGGTCGCGCAACATCGCGGCCGACGCGCCGGCCGTGCCGCCGGTCTGGGGATTCTCGGGCTCGCCGCTGGTCGTCGATGGGGTGGTCATCGTCTTTGCCGGCGGCGACTCGGCGAGGAATCTGCTCGGCTACAGGATCGACACCGGCGAGATCGCGTGGACAACGCCGGCCGGCAAGGACAGCTATGCCTCGCCGCAGCTTCTGACGATTGACGGCAGCAAACAGGTGATGTTCTTCAGTGACCGTTCGCTGCTGGCGGTTGACCCGGGGACCGGCAAGATGCTTTGGGAACACGCGCTGGCGGGCAAAGCGGGCGTCACTCGGTGTTTGCAGCCGCAGGCGGCTGGGGGCGGCCGGGTTGTCGTCGGATCGGAAGTGGCCGACGGCACGGTCATGCTGGAACTGAAGCGGAGCGGCTCAGCGTGGTCGGCCAACCGCGTGTGGAGTTCGCGCGATATCAAGCCGTGGTTCAACGATTTGGTCATGGACGGCAATGCCCTCTATGGCTTCGATGGCAACGTGTTCTGCTGCGTGGACCTCGAAACCGGCAAGCGCCGCTGGCGGCAGGGGCGATTCGGGCAGGGACAGGTGCTGGTCCTGGCCGAGGCGCATCAACTGGTGGTGCTGGCCGAAAGTGGCGAAGTGGTTTTGCTGGCGGCCAATCCCGAGACATTGGAGGAGCTTGGCCGGTTTCAGGCGATCGAAGGCAAGACGTGGAACCACCCGGCGATCGCCCGCGGGCGGCTGTATGTGCGCAACGGCGAGGCGATGGCGTGTTACGAACTGAGAGCGGCGGCGCGATGAGGGAGCTGACGAAACGTGAGCAAAAGCCTCGGACAGGGCGATAGTCGCTTTCGTCGCCAACAGTCCTCCAAAACACTGTCGCCGCTCCGCGGCTGGTGATCCTCACGACCCCTTGGTCCAGGGACTTGCGTCCCTGGCTATTGACCGCCGCCGCTCCGCGGCGAAGGCAGTGACCAAGGCCTGTAGGGACGGTCGTGGACCCGTCATTCCATTCCGTCCCGGAAAGTGAACAATACGCGTGATCACCAAGGAGGTGGCCATGTCGGGTTGCTGCGGAAGAGTTGGCGGACACCTTTGGTCTTGTGGCGTTGCGATACTCTCAGTGACGATGCTCGCGTGGCACGCGCGGGGAGTTACTCCGCAGACGAACGAGCTCCGCGCGGCCAGGGACTGGGCGGATCGCGTGTTCGCGCTGACAGGCAAGGCGGCGCCGGCGGCGTGGTTGAAGGTCGTGAAGGAGGATGTTCACGACGGGTTGACCCGCGGCAAATCCTGGCGCGGAACGCCGTTCATGCTGGGCGAGAAGACATATACGCACGGGCTGGCGTTCAACTCGGTCAAGCAGATCCTCGTTCACCTCGGGCGGCCGGGGGAACGATTCACGGCGGATGTCGGGCTGGAGAACAACGACGACACACGACGCGGGGCGGCGCAGGGAAGCGGGTCCGTCACCTTTCATGTGCTGGTCGGCGGCAAGGAGGTCTTTGCCTCGCCCGTGCGGCGGCTCAAGGATGGTGCGATGCCGCTGGATGTGGCGCTGCAAAGGGCCGAGGAATTTGAGATTCGCGTAGGCGATGGCGGCGATGGCCGGGGCTGGGACCAGGCGCTCTGGGGCGAGGCGGTGGTGACGCTGGCAGACGGGACCAAGTTTCGCCTGCAGGATCTGCCGCTTCCGGGCGGCGCGGATCACAATCCGTATGGGCTATCGTTTGTCTACAAGGGAGAGTCCAGCGCCACGCTGCTGGCGAACTGGCCGCGACGGGCGACGGACGAGGCGATTGACGCGCAGCGGCAACGCCAGGAGATCACCTGGTCCGACCCGGCCACGGGGCTGGTAGTTCGCGCGGAAGCCGTCGTTTTCCGCGATTTCCCGGCCGTGGAATGGGTCGTTTATCTCAAGAACACGGGCACGGCCGACACGCCGATCATCGAGAATATTTGCGCCATGGACAGTGTGCTGCCACTGACGGTTTCCGGTAGTGCCACGCTGCACTGGGCCAAAGGTGGCGTGGCATCGTTTGATGACTTCGCGCCGCAGGAGACATTGTTCAAGCCGGGCGGCAAGCTTCGATTGCAGCCGGACGGCGGACGTTCGTCAAGCCAGGTGATGCCGTTCTTCAATGTCGAGGCGGCCGGCGGCGGGGTCATCGCCGCGATCGGCTGGAGCGGCGAGTGGGCGGCGGAGTTCGCGGCCGATCCGGGCGGGCAGGTGCTCCTGAAAGCCGGGATGGCCCGCACGCGCCTGCTGCTGCATCCTGGCGAATCGATCCGCACGCCGCGTATGCTGCTCATGAACTACGAGGGCGACCGTTGGCGCGGCCAGAATCTGCTGCGCCAGTTTGTGCTGACGCACCACCGGCCGCAGCGCAATGGCCAGCCGCTGCTCGCGCCCATCACCAATGGCAATTGGGGCGGCACGCGGGCCGAGATCCATCTCGACAACATCCGGAAGATCGTCCAGCACGAGCTGCCGATCGAGTATTACTGGATCGACGCGGAATGGTATGGCCGGGCCGGAGGGGCGTGGTATCCGAACGCAGGTAACTGGGAGGTCAAGAAGGATCTCTACCCCAATGGCTTCAAGCCGCTGAGCGATTCGCTGCGGAAATCGGGCCGGGAACTCATGCTCTGGTTCGAGCCGGAACGCGTGTTTGAGGATACGCCCTGGCGCAAGGATTACGCGGACTGGCTGCTCGACAATGGTGGCGACAGTTGTCTGCTCAACCTGGGCAATGCCGACGCCCGCAAGTTCGTGACCGATTTCATCAACGCGAAGATCGACGAGTTCGGGCTCGGCTGCTACCGCCAGGATTTCAACATCGACCCGCTCGAGTTCTGGCGCAAGGCTGATGCGCCCGACCGCCAGGGGATGACGGAGATCCGCTATATCGAGGGGCTGTATGCGTTCTGGGATGGCCTGCTGGCCAAACATCCCGGGCTGATCATCGACAACTGCGCGAGCGGCGGGCGCCGCCTGGACATCGAAACGCTGGGCCGGGCCACGCCGTTCTGGCGAACGGACGGCCCGCGCGACGCGATCGCCCATCAGTGTCACACGTGGGGCCTGTTGCCGTGGGTGCCGCTCAATGCCACGAGCCAGGACCGGGCCGGCGACGATTACGAATTTCGCAGCAGCATGTCCAGCGCGCTGTGTATCAACTGGTGGATCACCGGCGATGCTCCGGCCGAGAAGATCCCCGAGAGCTTCCCGTGTGCGTGGGCGAAGCGAACGCTCGACCAGTACGTGCAGTTGCGGCAGTTCTATTACGGCGACTACTACCCGCTGACGGGCTATTCGCAGGGGCGAGACCAGTGGATGGCATATCAGCTCGACCGGCCGGATCTTGGCAAGGGCATGGTCGTCGCGTTACGCCGGCCGGAGAGTCCGTACGTGTCGGCACGGTTGATTTTGCACGGGCTGGATGAGAAGGCGGAGTATGAGGTGACGGATGTGGATACGGGAGTCAAACGGGCGCAGCGGCTGAGCGGGAAGGAGTTGGGCACGGTTGGGCTTGAGGTTCGCGTCGAGGCCGTGCCGGGATCAGTGCTGCTGGTCTACGCACGACTACCTTAGTGAACATAGCATGAGAGACGATCAAGCATGTTCGCGCCGCGAGCCGCCTGATGTCCGCAGCACATCGGCCGGCATGCGTTAACGTCGCGCTATGACCCGGCCGGGGAACTTCCCGCGGCCGCACGGCGCCCTATACTGGTCACCGGTCCCGGAACATAGACCGGGGCCGATCTACCGCAGGAGGTTCCGTTGAGCAGACGTTCTTTGATTCCCGCCGTGCTGGCGACAGTCGCGTTGTATCTGGGCGGGTGTGCCGGACTCGGCACGGCGGGGCGCGACGCTGACGACGAACTTGGACTCTCGCAGCCGCCGCTGGTGACGGGCAAGTCGATCGAGGATCACTTTGCCGACGCCACGCAGGATGTGGGCAGCCTGCCGATCAATCTGGTTACCAGCCCGGATGGGCGGTATGCGCTGAGCAGCGATGCGGGGTACCGCGAGGCGGTGTGGGCGATCCGCATGGCCGACGGCAAGGGAACAGGGCATGTGGCGTTTCCGAACAGCGCGGCGTCGAAGCAGAAGAAAACGAACGGGTTGTACTACGGGCTGGTCGCAAACCGCTGGAACACGGTGTTTGCGGCCCAAGGGGGTAATGACGCGATTGCGGTGCTCAAGCTGGAAGACGATGGGTCGCTGACGTCGCACGGCGTGATCCCGACGCGGGCCGGGGATTTTCCGGCGGGGTTGGCGCTGGATGACCGCGGGATGCTGTATGTCACCAACAACGACCCGCTCGACAAGAGCGCGGCGATCTTCGGATTGCCGGCGAGCGTGGCGATCCTCGACACGGCGGCCGGGCGCGAGGTGGGCCGCTATGTCTTCGCCGATTCGATCGCGGGGACGTCGAACTTCCCGCTGGCCGCGGCCGTGCTGCGCGGCGGCGGTAAACTGTATGTTGCCAGCCAGCGCGATGCCTGCGTCTACGTGTTGGATACGTCCGATCCGAAGAGCCCGAAGCCGGCCGGGAAGATCGCGAGTGGCTCGCATCCGTCGGGCTTGCTGCTCAGCCGCGACCAATCCAGGCTGTATGTGGCCAACGCGCACAGCGACACCGTATCGGTGATCAAGACGGCCGACGACACGATCGTTGCCACGGTGCTGCTGCGGCCGGAAATCGCCAAGGACCTGCCTGGAGCAACGCCGACCGGGCTGGCGCTTTCGCCGGATGAGCGGACGCTCTATGTGGCGCTGGGGGACATGAACGCCGTCGGCGTGATCGACACGCGGAGTTCGTCATTGCTGGGCTACATCCCGGCCGGATGGTATCCGACGGGCGTGGCGGTTTCGCCGGATGGAAAGAACCTGTTGATCGCCAACGCCAAGGGCAACGCGACGCGTCATCCGGCCAATGATCCCAAGACTGACGCATCGGCCGAGGGCCGGCGTTACAGCCTGAAGGTGATCGAGGGCAACGTGACCACCGTGGCGGCGCCGTCGGCCGAGAAACTCAAGGAACTCACCGAACGGGTGCTGCGGCTGAACCGATTGACGCCACGTTATGTCAAGGCGGCCAATCCGCTGCAGGCGATCGGGCTGCAGGCCGGCCGGATCAAGCATGTGATCTATGTCGTCAAGGAAAACCGCACGTACGACCAGGTGTTGGGGGACCTGCCCCAGGGAAACGGGGACAAGAACCTTTGTCTCTTCGGGCGCGAGGTGACGCCCAACCTGCACGCGCTGGCCGAGCGGTTCGTGCTCATGGACAACTTCTACGACAGCGGCGAGGTCAGCGGGGACGGCTGGACGTGGACCACACAGGGCCACGCCAACGAGTATGTCATCAAGAACGTGCCGTATCAGTACAGCAAACGCGGCCGGAATTTCGACTACGAGGGAACGGTGAACGAGTATCCCACGGGCGGTTTCCCGGCCAACGGACCGGACGGCAAGCCGCTGTCGCCGGCCGAGGCGTACAGGAACGGGGCGAGGCCGATTCCCGACGTGGCCGAGGCACCGGGCGGGCACATCTGGGATCTGGCGCGCCGGCATGGGCTGACGTTCCGCAACTACGGATGCCACATGACGGACGATCCCAAGCCGGGCAATCCCGCGATTGTCCCCGGGAACTACCCGGCCAGCGCCGGACTGCAGCCGGGCGGGCACGACCTCGACGGCATCACGGATCTGGACTTCCGCCGCTTCGATCTCGATTACCCCGACAGTGATGCGCCGGCCAAAATGTTCGCCGCAACGGGCGATGCGAACGTGCTCCGCCGCAAGACGGCGTTCGGCAAGGCCGGCGCCCCCAGCCGCTTTTCCGAGTGGAATCGCGAATTTCAGATGATGCTGGCGCGCGATCCATCGGGTGGCGCCGTGCCGGCGTTCATGACCATCCGCTTCTGCACCGATCACACAATCGGCGCCAACCCCGCCAAGCCGACACCGCGGTCGATGCTGGCGGACAATGACTACGCCGTCGGCCAGCTTGTCGAGGCGATCAGCCACAGTCCGATCTGGAAATCGACGGCCATTTTCATCATCGAGGATGATGCACAGAATGGGCCCGATCATGTGGACGTGCATCGCTCGACGTGCCATGTGATCAGCCCATGGATCAAGGCCCGCAGCATCGATCACCAGTTTCACAACACAGTCAGCGTGCTGAAGACCATGGAGTGCCTGCTGGGTTTGCCGCCGATGTGCCAGTACGACGCGGTGGCGTCGCCGATCATGGATTGGGACGCGGCGCCGGCAAACGACGAGCCCTACAACGCACTCGTGCCGGAGAACAAGTTCATCGCCGAGCGCAATCCGGACAAGAACCCGGCGAAAGATGTCAGCCCCGAGCAGCGTGAGATGGCCGAGCGGAGCGAGGCGATGGACTTCAGCGTGGCCGACCGCGCCCCGGCCGATGAGCTCAACCAGATCATCTGGAAAACGGTGCGCGGGCCGCGATCGGTCATGCCGCCATCCCCGCGCGGGCCGATTCCGGTGGTCGCGCCGCGGCGGGATAAGGACGATGATGATTGACACGCCGCGTGAGAATAAAGGTCCGCTCAGGAGATATCGCGGGTTTTGCTGATGGCCAGCCTGACAGAGCGGCGGTTTGGGGAAGTTGCGTCGTTGATCCGCGCCGGGCGTCGCTCTGCGGACCATTTCCGCTTGACGCACAAGGGTTTACACCACATGATGTCGGCATATCCATTCGGGTTGTGCCGAGGCTTGCCGTCTAAAGATCTGGCCGGGGTGGATTTGTGTTGATGGTGTGGAGGAGCGGACGATGTTCTCACGATTGATGGCGAAGTGGCGTCGTAGTCGATCTGCGCCGGCGGATCGTCGGTTGCCGGAGGCAGTGTGTCAGCCGCTCGAAGGGCGCGTGTTGCTGGCACACACGATTTTCGTAGATGTGAATTCGCCGGGGCCGACGCGGGACGGGACGGCGTGGGGGAATGCGTATGGGGATTTGCAGTTGGCGCTGGGAGCAGCGGTGTCGGGGAACACAATCCGGGTGGCGGACGGGACGTATAAGCCGACGGCGGGAACGGATCGGACGATTTCTTTCCAGTTGAAGACGGGCGTGGGGATTTACGGCGGATATGCGGGGTACGGCGCGGCCGATGCGGACGCGCGCGATGTGGCGGCGAATGTGTCTGTTTTGTCGGGGGACATTGGTCTGGCCGGGGACAAGAACGATAACAGCTATCACGTCGTCGTGGGCAGCGGCACGGACGGTACGGCCCTGCTGGACGGTTTCACGATCACCTGCGGGAATGCGATCAAAGGCAGCTGGTCGACATACGCTGGCGGCGGCATTTACGACGTCGCCGGCTGTCCCACGATCAGAGACTGTACATTCAGCGAGAACACGGCCTCATCGGGCGGCGGCATGTACAACGCGTCCTCTTCCAAACCGAAGTTGGTAAACTGTACGTTTTCGGGCAATTCTGCCGCGTACGGCGGCGGGATCTACAACTCCGATTCCCTTCCGGTGCTGACCAACTGCAAACTGATCGGGAACTCAGCCAGTCGTTGCGGCGGCGGGATGTACAACTCCGGTTCCAGTTCGACGTTGATTAACTGTGCCTTCAGCGGGAACTTAGCCGGGCAAGACGGCGGCGGGATGTTCAACGACGGCGATTCCTCGCCAGGGTTGACTAATTGCACATTCAGCGGCAACTCGGCCGGGCAGGGTGGCGCGATATACAACGGGATCTACGGTGCCAGCCCGAAACTGACCAACTGCGTCGTCTGGGACAGCGGCGACACGCCGATCTGCAACACTTCCAACACGCCGGTGATTACCTACAGCGACATCCAGGGGGGCTGGACCGGGGTGGGGAACATCAACATCGATCCACTCTTCGTCCGAAGCCCAAGCCCCGGCGCTGACGACATCTGGGGATCGACCGACGATGATTATGGTGACCTGCGACTGTCTGCCGACTCGCCCGCAGCCGAGGCGGGAAACAATCTCGCTCCCGGACTTATCGGCATTGCCAGTGACTTGAACGGCCGCAGCCGTTTTCAGGGTATTCCCACTACGAGTGCGACGGGCGCTGGCGCCGAACTAATCGTGGACATGGGGGCATACGAAGCGGAGCCGGCCCTCGCGGCGAATGCGGGCGAGCCTCAGATTGTTGCGCAGGGCGGAAGCGTCACGTTACGCGGACGAGGGGCCAGCGACGTGGCCGGAGATCTGCAATACGCCTGGGAGTGGACAGGAGACGGGAAGTTCGACGACGCCACGGGCAACTGCCCGGTATTCTCTTCGATCGGTTGGCCGGTTTCGACCGTGACGATCGGACTGCGTGTAACCGATGCGGCGTCACGGAGTATCGTCAGCACTACCACGGTTACAGTGCTGCCCGTTGTATTCCATGTGGATGACAGCGCCGCGGGATCCAACGACGGGACGAGTTGGAACAACGCATTTACGAGTTTGGTTACGGCATTGAACCACGCGGTGGCCGGGCAGGAAATTCATGTGGCGGGTGGAATCTACAAGCCCACGTTGGCGACGGATCGGTCCGTCAGTTTCGCGCTCAAGAATGGGGTTGCTCTGATGGGCGGATATGCCGGCGCTGGCGCCGCCAACTCCGATATGCGGGACATCGTCCGGTATCGGACTGTTCTTTCTGGCGACATCGGAGTGGCCGGAGACAATTCCGACAACAGCTATCATGTGGTGGTGGGAAGTGGAACAGACGGCACGGCTGCCCTGGATGGATTTACGATCAGTGCGGGTAATGCCAGCGAAGACGCGCCATACGACGCGGGAGGTGGGATGTTCAACGATTCGGGCAGTCCAACGGTCTCCAACTGCACGTTCAGCCGGAACTCGGCCGACAATTCCGGCGGGGGTATGTACAACAGTAACTCGTCGCTCACGCTGATCAACTGTGCGTTCGACGAGAACACGACCGCGTTCGGCAACGGCGGAGCCATGTACAACGACAATTCGTCTACGCACCTCAGCGGCTGCGCATTTACAGCCAATCGGGCAAATGACCAGATCGTCGTTTCGGACGCAGGCTGGTATTGCGGCGGGGCCATCTGCAACATCGGTTCGTCCGCCCATGCCTCGATGACCGCCATTAATTGCACATTCACGGCAAACTCAACGATCGGTACGGGTGGAGGCATCTTGAACATGTCCTCTGCCTTGACGCTCGCAAACTGCGCTTTTGTCGCGAATCGGACCGGTTCGATTGCCTTCGAAGCCGGGACAGGCGGCAGTTTACTCAGTTCCGACGGATTGCTCATCGTGACGAACTGCACATTTGCCTTCAATACGACGATTGGACTGGGCACGTTTGCTTACATCGTTGGCTCGTACGATGCCGAACTGACGACCGAACTGACGAACTGTATATTCTGGGGCAACTCAGGAAGCCGCGGAAACAGCATCTGGGATTGGCTCGACGTATCCAATCTGACCATAGCCTATAGCGACGTTCAAGGTGGCTTCAACGGAGTTGGCAACATCGACACCGATCCGCTCTTCGTCCGAAATCCATCGTCAGGGCGCGATGGGAAATGGGGCACGATCGACGATGACCGGGGCGATCTGCGGCTGCGCTCCGAGTCTCCCTGCCTCGGCGCCGGAAGCAACACCGCCGTTCCTGCCGGCATCATCACCGATTTGGCCGGGCGCCCGCGGATCATGGGTGTGCCAGACGGTGGGCGCTCTGGGGCTGTCGTGGACATGGGAGCTTACGAGGCGGTCACGGTTTCCATTGGGAACGCGTCCGTGATCGAGGGAAAGAGCGGCACGCGAACCATGGCGTTTGTCGTGAGCCTGTCGGCCGCGTGTAGCGATGTGGTGTGGGTGCGCTACGCCACGGCCGATGGAACCGCGGTGCTCGACAGCGACTATCTGGCGGATGACCGCAGCGTGACATTCTTGCCTGGAGAAACACGCAAGACGATTCGCGTGGTGGTTAAGGGCGATAGAACCATTGAGCCCAATGAGACGATCAAGGTGAATATTACCCATGCCATGAATGCGGCTATCGCGGATGGCCAGGGCATTGGGACCATTATCAACGATGATCTGGCACCGGTTCCACGGATCTCGGTCACGGCGGTCAGGTCGGCCGCGGAGATCAGGTCGGGGCAGATGGCGACCGTGCGGTTCGGGTCGGTGCACGTGGGCGACATGGTGCCAAGCAGGATGTTTCGCGTGACCAATACGGGGACGTCGAAACTGGTTCTTGGGAAGCTCAGTACGCCGGATGGATACCATGTTTTGGATGGGCTGGTGGCGACACTGGGGCCGGGAGAGTCCGATGTGTTCACGATCAAGTTACTGACCAAAAAGGCGGGGATGCATGCCGGGTTGGTTAGCTTCGGGACGAATACGGCAGGGAACATGTTCCGGTTCGCGATCAGCGGGACGGTGAGGTAACGGCGGCGAGGATGTCGGCGGATGCAGGCTCTCGCCCCGGCAGAGCCGATTTCGCGCGGGACCGCGGCCACGGACGTAAGTCCCGCGCCACCAGAGATGCCGCAGGGTCGTCTAGCTGACTCCCCTACCACTCTCATTTGGCGGAAACCTCGTACCAGAGCGTGCGATGCTGGGGGCCGATGTCCACGACGGCATGATCGTGAGCATCCGCGCGCACGTCGAGCTTGCTGCGGCGCTGGCCGCGCTCGTCCAGGGCCCAGACCTCGGTCCCGTTGGCCGGGAAGGGGAACGTGATCACGGCGGGGACGCCTTCGACCAGCGTGGGCGCCCGGCCCCAATCCTTGCCGACACTGCTCTTCTCCGGGTTCTTCCAGCCCATGGCGGTGTTCTCGGCGTAACCGGTCGCGGTAATCAACAACTGACTGGGCAGCGACGATAGATCGCCTTTCATGACGGTCACGGTGATGGCGCTCCAGCCATCCTGGAGCGTCGGGCCAGGTTCGATGGTCACACCGCCCAGTTCGAACTTCAGGCCGCGGCCGTAGCCGATGACGGCCTTGCTGCGAGGGGAATTCACGGTGACAACACCACGCTCCTTACTGGTCAGATCCCAGACCAGTTGGCCGGTGTCGGAGACGACGCGCGTGCCTTGCGGCTTGACCTGGTCGGGGCGCAGGGCGTCGGCCGGCACGGACTGCCCTTCGACGGCGATGGCGGTGCGATGCATCAAGGCGGTCTCGCGCGAGACGCCGACATGGCCGGCATGCACGAGGTCCCACGGCCCGGAGCGTTGCAGGGCCTGGATCTCGCGGTCCTTGCTCAAGGCGGCGACCACCTGGATTTGTGCGTGTTCGACATCGCCGCGCAGGAACATCGCGGCCGCGGGAATCAGCGTGAGCATCTTCGTGGGGTGCTGGTCAATATCGAAGAAGTTGCGGATTCGCTGCAAATCCCAGCGGGTGTCGTGGGAATATCTGGATGCCGAGATGTAGTCCCAGTCCTGCAGGGCCGAATAGGCGGCACGCAGGAGATGGCCTTCGCTGACAAAGGTGTTGGGCGCAGGGTGGCCGTATTCGGTCACACAGAAGGGCTTGTCCAGGACACGCCGCAGCGCGAGATCCGGCAGCAGTCCGCCGGGTGCGTTGACCATGCTGCGGTTGTGTACGATCCAGTTTTCGGGATCCCAGGGCCGGCCGGGGAAGACGGGATGCTGCCAATAGGCGTGGGTGTCGATGCAGTCAAGCTTCGCCATCAGGTTCGGCGCGCTGCAGCCGACGATCGTGCCGATGACAAGCGGCTTGATCTTGAGTTCCTTCTTCAGATAGCCGTTCATCTCCTGCCAGTAGTGATCTTCGGTGTCCCAGAGGAAGCGCATCCAGTCTCGCTGCATTTCCGCGGTGCATTCGCCGGCGGTGGCCCGCGAGAGCAAACGCACGCTTGCGTCCTCCGTGCGCTGGTCCGTGCCCAGGCCGTGGACGCCGCCGGGACGCAGGGAAACCCCGGCCAGCCAACACGTGTTCGGCTGCATGGAGGGATCGAAGACCACACGCGCCGAGTCATCGCCCTTGTCGACCGTGAAGGTGAAGCGGAACTGCTTCCACTGCTTGGCGAGAGTGGCTTTGGTGCTCAGGCCCAGGTTTGCCCAGGACTCATGGTTTTGCTCGACGCTGGCGCCGAGCACGCACGGCTCCTGGGATTTGGCCCAGAAGCTGAGCGTATAATGCCGGCCACTTTGCACGGCGATCCCCGGCTGCTCAAAGCGGATGTGCCAACTCTGTGTGCCTGCTTTCGTCACGGCGACGCGGGCGGAGTGTTGGCCGCGCAGGGCGTCGGGAATATCGTCGCCCGCCGTTGCGGTAGCCTTTGCGCCCTCGTGCTGTTCCAGCAGCCAGCGCTCGACGCCACGCGAGAAACTGGCGTTGGCGAGTATCTCATCTCCGAGCGGTTCCTCCTTGCCTCCCCAGGCTTGGCGCAGTTTGTCGGTTGCGCCGTAGAGGCCGCGCAGCCACTGGTTCCATTGCCGTTGCAGTTCAGGCAGAAAGACCTCCGGCAGGCGGTCGACCTCGCCACCGAGCCAGGAATGGATGAGCCCGTTCTCGTTGTTGATTTCGACGAAGGCAACGGCCGGGCTTTCGGCGTAGGTCATGCCGGTGTAGGTGTTGCGGTGCGTCAGGAGCTTGCGGGCGTACTCCTTCTGCAGGTCGAGAATGCGCGAGTCATAGAAGCCCACGACGTGGCGTTGTTGATAAGGAGCACCCAATTGCTCGATCTCTTTGGGCAGACCATCGGCGGCGTTAATCGGCCGATAGTTGAGCAGGCAGAGGTAGACGTAGATTCCATTGCGATTGAGTTGGTCGATGAAGTAGTCGAGGCGATCGAGCGCTTCGGGATCGAGATCGCGCGTGTCGGCTCCGTTGCGGGCCAGCAGGCCCTCCGGAAACCGCCGCATGTCCATGATGTGGAAGCGTACGATGTTGATGCCGAACTTAGCCATGCGCGCGGCGACCTTCCCGGCCTCTTCCTTCTGCGGGAAATTGGCGCTGAAAGCCAGGTCCACACCGAAGAGGCGGATGCGTTCCTTGCCGGCGTAGAGATGGCCGCCGTCGCCGGCGCGAACGTTCCCGAACTTACCGGCCGGCGTTTGCAGCCAGCCACTGAGATTCGCGACACCCGGCGTTGCGTCGTCCCAGGGAAGAACACAGGGGAACAATCCCGGCGCGGGCAAAGGCTCGGCCGCGGTCGCCGTCGTCGCGACCGATCCCCACGGGGCAATCGCCAGAAGTAAGAAGATAGTAAGGGGGCTCGGCTTTGCGCGGTATATCAATTGTCCTCCGAGTTTCATGCGCCTGGCGCCGGCAGTGTTGTGGGGCGTTCCACCTTGACGCCCGACCCGGACCACTAACCCTGCAGCGGATGTCCGCGATCCTTCAGCGGAAGAGTGACTTTCCCACCAGCCAAAGCGGCCTGATAAACGGCCATCACTATTTCCAGCGCCGTGGCCGCATTCCGCCCACTGCAGATCGGCTCGCGGTCTTCCTGAATCGCGGCCAGGAGGTCTTCCACCAGCCGTCGGTTTGCGAACGTGGTGGACTGCTCGGCGCCGGTCGCCTTCGCGGCGGCGTCATCTTCGAGCGGCTTCCATTCGTCCGGCCGCCCTGCGTTCGTCCACGGTTTGATCGGGCGGAACATCACTCTGGGCCAGATATCCGCCAGGATCCGCGCGGTGCCCTTGCTGCCGAGCAGTTCCAGGCCCCACCAGCCGGTGTTTTCCTGCAATCGCGCGCGGCTTGTGAACGTGGCGTTGACACCATTTGGAAAGGCGAAGCTGGCGAAAATCTCGTCGCCGGCGACGGGGCCGACCTGTTCCTTGATCGCGCGGGCATCGGACTTGGTGATGTCCCCGCCCTGGTGCAGGACACGCGAGACACACCACTGCGGTTCGCCGCCGGAGAACAGACGCATGAGGTCAAACAGGTGCACTCCGAGGACCAGCAGATCTTCGCCGCCAGCGCGGGCGTCCATCTTGCCGAACGCGTTCATCTGCAACAGGTCGCCGATCAGGCCAGCATCGATCTTCTTCTTCAGATGGGTCACGGCCGGGGCCAGCCGCATCTGGTGGGCGACGGCGACCTTCCGCTTCGATTTCTCCGCGGCCGCGAGAATCTCGTCGGCCTCGGCGCAGCTCACGGAGATCGGCTTCTCCATGAAAAGGTGAGCCTCCGCCGCGATCGCGGCCAGTGCCATGTCCCGATGCTGTTCGCTCCAGCGAGGAGCGACGCTGACGAGATTCGGTTTCTCCCTGGTCAGCATCTCGCGATAGTCGGCATACTGACGCTGCGGATTGCATCGCGCCGCCGCCTTGGACCGTCCGGCCTCGTTCGGGTCGGCGATCGCCACGACTTTCACGCCGGGAAGGTCGTTGAAGCAGATGTCCATGCCGTGCCCGTAATCGCCGCGGCCGGTGTGACCGATGATGGCGGCGGTGAGTCCGGCCGGAGCCGCTGCGACCGCGCGAGGCAGCAACGCTGTCGCCGCCATTACACCGCCGGCCGCGAGAAACGTCCGGCGACCGATCACTGGAGTCAAGATTTCTGTTCTCATGATCGATTCACCGTCGTCTGACACCACAAGGTCCCGTGATCACGCACACGCTGCTTACTACTTGCCTGAGCGGGGTGCGTTATCCCGCAAAACGAGCAACGCCCGCTGCAATTCGCACTTCTGGCCCGGCGGATTCGTTGAGTGTACCATTGGTGAGTTAACAAAGGACATATCCATGGCGGAAGGCGCAAATCAAATCCCGTCACAGAAACAGCAGACACTGCTCGCACTGCACCAGGTCTGCTGGGATGAGATGACCTGGCGGCGCAACGCGGGCTACCGGACGGTGATCATCGGGCTGGCCTATTGCGGCGTGCTGCTGGCGCTGGTGGCCATGCATCCGCTGGCGTTTCGCGTACGCATCTGCCTCTCCGGCGTGATGGCTCTGTCGAGCATCTTCGGAGCCGGCTATCTCTGCGGTAACTACCGGCTGTACATGGCGGCGGCGGCTCGCATGGTGAAGATCGAGCAGTACCTCGGCGCGTTTGATGGCGATTTCCTGGGCACACTGGGAGCGTTGAACCCTCCCGAGCGGCGGGACTTCCCGACGGTGCCATTGCACCGGGATCTGGTGAGCCTGTTCTCGGTAATCACCTTCGCCGCCGGCGCACTGGGGACCGCCGTGGCAATCCTGCTGATGTAGAAGATCGCCCTTCCCAATTCACTGCAGAGGCCGGACAATGCCCGCTGTGATGGCCGAGATAACGGGTAAGGTTCAAGTGTCTGTCGAGCCGCGGCGCGGACTGGCGGGGCCGTTGGCTTTATGGCTGGCGGTGCAGGGCGGGGCGCTGTTGCTGGCCGGGTTGCCGACGCCGCTGTCCGACAAGTTCACCCGGCCGGCGGAGCGGCGGGCGATCGAAGAAATGCTGGTCGTGCAAATCACGTTTTCAGCAATGCTGTTCCCGATTATTCTCAATGGCCTCTGGCGGATGTTGGCCGCAATGGCGACAGTCTGGCCAATGCTCGCGCTGGCGGGCGTGCTGTCGGTTCGGCCGACGGGAGACGTGGTTCGCGGGGCAACATATGTTTCGTTATGGATCGGACTCCTGGCCGGTTGGGGCTGGGTACTTCCGGGACGACGCTCGCGTGTTATCGGATGTGCCGTGGCAACCGGTATCAGCGCCGGCAGCGCGTTGCTGGCGTATCTGGCCGTCGAGTTCGATGTGAGTGCCTCCACTTCGTGGAATAATCTGGGATTCTCGGGACCCGTTATCGGCGTCCTGCAAGCGACGGCGGCGTGGAATTGGCCGCTCTGGCGGGAATTGGCATATCTCATTGTCCTGTCAGTAATTGCAATCGGCACGATCAAGGGTGCGCATCGTCTTAGAAGATAGCCTTGCTTATCCGGGCCTGGCTACGGCAAAAAAGACCGTAAAAAAAAATCGAAGCTTTCAATTTGCGACAGGTTATCCACAGATAGTTAACACGCTCTATCCACAGCGAGAGCCCCTGCATGTGGACAATTTTGGGGATAATGGCCCGTTATCGGCAGCTCACGTTATAGACTTTAACGAAATCCCATTAAGTGGAAAAAAAATGTTGCGAAATGGGAAAAAGTGGATAATATACCCCTCGTCGTTAACAGTCAGTGGGAACCACGAGTGAAGCTCCTTACGGGCAATTACGAACTGACGATTGACGAGAAGAACCGGCTTCTGGTTCCAGTGGAGATTCGCCGGTCGTTGGATCCTGATCTTGACGGGCAGTCGTTTTACCTGGTCAAGGGGGCCAATGGGTCGCTGTGGTTCTGGAGTGAGCGAGTGTTTGAGCAGCAGGCACAGGGACGAACCACATCCTTGCGACCGAGTTTGAAGGAACTGAAAGAAGACCACGAGCTTTTTGGCGATGCGGACAAGGTGGAGATGGATCGGCAGGGCCGAGTGCTTATTCCGGAACGGCGCATACGCCAGTACCGATTCCCGAAAGACTGCTTGATGGTTGCTGCCAGAACGCATTTGGAACTCTGGGATCCACCCGCGTATGAGACTTATATGAACACGCCAGAGCCAGCCGCACCGGCGGCCGCCTGACCCGATATCGCTTCTGTACGGCCGCGGCCCAAGGATGGTTCGCGGCAGGCATTCGCAAGGATGTGATGGCAACACGTCATAGGGAATGAAGGAAAACCCATAAGTTAAGGTGACGTCACGCCGGGATCGCGCTGGGCGCCGAGCAAGGAGGCTCTGGCGCCGCGAAGGTCCAGCCGAACGGACGGGAAGGACGGCTTCGCCTGCTAGCATGGATTGTGATGCAGACGAGGCTGAAGTTGGAGTAGCCAGAAGAGCAATGGACTGCCCTCTCTGGCCGGTCGCCCGATGATTGGATCGCCGGGCGGCCAGCGTTATCCGATAGGTAGAGCGTAGTCGTCCCACGGATGGGGTTTGTGACGTTCGCGCGTCACAAGGGCACGGATGCCCGACTCGCGCTGCCTGCTTTGCAGATAGTACCCGCCGACGAGGACGGTGGCAAGAGGAATGCAAGCGATGCGTGGAGCATCGTGGTAGGGACCGCGCGGTAGGGACCGCTCGCCGAGTCTGAGACACGCCGAGAAGTGCGGTTTCGGCGAAACCGCCCTGCCATTGAGCATTTTGCCAAATGAACGGTCGCGCCCATGGAGCAACCTTCGACGGGACATGACAGCGTGCTCCTCGATGAGGTGCTGACGTATCTTGCGCCAGCGCCGGGCAAGGTCATGGTCGACTGCACGCTGGGTCGGGGTGGACACACCGCTGAAATCGCCCGCCGACTGGCCCCAAACGGTCAGGTTCTGGCGATCGATCTCGATGAACGCAATCTCGAATACGCCCGGCAGAGCATGGAGGGCATGCCCTGCCGGTTCTTTAATGCCAATTTCGCTCAACTCGACGAAGTCCTGGCGGCGGCCGGCATTCCGGCCGTCGATGGAATTCTCGCCGATCTCGGGGTAAGCACCAACCAGCTATTTGAAGATGAGTATGGCATGTCGTTCTCGCGCGACATGCCCTTGGACATGCGCCTGGACCGTTCGGCCGGGCCATCCGCGGCCGACGTGGTCAACCGCATGGACGCCGATTCGCTGGCAAACGTCCTGTATGAACTGGCCCAGGAGCGCTATAGCAGACGTATTGCCAGAAAGATTGTGGAAGCGAGGCTGATTTCGCCGATTCTGAATACCGGACGTCTGGCAGAGATCGTGCGTATGGCGATCCCCAAGCGGGGCGGAGCCCCCGAGCGGATCAACCCGGCAACCCGGACGTTTTTGGCCCTGCGGATGCACGTCAATCGCGAGATGGAGAATCTCGGCCGGTTGATCGAGTTGGGAGCGAAAGCCCTGCGACGCGGAGGCCGGTTGGTCGTGATCAGTTTCCAGTCGATGGAAGATCGGCTTGTGAAACAGAAGTTTCGGTCGTTGGAGCAGGCCGGCGCAGTTCGCATTCTGACAGGCAGACCTGTGGTTCCAACCGAGGCCGAAACCGCCCGCAATCCGCGGAGCCGGTCGGCCAAGCTTCGCGCTCTGGAGAAGTGCTGAAATACAAGGGAAAGGCCGGTGCGGTGTAAAGACGCCCGGACAAATAATATGACACGGGAAACAAAAATTGGTCTGTTAGTGGGACTCGCCTTCATCATCGTGATCGGCGTACTGGTGTCGGATCACCTGTCCAGCGTGACCCGGCCGCCCCGGCCGCAGATCTCGGACAGCAGCGCCAACGTGGACCGCTCGATCGCATCGCCCGGCGTCCGCCGGAATGGCGATCGCGAGGTCCAGTTGGACAACCCCGTGGACCTGAACACACGCCTGCGTGGCGGCGAGCGGACGAACCCCGCACCGATCCGGCCTCGCGAGAACGCCGGCAACAACGGGCTGACGCCGATCACTCCCGACCCGCGCCGCGAGCCCACGAATCCAAACGAGGCGATTACGCCGATTCCCGGAGCCGGCCGCGATGCCACCGGCGGCCGAACCGATCCCCCCATCGTGTCGCGTCAGCCCGACCCTGAAGTCACCCTGCCACCGGGCACGGCTCTGTATGAAGCCAAGCCGGGCGACACAGTTTCGAGGTTGGCCCTCAAGCTCCTGGGCGCTAACACAAACGCCAATCGCGAGAAAATCATCGGCCTCAATCAGGCCCTGAAGAGCAATCCGAACAAGATCGCGGCCGGCGACGTGCTCGTCGTTCCCGACCCCAAATCCCTTGGCACAGTCCGGGGCAACGAGCGTTCGCCGCTGGTGCCGCTGGTGCCACCCGAGCGAACCGAGGCCCGCAACAACACGCCCGCCCCGCGCGAAGAGGTCGCCACCACAAGTTACACCACGCGGGCGGGCGACACGCTCTGGAAGATTGCCCGCGATCAGTGCGGTAACCAGAGCAAACAGACGGTCGACCAGATCAAGACGCTTAACAACGATGTGCTCAAGGGCAAGGAACTCCTGCACCCGAACCTCAAGCTCAAGATCCCTGCCCGGGCCGTCGCGACACGGGCGTGAGTCGACGTAACCATCAACCAGCAACCGTCAATTACCCATGATCAAGCTCGTCATATGTGTGTTGTGCTCGCTGGCCATCGGAGCGGTATCGCTCCAGTTGCGGCAGCAACAGCTCGACCTGCGGCATCGGGTGGTTTCGCTCCAGGAGCAGATCGAGCACCAACAGGCCCGGCTCTGGAGCCAGCAGATGCAGATCTCGGTGTATACCTCACCCAAGGCGGTCATCAAGACGCTGAACAAGGATATGGCCGTCGGCCCCGAGCTCGGCATCCCGGCCGAGGCAGGGAACTGGGTGCGGGAAGAGACTGACTGAAGCGGGGCAGTACGAAGCTCGAAACTCGCCGTACAGACGAATAAGCAAATGACGAATGCCGGACGGCCATCACACAGGCCTCCGGCATTCGACATTTGCGCGTTGGCCAAAATCAAACAATTCCTTCGCAGCGCGCGAAGAGTTCTGCCACGGTCTGCCTGCGCTAGCCCTCTCTTCCACTTCGTGCCTGGATGCCTTTCGTTGCGGCCGCGCCGCGCTGTGCACCCTGTTGGCATTCGGGGTTCTATCAGCGATAACACTGAGGTCCGAGGAGGACTTCCATGGATCAGCAGCCAAGCCAGACGTTATCGTGTCCGAGCTGCGGCAAGCAGTTCGCCTGGAAACCGCAGTTTGCGGGCCGCCGCGTTTCGTGCAAATGCGGAACAGTGTTCCAGGCTCCCGCCGCACGCCCCGAGCCGGCGGGCGATGTGTATGACCTGACGGACGATCCGCCCGCTCCGGCCGCGATCGTCGTGCCATCGCCCGTGCTCACTTACGAGTCCAAGGAAGTCGTCAAGAAGGAGCAGCGCCGCGTCCGCGATCGCATCCTCAATGAATTGCGCATCAAGGACATGTGGCTTCCCATCTCGTTGATCGTGCTGGCCGTCGCGTGCAAGCTGCTGGTCCCATTGAGTCACTCCACCACCAACGGAGGCCTCCGGGCCGTCGTGGTGATGAGCCTGGTCGCTCTGGGCACGGGTTTTAATGTGCTCGTCATGCTGGCCGCGGTCATGATTGCCGCTCGGCTGGTCGAGTTGGACATCGCTTCGCCGGCCCAGACCGTGGTGAAACTGGGCCTGATATTCGTGGCCGCGACCTCGGTCGGCGGCTTGATCGCCAACTTCGCCCGTTTCGACGCGATGGGTGTCGCGGTCGGAGTCCACGCGGTCATCCTGATCTACTGGATCCTTTTCGCGCTGCTGTTCAAGGCCGGGCTGACGGAAACCATGATGACCATCGCCATCATGGGCATCATGCAGGGAATCCTCAACGTGGCGCTGTGGAAAACGTAAACCTGACGCCTGTAACCGCGATCGTCGGTCGCGGTTCCGCGTGGTGATCGTCGATCACAATCCCGGGAAGAACAGCAGATAGCGCTGGCCCACATCCTGCACCGGCGGCCTCGGCTCGAGTGGCTTATTGTTGCGGCGATACCAGTCGAATAACTCCCGACGCTGGGCCGGAGTCTGGGGTAGTTCAATGGCGATGGACAGGCTCATCACGCCGCCGCCGAACGCCAGCACCTTTGTCGCCCCCATTCCCTTGAGCCGGTCTTCCAGGGCGATAGCCTGTCCGGGAGTTTTGCCGGCAAGCATGCGCGCGGGGTTGGCCTTGATCCATTCCTGCAGGTCTGTGGCTCTCTCGTCCTCAATCATGCGCTCCACCGTGGCGTCATCGCCCAGCCGCGGCACGTTGGCCTTGGCGCCGCCCGTACCCTTGAAGACGATCCACCCGCCCACGCCCATGGCAACCAGCAAGACCGCAGCGCCGAGAATCACATACATCTTGGTTGAGCCCGCGGACTCGTTCTCCACCGGCCCACGCCGACGGCGGCCCGGATACGCAGTATCCGTCGCACGACTGGATGATGCCGGAGTGGGAGCGGGAGCCGCCGCCGCCTTGGCTCCACCGATTTGCGTGGTGACCTGCCCGCCGGTGCGGACGTTGTAACCGCAATTCAGGCAAAGCACGGCGCCGGGCTCCATCGGCTCGCTGCAGGCGGGGCAGTTCGCCTGCTCCGCTGGCGCCGGGGGCAACGCGGCATCGTCCAGGGGAATCGGTTCGTCATCGACCTCGGCCTCAGCCGGCACGGTAAGGAGCTGGCCGCACTTGCATTTGGCCTTCTTGCCGGCCGACTCGGACTTCCACGGGTACTTCCGCGCACACCCCGGACACGAGAATTGCGGTCTGCTCTGACTCATGCGATTGTGCTCCCAGAATCAACACCCGGTTCAGCGGCCACCCGACCGCTGTCATAAAGATACCCGAACGGCGCCTGCACGCCAGACCCGTCCGCCAACATCATGTATCACGCCCGTCCGCCTATATGGCCCGGCTCCGGCAACATATTCATTTCGTGGCCGCGACAAGCGGGATATAGTGTCGCACGTTGCCGCCAAGGAGAGATCGCATGGCTCCACATCGCACCGCATCACTGGTCACCTGTCTCCTTGCGCTCGCTGTGGCGTCGGCGTGCGCCGACGACATCCAGACTGGTGCCCAATCTGGCGTGACGTTTCCGGAGCGCAGCCCGCTGAGCGCGCTCAATACCGTGGCAATTCGGATGGGCGCCAGGGACTCCGGAAAAGAGGTCGAGTACGACCTCAAGAATGAATCCTTTGAGCTTTACGTTCCCAAGTCCTACACCGGGGCGGACGCGTGGGGCCTGCTCGTATGGGTCAGTCCCGGCCAAGGCGGCCAGGCGCCGCGCGATCTCCATGACATGTTGGACAAGCACAAGCTCCTCTGGGCGGGTCCCAACAAGGCGGGCAATGAGCGTATCCCGTGGATCCGCATGGGTCTGGCACTGGATGCGGCCCACAACATGAAAGCCCGATACAAGATTGACGAGAACCGCGTCTACATCGCCGGGCTCTCGGGTGGCGGCCGGGTGAGCAGCATGATGGGCGTCGGTTTCCCGGATGTCTTCCAGGGCGGCATCTATATCATCGGCTGCAACTTCTACCGCGAGGTCCCCACGGCCGACAACCGGTTCTGGCGAAAGACGTTCAGCCCTCCGCCCGCCGCGATATTCACGCTGGCAAAAACGCGCAGCCGCCATGTGGTGCTCGAGGGCGAAAAGGACATGAATCGCGATCAGGCCAAGGCCAACTATGAGCAGTTCAAGAAGGACGGGTTCGAACACACCACGTATCTCGAAGTCCCCGGCATGGGACACCAGTTTCCACCGGCCGACTGGGTGGAAAAGGCGATCGTCGCCCTGGACGAAAAGCCTGCGGCGACGATCCAAACCGCGCCCGCGACCCGACCCAACTCGCCGCCGGCAATGAAACTCGACGACGCCGCCCGGCTGCTGGGCGTGGCCAGGGCGTACCTGCAAAACGACATGAAAGATCAGGCTCGCGAACGGCTGGAGAAGATCCTCAAGGACTTTCCCGATTCTCCATCGGCGGCAGAGGCGAAGGCTCTGCTTGAGAAGCTGTCGCGATAGCAGATGCCGCCGCGCGGTACTCGGCGTCTATACCACAATCCATCAACGTCTTCGCAGTGTGCGAAGATTTCTGTTCTCTCTTGCCTGCACCAGCAATTTCTTCCACTTCGTGCCTCCGTGCCTTCGTGCCTTGGTGCCTGGCCCCCTTCGGTCGCCGCCATGCCGCGCTAATGCATACCCCCCCCTTCCAACGTCACCGTTGTGCCCGCGGTATTCACGTGCATGAACCGCACACTGCTTTGTCTGGCCCTTCTTCTTTGCACCCCCATGGTATTGGCACAGACCCGCGACGCCTACGGCGGCATTCCCGCGATCAAAGGCAAGCCCACCGGGTACTTCCATGTTCAACAGATCAATGGCATCTGGTGGCTGATCACGCCCGACGGCAACGGCTTTCTCTCCAAGGGCATCAACGATGTCGGCATGGGCGCCAACTTCTCGCCCAAGCTCGGCTACTCGCCGTACAAGCGCGCCTGCGAAGCCAAATACGGGTCGGCCGACAAGTGGGCGGCCGCGACCGTCAAACGCATGTGGGAATGGAACTTTAATACGGTCGGCGCCTGGTCCGGCCGCGAGGTCTACCGGCAGAGCATGCCGTATACACTGCTGGTGGACATGGCCGCCCGGGCGGGTTCCAACTGGCAGTCAGGCCAGGTCGCCGACGTCTTCTCGCCCCAGTTCGCCGAAGCGCTGAACCGCCAGGCGCAGCGCGTCTGCAAACCCCTCGCCGAGGACAAGACGCTCATCGGCTACTTCACCGACAACGAACTCCGCTGGGCGGCCGACTGGCGATCGAAGAAGAGCCTCTTCGAGGAATTCATGGCCTTCAAGCCCGAATCCTCCGGCAAGCAGGCCGCCATCCGCATGTTGCGCACCAAGTATCCGTCGCCCGACACGTTTAATCAGGCGTGGGGCACAAACCTCAAGTCGCTCGATGAACTCGGTTCGCTGACCGAACTGCCCAAGGGCAACGACGCCGCCAAATGGGCCGCCGGCGAGTTTCTCCGGCTGTACGCCCGCGCCTACTTCAGCACCTGCCGCGACGCCATCCGCGCGGCCGACCCCAACCACATGGTGATCGGCTGCCGCTTCGCCGGCTACGCCCCGCAGGAAGTTGTCGAAACGATGAAGGACTACATCGACCTCATCTCCTTCAACAACTACAACAACACGCCCCCGGCCGACACGCTTCGCAAACTCCACGAGGTGACCGGCAAGCCGATCATGCTTACCGAATACTCGTTCAAAGCCATGGATTCCGGCCTCCCCAACACCAAAGGCGCCGGCAAACCCGTGGCCACCCAGCAAGACCGCGCCGACCATTTTGAACAATACACCACGGCCCTGATGAAGCTGCCATTCATGGTCGGCTATCACTGGTTCCAGTGGACGGACGAACCCGCCGACGGCCGGTTTGATGGGGAGAATTCCAACTATGGCGTCGTGAACAAGGACGACGAGCCGTGGACAATCCTGGTGGACCGGATGAAGCGGCTTAACGGGGAGATTGAGCAAATTCACAGGTAGGGTGGGCACCGCCCACCGATTCCCGTCCCAATCCGATTCCCCGGGCCAAAGAGTGTTTACGCAGCATTCGCCCCAGCAAGCGTCGCCACAAGGCTCCGGGCAATCAACTCCGACCGGCTCATCTTGGCCCGGCGGGCGAAAGCGTCCGCCTGATCCAGCAACTTGGCCTCGACTGTAATCAACACCCGCCTGGCCCCCTTGCCGATGGGCGCGCGCCCCCGAACGCCCGGCCGATAGCCGCGGCGGAGATTGCGCAACGTGCGCTCAATCCGGACCTGCTCCGCGGGTGTCTTCGGCAGACTCTTTGGGCGGTAGCCCGGGTCGTCGTATTGACGCGTGGCCGCACGCAGTTCTTCGAGCGACATCTTCAGATACGGCTTGGTAGTATTGCGGCTCATCGGAGTTTGAAGAATGCTCATTGCGGGCGCCGTAGACACGATGGAGCATCTCGACCGCGAATCACCCATGCGTTCGCAGCCAGTCGCGAAACGCCATCCGAATTGACGTAGTGTCGAGCGAGGCGCCCATCTTTACAAATCGCTCCATTTCGCCGAGCACCAGGCCCGGGAAACACGCGCTGGCGGCGGCCAACTCATACTCTGCACCATGCAAAACCAGCGACTGGAGATGACTGCCATCAAACCGCCAGAGCTCCGGCACGCCCATCGCGGCGTAGATGGCTTCGCGGTCGAGCGAGCGGTGCGTGATGTCGATCTCGATGACCAGATCGGGCGGGGGATCCACCGCGAGGTCGATGTCGGTCTTCCCTCGCATGCGCGCGGCACGGGCGATGTAGTAACACTTGTCCGGCTCAAGGCCACGGAGCAGATCCTTGCGGCAGAAAGTGGCCGAGCCGAGGGCGACCAGCGGGATGGACTTCTCCATCGCCAGCACGTCGATCAGCCCGCCAATGAGTTCCTTGTAGATTTCGTGCGATGGCGAGGGCGACATCAGTTCCATCCTCCCCCTGTCGAAAGTGACGTAGACGAGTTGGTCACCGACCGCGCGCAGCACGTCCTCGTAGCCCTGCCACGAGATGCTGTCGAGCCGGAATGGCTGGGAGTTCGGCGGTGAAATTGGCTCGGCGAACATTGTCATGTGAATGGCCTGACCAGTGGATTGTACCCCAGGCGCTTGCTTTGATCCAAACCCAATAGCGGCCGGCGGTTTGTCCGTTGGCTCGCACCGCAAACTGACATACAATATTCACGTTGTCGGCAATTAATAAGCGGCCGGGGCAAGTGTGCCTGTGGTCGCTATGCCAAAGGATTTTCCAAGGAAGGAAGCATCGTATGAAACCCACAAGGATTCTCGCAGCGCTCGGAACGAGCGCGTTTCTCGGGCTGGTTGTGACCACGCAGAGCGGCTGCCTGATCGCGGCGGCGGCCGGGGCTGGGGCGGCCACGTATGCTTATGTCGACGGAGAGATGACCGGCAATATGAGTGCGCCGGTTGAAAAGGTGGCGGCGGCCACCAAAGCGGTGTTTGCGGACATGAGGGCGACAGTTTATGAAGATCAACCCAATGGTCCCGAGGCCAAGGTCTACGCCCGCACGCCATCCGACCGCCGCGTCGAGGTGTTGATCAAGCGGCTGACGGACAACGCCAGCAAAGTCAGCGTTCGCGTCGACAATTTCGGCAACGACACGGTCAGCCGCGATGTGCTCGGCCGGATCGAGCAGAAGCTCAAGGGTTGAGTACGAACTTGAGCGCGCCCGGAAAGCGGGCAAACGCCAACCATTCTGGTATACAACTACCCAATGCACGGCTCGCTGGCCTATCTCGTCTTTAGAGCGTACCCGTATTACCAGATCGTCCTGACGACGCTCGCGGTCCTGGTGGCCGCGTGTCCGTGGGGCGGCGGCGCGCTCGCATGGCTTTCGAGGACGTTGGAGCGAATCGGCAGCCGGCCGCGAACCTGCGGGCTGGCTCTGTTCATCTTCTCGTTCACCATCGTAGCGCTGCTGGCGACGCGCCGGGGCATTCCACGGCCCTACGTCCACGACGAGTTCTCCTATCTGCTGGCGGCCGACACATTCGCGCATGGTCGGCTGACCAACCCGACGCCGCCCGCGTGGGAACATTTCGAGAGCATGCACGTCCTTGTCCGGCCGACGTATCAGTCCAAGTACCCCCCTGCCCAGGGACTGGTGATGGCGCTCGGCCAGGTGCTTTTCGGATACCCCATCGTGGGTGTCTGGCTGAGTACGGCCGGCGCGGTGCTGGCGAGCTGGTGGGCATTGCGGGCGTTCCTCCCGGCCCGATGGGCCCTGTGCGGCGGAATCCTGGTCGCCATTCACCCGCAGGTGCTGGAATGGGGCCAGCGATACTGGGGTGGCTGCATCGCACTGGGCGCGGGCGCAATGGTGCTGGGAGCGGCGGCGCGGCTTCGCCGGTTATCGCCGAGGATGTCGGGCCATCGATCTTACCTGCTGGCATCGCTCATCGGCGGGGCCGGGATCGTCCTGCTGGCATGGAGCCGGCCGTTTGAAGGGGCGGTGTTCACAGGGTTGGTGTTCTTGTGGGCCGTTCGTAGTACCGCCTTCAGGCGGCGCTTCAGATCGCCTGAAGGCGGTACTACGAACGGGCCGGCGAGGACGCTGGCCCCACTTGTGGTTGTCGTGCTGGCCGGGCTCGCCTGGCTTGGCTACTACAACTATCGCGTGACCGGCCACGCCCTGCGCCTGCCGTACGCGGAGCACCACCGGCAATATGGCTCGGCTCCCCTCTTCATCTTCCAGCCAACCCGGCCCATGGAGGACTGGCCGACCTACCGCAACCCGCAGATGTTCCAGTTTGCCAAAGACCAGAACTACGACCACATGCGCCGCGGGAAACTGGACACCGAAGGCTGGACGCAGGCGGCCATTCGCGACGTGTTTCTCAGCGACCGGGGCGTGGTCAACGCGTTGTTCGGCATGTTCCTCACCTTCTTCGGCAACGTCTGGTCGCTGGCGCTGCTGCTGACCCTGGTGCCATTCTCATTGCGACGGCCGGCAACGATCGGCACGCGCATCATCCAACTCGCGCTGCCTCCCCTGCTACTTGCCGCGTGCCTCGCGGCAGAGTGGCGTTTCCCCGAGTGGCCATATTCCGCGCCGTTCGGCGCCAAGACCACACTGCTGGCCATCCTCTGGCTGGGCGTTTCGCTGCGTCGCGCAGGGCGCGAACTCCGCGGGCTGGTTCTGCTGCTGGGGGCGTTTTGCGTGCTCCTGTTGCTGGAGACCTACCTCATCGGCCACTACCTCGCGCCGGCCGGTATCGTCATGGTTGCGATCACGATGATACTCCTGCGACGGTTTAGCCGCGATGGCCGACCGGACAAGGTGGTCGCCGCGGTGGCGTTCGCGCCGGCGCTGGTCGGCTGCCTGTTCTGGTGGATCGGCTTCAGGGGGTGGATGCAGATCCCCGCCAACTGGCGCGAGACGCGCAAGCCCTGGTATGCCTGGCGCGAATACATCGCCCGCGATTTTCTCGGCGACAAGCCCGGCCGGCAACTGGCGATCGTCCGCTACTCGCCCAAGCACTTCGTCCACGAAGAATGGGTCTACAACGGCGCCGACCTGCAAAACACGAAAGTGATCTGGGCGCGCGACCTGGGTGACGAAGCCAACCGCAATCTGCTCTGGGCCTTCCCCGACCGTCAGGCATGGCTCGTCGAGCCGGATGGTGACCGAATCGAGCCAATCCCGTATAGTACGCCCGAGAAATGACCGAACAGACACAACAATCCCAGGACGTCGAGCTTTCCATTGTCATGCCCTGCCTCAATGAGGCGGATACGCTGGCCACCTGCGTGAGCAAGGCCGTGCGTTCCCTGCGCGAGCACAACATCGTCGGCGAGGTCATTGTCGCCGACAATGGCTCGACGGACGGCTCGCAGAAGATCGCCGAGGACAGCGGCGCCCGCGTCGTCCCCGTTCCCGCCAAGGGTTACGGCAGCGCCCTCATGGGCGGCATCGCGGCCGCGCGCGGGCAGTTTGTCATCATGGGCGACGCCGACGATTCCTACGATTTCCTGGACATCTTCAAGTTCGTCGACAAGCTGCGCCAGGGCCCCGACATCGTGCAGGGCTGCCGTCTGCCCTGGGGCGGCGGCACGGTGATGCCCGGCGCCATGCCCTTCCTGCACCGCTGGTGGGGCAATCCGATGTTCTCCTGCTTCGCACGCTGGTGGTTCAAAGCGCCCATCCACGACATCTACTGCGGGTTGCGCGGCTTCACCCGCGAGTTCTACCAGCAACTGGACCAGCGCTGCACGGGGATGGAGTTCGCCACCGAGATGATTATCAAGGCCAGCCTGTATGGGTCCAATATCGCCGAAGTGCCCATCTGCCTGCACCCCGACGGCCGCAAGGCCCACGCCCCGCACCTGAAGACCTTCCGCGATGGCTGGCGGACGCTGCGATTTTTCCTGATGTACAGCCCGCGCTGGCTGTTCCTGATTCCCGGTCTGCTGCTGATTCTGCTGGGCCTTATCGGCTATGCGGTGGCGCTGCCGGGGCTGAAGATCGGCAAAGTGACTTTTGATGTCCACACGCT
>JANYKD010000453.1 GCA_025361735.1 Phycisphaerales bacterium
TTCGGGAGAACGCCAAGGCCGACGAACGTAGCACAGCCGTCTCGGCTGTATCCGAACACTTTGACACAGGCGAGACGCCTGTGCTACTCCACGTGCTCCCGAAAAAATTGCCGTACCGCGGGCTGACGCGGTGACTTGCCACTCCGTACCGATTCAATACAATCCCTCCCTCTCCGGGACTCTCGGTGTTGGCAAATTCCCGGAACTGACAGTGGTTGCATTACTTGCGCAAATAGTGTGCTGAAGCACACTCTGCGGCAACCGACATCGAGTGAGGAATTTCATCATGCCCGCAATCGGAAAAGTCACCCAGGTCATCGGCTCCACCTTCGACGCGGAGTTTCCCGAATCGCAACTCCCGGCCATCTACAATGCCGTCGAGATCAACTGGGAAGCCTATGGCCAGAAGACCCATCTTGTCGGCGAAGTTCAGCAGCATCTGGGCGGTGGCCGCGTTCGCGCGGTTGCCCTCGGTTCGACCGACGGCCTCTCCCGCGGGCTTGATGTAATCGATACCGGCGCCTCCGTGTCCGTGCCCGTCGGCAAGGAAACGCTCGGCCGCGTCTTCAATCTGCTCGGCGAGCCCGTCGACAATCGCGGTCCCGTCAAGTGCGAGCAGCGCCGCCCCATCCATCGCGAACCGCCCGATTTCGTCGACCTCGCTCCCAAGGCCGAAGTCTTCGAGACCGGCATCAAGGTCATCGACCTGCTCACCCCGTTCCTACGCGGCGGCAAGGCCGGCCTGTTCGGCGGTGCCGGCCTGGGCAAGACCGTCGTCATCCAGGAACTCATCGCCCGTATCGCCCAGCAGCACGGCGGCTATTCCGTGTTCGCCGGCGTGGGCGAACGCACCCGCGAAGGCACCGACCTCTGGATCGAAATGCAGGAAGCCAAGATCGGCACCACCGGCAAACACGTCATCGATCAGACCGTCATGGTGTTCGGCCAGATGAACGAGCCCCCAGGCGCCCGTCTTCGCGTCGCCCTGAGCGCCCTGACCATGGCCGAGTATTTCCGCGATGAAACCGGCGCTGACACGCTGCTCTTCATCGACAACATCTTCCGTTTCACGCAGGCCGGCTCCGAAGTGTCCGCACTTCTCGGCCGCATGCCCAGCGCCGTGGGTTACCAGCCCACGCTCGCAACGGAAATGGGCGAGCTTCAGGAACGCATCACCAGCACCAAGAACGGCGCCATCACCTCGGTGCAGGCCGTGTACGTCCCCGCCGACGACCCGACCGACCCCGCGCCGGCCAACGCCTTCCAGCACCTGGACGCCTTCATCTATCTCGAACGCTCCATCGCCGCCAAGGGCATTTACCCGGCCGTCGATCCGCTGGCCTCCTCCAGCCGCGCGTTGTCGGCCGACATCGTCGGCGACGAACACGCCCGCATCGCCCGCAAGGTGCAGACGATGCTGCAGCGCTACCGCGACCTGCAGGACATCATCGCCATCCTGGGCGTTGACGAACTGGCCGAAGAGGACAAGCTGATCGTCGCCCGCGCCCGCAAGATCGAGCGTTTCTTCAGCCAGCCGTTCTTCGTCGCCCAGCAGTTCACGGGCAAGGAAGGCAAGTACGTGAAGCTGGCCGAGACGCTCAAGAGCTTCGACGACATCTGCGAAGGCAAAGCCGACGACCTGCCGGAACAGGCGTTCCTGTATGTCGGCACGCTCGACGAAGTCCGTACGAAGGCGGCGGAGATGAAGTAGGGCCGGCGTCTTCGCTGGCCTCATCTTCACAAAGCGACGGCGGAACTGGTTCGTCGTTACATAGCATGATCGCGCATCAACACATGACCGAGGTCTGGAGGCAGGCGTCTCAAGACCTCGGTTTTGCGTTTGTCGCGCCTTTCACGCTTAAGGACGGACAGGAGACGCTTGCGTATCTCGGTCTGGTGCCGCAGTTTGGCAGTCCGAAGGGAATGCTCATCATCGTAGGTTTGGATGCCGAGCGGCATGGCCGCGTCGCCATCCAGCACGGTTACGGCTACTCCTGCTTCTCTGATCACTCCGACGCGTACAACCGGGAAGACTTCGTCGATATATTGAGCGATTGGGGATGGTCTGGCTCGCCGGAGTCTGCCCCTTCGTGGATTTCGGAAAGATCGCGCATGGCTTCAGAGTTGGATTCCAAGTTCGAGGCAGTGTGTGATGAGGAGTCATTCATCGCCTTTATTTTCGCCCTTGCGATGGACAGGGCCGATGAGGTTGCGAAAGAGAAATTGCACCCTTCCTCGCCTTATGGGCCCGGCGCCAATGGTTGGGAGAATGGCACGATCGAGGACTTTCTGCACGCTGCTGCCAGGTGGGCGGACGCTTCCAAGAACGGGTTGCGGTATTACGAAAAGCCTTCGAATCTCTGGAAAAGATGCGCGCAGATCATCTACATGGGCAAGAGCTACGAGTAGCTCCAAGGGTCATTCGTGCTTCGGTATTCTCTCGTCATTCGAGTTTCAAATGTCGTCATTCCCCTCGCATCCCCGATCTCACTGATCACCCGATCACCACGCCCCCCCCGCTGGAAATCCGCCCGCCCCAAGGTATCATTTCCGTGGCGAGCGGATGATGTCCAGTCCATGTACCGGGTATGAGGCCCATGATCCCGGGGCGTCAGGACAATGCCGTTTACAGGTAGCCCAATCCTGTTCGCAGGAGCGCCTGGCCTCTTTGACACGCCGCTCGCCTTTTTCTTTGCGCTCAGGAAAAGGAAACCCAATATGCGACCCTGGTGGATGACGGCGGCGCTGGTGCTGGCAACCTGTGCGTTCGCCATCGCGGCCGAGAAGAAGCCCGACCCGGCGCTGGCAGCCGTCACCGACGACCCCAAACTGCCGCGCGTGCTGCTCATCGGCGATTCCATCTCCATGGGCTACACATTGCCGGTGCGCGAGCTGCTCGCCGGCAAGGCCAACGTGTATCGGCCGCCCGAGAACTGCGGCGACACGGCGCGGGGCATCAAGCGTTTGGACGCCTGGCTCGGCGAGCAGAAGTGGGACGTGATCCACTTCAATTTCGGCCTCCACGACCTGAAATACCTCGACGAAAAAGGCGCCTACGTCACCCCCGACAAAGGCAAACAGGTCGCCTCGCCCGAGCAGTACGAAAAGAACCTGCGGCAGATTGTCGAGCGACTGAAGAAGACCAACGCGAAGCTGATCTTCGCCACCACCACACCGGTCCCCGACGCCTCCGCCGGCCGCGCCAAAGGCGACGAGGCCAAATACAACGCCGTGGCCGAAAAGCTCATGAAGGAAACCGGCGTCGAGATCGACGACTTGTGCGGGCTGGTGATGGCCCATCCCACGATGATCCAGCCCAAGAACGTGCATTACACCAAAGATGGCTACCAGGCCTTGGCCGAGCAGGCGGTGAAGATGATCGAGAAGGCGCTGGCGGGGACGAAGTGAAGCGTTCGTCAACAGATTTGGATTTCAAGACATTCGCAGCCGGCATTCAACGGCCGACAGACCAAATGACCCAGTAGTAAACAACGGACTCTTTCCACGTATCACTTAAACGATCATGTTTCGTATCATGGCATCATGCGCGGGCCTGACGGACGACGAAGGAACGGCGGCTCCTCGTGACATCATTGAAGAGTTTCTGAACCGTCCATGGCACTTGAATCCCGAATGCACATGGAATGGCTCTACGCTGCTCCTGATCGTCGAGAACGACTACGATTCCAACGGGTCGGCCGTGCTGGATGAATTTAGTGATGCGGTTCACGCTTGTGTCAACTGCTCAGGTTCGATCATGATCACGATCGTTTCGGTTACGGAGTTTGCCCCCTAACCCTTCGCTCATGGTATCGGCCCTTCGGGCCTTTGACGATCCAACATCGATCTCCGTGGCCTCACGGCCACGGCTAGCGGAAGGTGGCGGTCGTCCCGACCTGCGGAGCAGCTTGTAGAGCGTGCTTCAGCACATCTGTTCTATCCGCCGTCGCGCAGCGTCACCCCTCCGACTGTCGACACTCCGGTGGCGTGATCGGCTCGCGTCGCTCATTGTCAATCGATCGCCGCTAATGGTGTGCTGAAGCACACCCTGAAGTTTGGCCCATTCCCTACGCGTTTTTCGCGGTGAACAGGGCGCTGGCCACAGTAGTGGACTGTTTCTGCGGCTTTTGGTTCCAGGCGGCGTGGACGTCAACAGCGGCCGGGTTGGAGAAGCCGGAGAGACCTTCCGGACACAACGACTCGCCCCACATCTCAAAACGCACCTGATTGATCAGCCGGGCCAGCGATGCCTGTTTGGGCGTGCGTTTCCGCAGCCACGCCGGCACGGGCACATCCTGAGGAAGCCCGTTCCCTCCGTAGGTCTGGATGCCGGCCAGCAATAGCAGGGCATACGCCACCACCGCCACGGCCGGCGCCAGCGACACCGAATTCGGATTCCGCACCTGCGCCTGCCCCACGCCCAGCACCGATTTCTCATCCCGGAAGTTGAGCTCGATCCCCCAACGCCACAGGAACGCCTGCAACACCTTCTCCAGCGGCAACTGCCCGTCCGTGCAGATCAGGAAGGCCGGCTCCCGATACAACACCTTGCCCTTCCTGCTCAACCGGTATTCCAGAGGCGCGATGATGATCAGCCGTAAGACCTGACCCACCCCGGCCGGACGCCACTTCACCCCTTCCACCGTCTTGACGCGGAACTCGTGCGTCTTGCCGGCCGCGTAGGCCTTGACCTTCCGCCAGGGAAGCGACTTGTCCTTCCGCATCTGCTCCGGTGTGGGCAAAGGCGGGCCATACCGCCGGGGCCGGCCACCCTTGGCCGTGGCCTTCTTCTCCTGGGCCACGCCATAGAGCCTGGCATCCTTGCGGATACGCCCAATCAGTTTGGCCAGCTCGGGCAGGTTCTTCAGGACCGCGTGGTTGGTGAACCGCCCATCCACCGTCACCCACAGTTCCCGCTCCGCCTGCTCGGCCAGACGCTGCAGCCGCCGCAGGCCCACGACGTTGATGTTCATCTGCCGCCGCCGCTCCCGATACTTCTCCCAATCCGTCTCCGGGGCCGACTTCCTGGGCCGCTTGGGTGTCGGGGCCTGACGAAGTCGATGGGAATGCTCCGGGCGGCCCCCTCGTTGCCGAAGGGCACCGCCGCCGCCAGTTGCAGCACCCGCTGGGCGAGCACGAAGTTCACCTGGAACTTCGGACCCGTGGGATCCACCCGCCAGGCCACCCCGGGCGTCTTCTGGCCACTCTTGCGGTGGATGGAGTCATCCATGGCCACCACCAGCGGCGCCTGGGCCGGCAGCAGCAACTCCAACTCTTCGCGGACCCCATCGAACAAGGCGTCCGCATCCACCCGCCGCCGGGAGTAGAGCCGGTAGTCGGCCGTCCAGTCCTGGTGCTGCGTCCCGGCGGCACAGATCACCCCGGTGAGGGTGTGCCGGCCCAGGCTCAACACCTGACAGAACATGTGGTTCTGCAGCCGACAGTCCAACCGCTCCTGCAAAGACAGGCCATGGCAGCGACGCAACAGCCGGGCGAAGCGGCCGCTCAGCGTTTGCGAGACCCCTGGGAGGAGGGAGCGGGGCGGCGTTTGAGCAGCAGGTGCTGGCGGTCCTGGATGGTCCACTCGACGGTTTCGCCTTTTTGGAAGTCCATGGCCGCAGCCACGGCGGCGGGGAGATTGACGTACCACTGCTGCGACTCCTTTCGCTGGATCAGTTGCACTTTGGTTGGGTATCCCATGGGGCTCCTTTATATCTATTCAACTAACTAGACCATATCCGCCGCAAAAAGCAAGACAAATCCGTATGTTTTCGATAAATTCACGAAAGTCATGTCGTCAATGGACTACGCGCAGGCAGGGAGAAAGGGCCAAACTTCAGGG
>JANYKD010000479.1 GCA_025361735.1 Phycisphaerales bacterium
ATGCGCCAGCGCCCAGCGCGCAACGCCGAAGAACTCCTGCGTGCGATAGGGCTCCCACATCCGGTAGGCCGTCACCACGCCGCTGAGCAGCAGGCCGGCTACGCTGATCCACACCACCCAGCGGAAGACGAGCCGCGCGCGGGCGAAGGCATAGAACCGTTGCTCATTCTGCAGATCTTCCAGCGCAATCGGCAGAACCAGCTCGAAGAACAACGTGCCACCAACGATAAGCGTGCTGCATACGAGGTGCATCCATCGCATGAGCGGATAGAGGATGTTCGGCCAGAATTCAGACATGTGTAGCCACCTGACCGGAATACTACCGGCAGTGGCTTGGGAATGCGAGGGCTGCGCTCATGCCACTTGCGGCACGACGGCCTCGTCCTTCTGGGTCATCAGCGAAACCAGCACCAGCGTGATGAAACTCAGCGGGATCGAGACAATACCCGGATTGCTGAACGGGATCGGCGCGGTGGTTGGGTCCAGGCCGTATTGCTTGTACAAATCGGGGGAAAGCAGGATCAGTCCCAGCGACGCCACGACGCCCATCACGATCGACGCCGTGATCCCCTTGGCCGTCGTCTTCTTCCAGAAAAGCAGCATCAGGATCGCCGGCAGATTGGCCGACGCCGCCACCGCGAATGCCAGACCCACCAGGAAGGTCACGTTCATTCCTTTGAACATGATGCCCAGCACGATCGCCAGTGCGCCGACAGCAAAGGCCGAGATCTTCCCGGCCTTGATCTTCTGCCGGTCGTCCATCTTGAACTGCATGAACCGATCGAGCAGATCGTGCGCCACCGCGCCCGAAGCGGCCACGATCAAGCCGCTCACCGTGCCCAGCACGGTCGCGAAGGCGATGGCCGAAATGATCGCGAAGAGCAGGTCGCCAAAGGATCTGGCCAGCAACGGTGCGGCCATATTGCTGTCGGCCGGGTTGATCACACCGTTGATCATCGCCCCCAGCCCCATGAACAGCGTGAGGATGTAGAAGAAGCCGATCCCGGCGATGGCAACAATCGTCGACTTACGGGCGCTGGCCGCGCTGGGCACCGTGTAATAGCGGATCAGGATATGTGGCAGAGCGGCCGTGCCGAGGAACAGCGCCAGCATCAGCGAGACGAAGTCGAACTTCTCCAAGGCCGTGCCCTCGACCTTGAACTTCATGCCCGGCCGCATGATCCGGTCGCCGGGCGTTAACACGGGGTAATAGATCGTTACTTTTGCCCCCGCATGGTCAGTCAGCGCGGCATCCTTCCAGCGCTTCACGAGCGTGTCCTTGCTCGCCATCGCCGCGAGGAATCCTGTGGGCGACATGCTCCCCTGCGGGGCTTGCTTGCTGCCCTCAATCTGTTCCAGATTGCCCACCTGCCGCAGAGTATTCTCGGCCGAAGCCGGGGCTCCGTTGATGAGCTTCTTCCCGTCCTTGCCGACCACCACCGACTGGGTTTCCATCAGGGAAACGCCGCCGGCGCCACGGTTCACATACCACCACGTCTCTTTACCCTCATGGCTCAGCTTGGCAAACATAGCCTTGGCGGCCTTGACCTCGAGCGTTTCCATAGCCTGCCAGCCCGGCACCGTCACGCTGATCATTCCCGACTTAAGTTCGGCGGCTAGCGTCTGATATTCATGATACGGCACACGCCCACCCTGATCGGGCTTCATCTGGAAACCGCGCATGCAGATGCAGATCACCAGCACCAGCGAGAAGACGATCAGCATCGCGCCCTTGAGAAACTGCACATAAGTCGTCGACGCCATGCCCGCCGTGGCGACGATCGTGATCACGATCGCCCCCACCATGATCACGCCCCAGTGGTGCTGCAAACCCAACAGCGGCTCGACCAGCACGCCCGCCCCGACCATCTGCGGAATGAGGTAGCAGATCGACACGATCAGGGTGCTGATGGCCGCGGCCAGCTTGATGCCGCGTGAGTTGTATTTCGAGTCGACCGCGTCCGTGAAAGTGTACTTGCCGAGGCGCTTCATCGGTTCGGCCACGACGAACAGCGCGACGATCCACCCGGCGAGATAGCCGATCGAGTAGAGGAACCCGTCGTACCCCATCGTCGAGATCATCCCACAGATGCCCAGGAACGATGCCGCCGAGAGGTAGTCGCCCGCGAAAGCGATGCCGTTCACGCCCCAGTGGATCTGCCCGCCGGCGGCATAGTAGCCGCTGGAGGTTCGCGTCTTCTTTCCAAGGTAGAACGACAGGCCCAGCACAAACACGACGAAGGTGAGGAAAATGAGAATGACCATGTTACTTCTTCTCTCCTTCCTTGAACTTAGCGGCCATCGAGTGCTCCTTGGACCGGCAAATCGCGTCGTAGATCAACGCCTGGATCAGCGCCACCACGATCAGCGCAAATCCGTAGACGGTCGCGAGGTTCATCCCCAGCAGTATCCGCGTCTCCATCCACAGGGGCTTCCAGAGATTGAGCGCCACAAAGGCGCCATAGAAGAGGGAATAGGACAGGAACATCCAGACGCCGAGTCGCGTCTTGAAGGCCACGGCATGGTCTTTCCCTGCCGGCGCAGCGGGCTGATGCAACATGATCCGACCTCCCGTCAACAGAACCAGAAACGCACGGGAACAGAAATGAACAAAGCACGATATTTATTAAAGCGGCGGTTGCCGGTCAGGCAACCGCGCCGCAGTCACTCACACTGGCTCCGAAGGCTCCGGCAGGAAAAACGAAGCGACCAGCCCGCCAATATAGACGGCCAGGCCCACGGCGGCCGCCGTGTAGGCGACGATGTGGGCGGCGGCGGCCGGCGAGGCGTCTTTGGCCGTGTACCACGCGGCCACCCACACGGTGACGGCGGCAAAGGAAGTGCCAATCATCCGGCCGCCGATGTTGGCCGCAAAACTCTCGCCCGTGCCGCGCAGGTGCAACGGATAGGCGGTCGGGAGGTAGTTGCCCCAGAACGAAAATTGGGCCACAGTGAAGAACCCGGCGACGAAGATGCCCACGTAGAAGAGATTCAGACCCTTCACGGCACAGATGCCGAAGACGATGGGCATGGCGATCAACCCCGGCACCAGGAAGATGCGCACCAGCTTCCGGCGCGAGGTCACATAGAGCGCGAGCACCGCCAGCAGCACCCGGCCGGCCAGGCCACCGACTTCCTGGACCGTGGTGATGGATCGTGTCAACTCCTGCCGCGCCAGTCCGGCGGCCGGTTTGGCAAATGCCTCTGGCTTGACATTTGGCCGCGTGGCGGCAGCCTTGGCGGTGAGTTCGCGGGCCTTTTCCTGCACCTTGGCCGGAGTCTCGGGCAACCCTGGGACAATCTCGCGCACCATCTGGATGGCCCCGAAGGCCGCGCCGTAGGAGCAGGCGAACATGATCGTCGTGACAATCGTGGTGCGGCGCAAAGACGGCGAGAAGAGCTCGGCGATGCTGGGCCGCTTCAGCGCCCCGGCCTCCTTCTTCGCCCGCCATGCGGGCGATTCGGGCAGGAACGGGCGGATGAGGATCAGCGGAATGGCCGGGATCAGCCCCGACATCAGCGTGTAGCGCCATGGCGCGTGTGCGTCGTGGATGGTGCCGCCAATGTGGAGGAAGTCGGGGATGCCGGGCAGGCGCACGGCGTAGTGGATGGCAATGCCGTTGGCAATGGCCACGAGGAACCCGCCGAGCGATGAGCATGCCTGCGTGTAGCCGATGACCTTCTCCCGTTGGCGCGGGTTGGGGAACAACTCGGCCAGCCACGCCACGGCCGCTACAAACTCGACGCAGACGCCGACAAAGGTCGTGCAGCGGAGAATCAGCAGCATCCACAGGCTGGTGGAAAAACCGGCCAGAAACGCGGAGACGGCATAAAGCAGGATCGATGCGGTCAGCACGCGGCGGCGGCCGAACCTGTCGGTGAGATAGCCGCCAAGCAGCCCGAAGATTCCACCGGCGAAGGCCGGGACGTAGAACAAGAATGCTGCCCACGAAGCGTAGGCGGTGGTGCCCGGCTGCAACCGGGCCAGTTCAGAGAGGGCCGGCTGAATGATCAGCGGTAGCATCAGCAGTTCGTAGATGTCGAACGCAAAGCCAATCGCCGCGATAACACAAATCAGCCACTGGGTGGCCGTCAGGGGTGAGGCTTCTGGTTCCAAGGCACGCGGCGCTGCTTGCGTCACAGACTGCTCCTTCTATCAGGACACGACAGTTCCCGATCCGTCATCCTAGGCGCGCAAGTATGGCTTGGCGTAATTACGAGGTATGATGCCGCAATCCACATTCCCCGGAGACGACGATGCGTATTTGGCCGATAGCCCTCCTCCTCATGCTTGCGACCCTGTCCGCGACCGGGCAGGACGCAGCACTCAAGCTGACCGCCCGCACGCGCGTCCCCGTCGCCGGGATCGCCGAACTCTACGAGCCGCGCGAACAGCAGGTCGACTGGAAGCCTGCGGAAACGGCCGTCATGTTCATCGACGTCTGGGACCGCCACTGGTGCCAGGGCGCCGTGCGCCGCATGGAACCCCTTGTTCCGCGGATGAACGAGTTAGCCAAGGCCGTCCGCTCCAAGGGCGGTCTGGTCATCCACGCACCGAGCGACACCTGCAACAAATTTTACGCCGACCATCCCGGCCGCAAGCTGGCCAGGTCCGCCCCGGCCGCCACACCGCCCGTGACCATGAAGGGCTGGTGCAGCCTCATTCGCGACAAGGAAGGCGCTCTCCCCATCACCGACTCCGATGGCGGCTGCGACTGCGAGCCCCGCTGCAAAGAGGGCATCGTCTGGAAGCAGCAGCACCCCGGCATCGAGATCGCCGGCGGCGACTACATCAGTGAGAGCGGCGAAGAGATCTACAATGTGTTCCATCAGCGCGGCATTCGCAACGTGATCATCGCCGGCGTACACACCAATATGTGCATCCTCGGACGGTCCTTCGGCATCCGCCGGCTGGTGAGCTGCGGGTTCAACGTGGTTCTCGTGCGCGACCTGACCGACACCATGTACAACCATCGCGCCGCGCCCTTTGTCCCGCACGACCGCGGCACCGACCTGGTCATCGAGCACGTCGAGAAAAACTGGTGTCCGACGATTCTCAGCAGCGACATCCTCGGCGGCCGCAAACCGCCGCACGTCGTCTTTGCCCTCGACGAGTCCGAATACAAGGCGAAGGACACGCTGCCCGCGTTCGCCAAAAAGGAACTTGAAGAGAAGCTCGGCTGGAAGATCACGGTCATGGCCAGCGACGACGTCAAAACCCTTCCCGGCACCGAAGCCATCGCCTCGGCCGATCTGCTGGTGATTTTCATGCGCCGCACGACCCTGCCGGATGAACAGTTCGGCCGCTTCAAGGCCTACTTCGATGCCGCCCGTCCGGTGATGGGCATCCGCACCGCGTCACACGCGTTCCAGAACTGGCTCGCGTTCGACCACGCCATCCTCGGCGGCAACTACCACAACCACTACGCGAACAACCTTGGCTCCACATTGTCGCCCATCGCCGCCGCCAAGACCCATCCCATTCTCCGCGGCGTGGATCCGCTGGCGTTCAAGAGCACCGGCTCTCTGTATATGACAAGCCCGCTCGCCAAGACTGCCACCCCCCTGCTCCTCGGCACGGTCCCCAATCAACCCGAAGAACCCGCCGCCTGGACCAACATCGCCAATGGCGGCCGGGTCTTCTACACAGCCCTCGGCCACCCCGACGACTTCAATCTCCCGCAGTACCGCAAGCTGCTGGTAAATGCCATGCTCTGGACGATGGATCGGCCGATCCCGATGAATGCCGCGCCGTGACAACACTCTCCGTGTCATGCTCGGCAAAGGGAAGAGCAACAATACCTCTT
>JANYKD010000109.1 GCA_025361735.1 Phycisphaerales bacterium
ACCATAAACGCCCTCGATCAATCGGCGGCCTCCGCCGCGCAGCCGGCGCAACAGACGATCACGCAAGGCCCCGTGGCGTCGCAAATCGCCATCAAGATGCTCGGCACCAACGGTGGTGGCTATTACAACGCCAACGCGGCGCATCCGTTCGAGAATCCAACGCCGCTGAGCAACTTCATCCAGATGCTCTCCATCTTCGCGATCCCCAGCGCGCTGACGTATTACCTGGGCCGGATGGTCCGCAGCCAGGCACACGGCTGGGCTGTCTGGTCGGCGATGTTCGTGATGTTCCTGGCCGGCGTGATGATCTGCTGGGGAGCCGAATCCTCGGGCAACCCAAGGCTGGCCGCGCTCGGCATCGATCCGGCCACCACCGCGATGGAAGGCAAGGAGGCGCGATTCGGCGTCTTCAACTCAGCCCTCTTTGCGGTGATCACCACCAATGCCTCCTGCGGCGCCGTGAACAGCATGCACGACAGCTTCACACCGCTGGGCGGGCTCGTGCCGCTGTTCAATATCCAGACCGGTGAAGTGATCTTCGGCGGCGTGGGCGCGGGCTTGTACGGGATGCTCATCTTTGTCGTCCTGGCGATCTTCATCGCGGGATTGATGGTCGGCCGCACCCCCGAATACCTGGGCAAGAAGATCGACGCGTTCGACGTGAAATGCGCGGTGCTGGCGATCCTCGCTCCGGGCCTGTGCATCCTCGCATTCGCGGCCTGGGCGTCGATGAACGCCGCCAACAACACGGCCGACAATCCGACCTGGGCCGCGGCGGGCCTGAACAACAACGGCCCGCACGGTTTCAGCGAGATCCTCTACGCCTATACCTCCGGCGCCGGCAACAACGGCTCGGCCTTCGCCGGCCTGACCGCCACGCCGACCAATGGCGACCGCCACTACAACGTCACCCTCGCCATCGACATGCTCTTCGGCCGGTTCTTCATGATCGTCCCCCTGCTCGCACTCGGCGGCCATCTGGCGGCCAAGAAGATCGTCCCGCAGAGCGTGGGAAGCTTCCCCGTCTCCGGCGCAACGTTTGCAGTGCTGCTTGTCGGCACGGTGATCATCGTCGGTGCACTGACGTTCCTGCCCGGCCTGGCGCTGGGGCCGATCGTCGAACACTACGTAATGCACGGCGCGAACTCGACCTACTAGGCAACACAATAGATTGAGGATTCTATGCTTACGACCACTCAACCAATGCCCTCCTCGGAGATGCCCAGGCCGCCCGTCCATCCGCAAGGATTCCAGGGCGAGAAGCCAGGCAAGTCGCGTCCCCTGTTCGATCCGGAGATCGTCATCCCGGCGATCATCGAGAGCTTCAAGAAGCTCAATCCGGTCCACATGTGGAAGAACCCGGTCATGTTCGTGACCGAGATCGGAGCCGCGGTAACGACGTTTGATCTCTTCTTCACCCATGACTCGATCGGATTTGTCGTCCAGATCTCGCTCTGGCTGTGGTTCACCGTGTTGTTCGCCAACTTCGCCGAAGCCATGGCGGAGGGACGGGGCAAGGCACAGGCGGACACACTTCGCAAAAGCCGGACGAAGACCATCGGGCACAAACTGCTGCCCAACGGATCGACCCAGGACGTGGCCTCCGAGCAGTTCCGCCAGGGAGACATCTTCGTCGTCTCGGCCAACGAACTCATTCCCGCCGATGGCGAGATCATCGAAGGCGCTGCCACGGTCAACGAATCGGCCATCACCGGCGAATCCGCCCCGGTCATTCGTGAAGCCGGCGGCGACCGCAGCGCCGTCACCGGCGGCACGACCGTGCTGTCCGACCAAATCAAATGCCGCGTCACCGCCAATCCTGGCGAGTCGTTCATGGACCGCATGATCGGCCTGATCGAAGGCGCCAAACGACAGAAGACGCCCAACGAGATCGCCCTGTCGATCCTGCTGGCGGCGCTGACCATAATCTTCCTGGTCGTGTGCATCACGCTCATGCCTTTTGCGGCGTACACCAAGACGTTTCTCAGCGACGACGTCTACGGCAAGGTGAGCCTCGCCGTCTCCGTGGCCGTGCTGGTTTCGCTGCTGGTTTGCCTGATTCCCACGACGATCGGCGGGCTGCTCAGCGCCATTGGCATCGCCGGCATCGACCGCATGGTGCAGCACAACGTGCTGGCCATGAGCGGCAAGGCCGTCGAAGCCGCCGGCGACGTCGATGTGCTCCTGCTGGACAAGACCGGCACGATCACGCTCGGCAATCGCCAGGCGACCGAATTCATCCCCGCGCCCGGCATCGATGAGCATGTGCTGGCCGACGCGGCCCAGCTCTCAAGTCTGGCGGATGAAACGCCCGAGGGGCGCAGCATCGTCGTGCTGGCCAAGGAGCAATACGGCATCCGTGGCCGCGAGATTCACGAACTGCCCAACGCCGAGTTCGTGCCCTTCACCGCCCAGACGCGGATGAGTGGTGTGAACATCGACGGCCGGCACATTCGCAAAGGCGCCGCCGACAGTATCCGCAAGTTCATCGGCGAAGCGTTCCCGAAGGAAATCGACGACGCGGTCGACAATATCTCCCGTTCGGGCGGCACGCCGCTGGTGGTCGCCAACACCCAGGAAGTCCTCGGCGTCATCCATCTCAAGGACATCGTCAAGGGCGGCCTGCCCGACCGCTTCCAACGCTTCCGCGCCATGGGCATCAAGACCATCATGATCACCGGCGACAATCCGCTCACGGCCGCCGCCATCGCAAAAGAGGCCGGCGTGGACGACTTCCTCGCCCAGGCCACTCCCGAAGACAAGTTGGCGCTGCTGAAGAGAGAGCAAGCCGCCGGCCATCTGGTCGCCATGACCGGTGACGGCACCAACGACGCCCCGGCGCTCGCCCAGGCGGACGTCGGCGTCGCCATGAACACCGGCACCCAGGCCGCCAAGGAAGCCGGCAACATGGTGGACCTCGACTCCAACCCGACCAAGCTGATCGAGGTCGTCGAGATCGGCAAGCAACTTCTGATGACCCGCGGCGCGCTGACCACGTTCAGCATCGCCAACGACGTGGCCAAATACTTCGCCATCATCCCCGCGATGCTGGTGGGCGCGTTCCCACAGATCGAGCCGCTCAACATCATGAAGCTGCATTCGCCGCACAGCGCGATTCTCAGCGCCGTGATCTTCAATGCGCTGATCATCATCGCCCTGATCCCGCTGGCCCTCAAAGGCGTCAAGTTCCGCCCGGCGCCGGCGGTGGTGATTCTGCGCCGCAACCTGCTGATCTACGGCCTGGGCGGCATCATCGTGCCCTTCCCGGGCATCTGGCTGATCGACCTGGTCGTACGCCACATTGTCTGATGACCACACGTTGTCTATTGCCCATAACTGGAGAATGCCATGAATAATAACACAAGAGAAATCGATACTTCACACAATCCCGATGCCGCCGCACAAGGCGGCGGATCGCTCCTTGGGCACATCTGGTCGTCGATCGCTGCAACGGTGGTTCTTACCATCATTTGCTGCGGCATCTATCCGCTGGTGGTCTGGGGAATCGCGCAGGTGGCGTTTCCCAATCAGGCCAACGGTTCGCTGATCAAGAAAGATGGCACACCGACCACAAAGGACGAAGAGGCCGTCGGCTCCGCCATTCTTGGCCAGAACTTCAGCGCCGCCGGCTATTTTCATCCGCGTCCCAGTTCCGCCGGAGCCGGCTACGATGCCGCCAACTCCTCGGGTAGCAACCTTGGACCGTTGAGCGACAAGCTCATCAACGGCCTTACCCAGGTGCCGACCACGCAGCCCACGACGCAACCCACGACCCAGCCGGCCGAGACGCTTACGTTCGATGGCATCCGGCTTCGCACCATTCACTACGCCTCCGAGAACGGGATTGCCTTCAAGCTCTACACGGTCAAGCCCGACGGCACGCGCACGGAAGTGCCTCTGGCGAAGTTCCAGGATGCTCAGGGCAATCTGAACGATGTCGCCCTCGTGGACGCCTTCCCGCATCCTTCGACCGACACGCCCGACAGGGACGTTTTGATTGCCGGCGATTTCGCGGCGCTGATCCCCGGCGATGCGGTCACCGCCTCCGGCTCCGGCCTCGACCCGCACATCAGCCCCGCGAATGCAATCCTTCAGAAGCCCCGCATCGCCCGCGAGCGGAAGCTCACCGAGGCCCAGGTGCAGGAGCTCATTGATGCTTGCACCGACGGATCGAGTCTGGGTATTCTCGGCGACGCCGGGGTGAATGTTCTCAGGTTGAATCTGGCGCTTGACGCCAAATCACCGCAGACCATTCCGCCCGGCCCGAGCGCCGCGCCGGCCACTCAGCCCGTCGCTCCAAAGTAATGTTGACCCGCTCCGGTCGCGGGGAGGGTCTGCTCCCTTCCCCGCGACCCATTGTGTATGTCGTGCATTATGTCTGAAGATCGCGCCGCCAGCTTCCTTCAGTTGATCCGCCGCTCCCAGCGGGGACGGCTGAAGGTCTACCTTGGCTACGGCCCCGGAGTCGGCAAGACGTATCAGATGTTGACCGAAGGCGCCCGGCTCAAGGCCGATGGCATTGATGTCGTTGTGGGTCTTGTCGAGACCCACGGCCGCGCGGAAACCGCCAAGCTGGTCGAAGGTCTTGAAGTGGTTCCCCGCCGCAAGATGGAGTACCACGGCATCACCATCGACGAAATGGATGTCGACGCCATCCTGGCCCGCAAGCCCCAGGTCGTGCTCGTGGATGAACTCGCCCACACCAATGCCCCGGAGAGCCGCAATCCCAAACGCCACCAGGACGTGCAGGAAATCCTCGCGGCCGGCATCCATGTCATCTCGACCATGAACATCCAGCACCTTGAAAGCCTCTACAACACCGTGGAGCAGCTCCTGGGCGTGAAAGTGCGTGAACGCGTTCCCGACTCCGTCCTGGCCGAGGCGGATGTCGTGGTCAATATCGACCTCGCCGCCGAGGATCTGCAGCGCCGGCTGCGCGAAGGTAAGGTCTACCCCAAAGATCGCGCCAAGGCCGCCCTGGAGAACTTCTTCACCAACTCCAATCTCGAGCATCTCCGCGAACTGGCGTTTCGCGAGGTGGCCTCGCAACTCGACTTCAAGCGGCGCGAAGTAAAGACGGATGGACCGGCCAACACGGCCGCTTCCGAGCAGGTCATGGTCTGCCTCTCATCCCGCGGCCCCAACAGCGCCAAACTTCTCCGCTACGCCTCGCGCCTGGCCGGCCGGCTCAACCGCAACTGGTATGCGGTCTACGTGCAAACGCCTCGCGAAGAACCCACGACCATCGACGCCCGGACCCAGCGATTGCTGTCCGACACATTGACGCTCGCCAACCAGCTCGGCGCCACGGTGTTCACCTTCAAAGGTCAGGACATCGCCGACACGATCCTGCGCTTCGCCCGGGAGTACCGCGTGGGCAACATCGTCATCGGCCGGCCGCACGCGCTGCCGTGGTGGCAGCGTGTCCTGGGCCGGCAAAGCGTCGCCCAGCAATTGATCCACCGCTCCGGCGGCGTAACGGTCATCGTCGTTGATGCCGAACCCCAGGAAGAGCCCACCGCCGAACTCCCCCCCGAGTCAACCCCGACCGAACGTGCCGCGCCCGTACCCGACCGTAATTCGATCGGCGGATTGCTGACCGCGGAACGGATCGTGATCTGGGGCAACCCGGTCACCCGGGACACGATCTTCCAGCAATTAGCGCACTCGATGTCCAACGGCACCGCCCCGACCGCCAACACGATTCTGGAAAAGCTCCGTGAACGGGAGACCACCGGATCGACCTTCCTCAACGAGGGAGTCGCACTCCCGCACGCCCGGATCGAAGGCCTGCCGGATGCGCGTATCGCGCTGGGCCTGACGCAAGCGGGCGTACTGGACAGCCCCACGGCCAACCCCATCGAAGTCGTCTTCATGCTGCTTTCCCCCGCCAAAGGATCCGCCACGCACCTCCAGATCCTCGCCAAGGCCGGCCGCCTCCTTCAGAATCGCGAGCTTCGCAAGCGCCTGGCCAACGTGCAAACCCCCGCCGAAGCGCTCGAGCAAATCCGCAACTGGGAAGTTTCCAGCTCCGAGAAACGCTGACATCCACCGCCACGGTGAGTGTCCCGCCCCAAAGCATTAACCGCCCGTGACAGCAGGTAAGTACCTGTTATCACGGGCGGTTATGCAAAGTACGGCCGCGTTAACGGAGAGGGGGGGATTCGAACCCCCGCTACCCTTACGGGCAGACCGGTTTTCGAAACCGGCGCATTCAACCACTCTGCCACCTCTCCAGAACTTCGAGCTGGGATTATAGCGGCCACCCGGCCCGCATCAACCCGCCTTGTCCGACATCTGGTCGCCACGTCCCGAAATCTCTTTTGGACGCACTCCAGTCTAAAGCGACGCCCGCTTGTCTCCGATCTCCATTCTAGTGTTCTGTCGCGTAGCGCGATGGGCCGGACGGCGGACAAGAGTGTCTATCGTGCCGTTCATCCATCGTGTCAATGCCGGCCGAACCCTGGAGGTGCTCGTCGCATGGAAGAAACCCCCACCACTCTCGACACGGCCTCACCGGAAGGCTCCATCTCCGTAGCCATCGAGCCAGCAGCGGCGGACCAAGAATGCGGCAAAGGGCCCGATCGCCGCACAACCGTCGTCGACCGGCGCGCCGGCCTTGATCGCCGGATCCTTGCGCCCGAAGACTCCGGCTACACCGGACCCGAACGCCGCGTAGCCGAAGATCGCCGCACGAACCTCGAACGCCGCCGAGGCCCTGGTCGCCGCCGTTCCGACGACCGCAAGGCCGCCGAAGAAGGCGAAATGACCGAGAACCAGTTTGAGTTCGTCATGGCCGTCGAAACGTACAAGAAGGTCAACAAGAAGATGTATCCCACCTGGACCGAGGTCCTGGAGGTCATGCATCAACTCGGCTACCGCAAGGTCGTAAATCGTAACGTCAACCTGCCGAACGTCCCCGAACCCGAACTCTACCGCCGCTCGGCATAACCCCCCTGCCATCAGAATTGCCAAAGCGAGACGCCGTCGTCCATCGACAGCGTCTCGCTTTGTCGCCGCGCAGAATTCATGCCGCACCGTCTGTTGCTGGCCGCGGACGTTGTCACCAGCGGACGCATGCACCGCGAGCAACCAACTCAGGCCTTCGCGTTGCGGTGGCGGCGGATCCGACGAATGATCAGGCCGATGAGCAAAACCGCACCCGCCCAGACGGCCGAAGGCAGCGGCACCACCGAGACATCCGCCGGCAACGCGACCGGCTCCTCGGCGAACACCTGGTCCTGTGCCGAAGGGCTGCTCAGCCCGTAAAGCGTCGCCATTGCATGGGTCCCGTTGAGTTGGTTGAGCCACGACTGCGCCATCCCGGGGACGGGGTCGCCCGAGTAACGATTGCGGGCACGAAAACTGCCCGTGCTCAGACTCGTGTCGCTGTCGTAGACAATCTCCCATACCGCAAGCTGAAACGCGGCCGCCCCGACTGCATCATCCGGCTGAATCCCGTCATGGAACATGCCCCACAACTCGCGCAGTTCAAGCGATTTGTTCGACCCCATTCCCACGCCCACGCCCGAGCCGCCCGGACTTGGAACCTGGTCAACGCCGACGATCGTGTAGTCGGGCACAACCGTGTTGTAGGACACGTTCTGCGTAAGCTCGACGCAGAAGCTCGTGAACTGAAACCCCGAGCTATTCGCGCCGCCGAGCCCGGTGTAACTGCCGCCGGTTCGGGTCCAGTCCATCTGCCCCGCCCGCTCCGTGGTCCAGTTCGTGCCGCTGTTAAGGCTGATATCCACTGACGAATAGGGGCTCACCGTATTGAACGTGGCCGACACCGTGCCTGCCATGGCGGCACGGCCGGCCAACAAAACTCCGATCGCCACGATGCACATTGCTGCACTGATCCTCATTCTCTATCTCCTGTATGGAACACCGACCGGCTGAACTATGGCGCACGATCCAGGAGAATGCGTTCGTATTGTGCATGAAATCGGTCCTGAATAATCGCGACCGAGCGGACGGACGTGAAGCCAGGAAGAATTTGCGGATGATCCCGGCCGATGGGGCACGCCGGGTCTGATAACCACACGGCCGTCAGCCATTGGCCGCAGACAGCTCGCCGCGATCGAGATGAATCGCCAGCACGGTCACATCCGCCGGCGTGATGCCGCTGATGCGCAGGGCCTGGCCCAGGCTCCGCGGGCTGAACCGGGTAAGCTTCTGGCGTGCTTCGTTGCGTAACCCGACAACGCGCGAATAGTCGGTCCCGGGCGGGATGAGCCGGGTCTCAAGCCGCGCGGACTGCTCGATCTGTCGACCCTGGCGGACGATGTACCCCTCGTATTTCACGGCGACTTCCAGGCGGAACCCGACTTCGTCGGGCACGGCCGCGGCTTCGGACAATTTCGCCTTGATCGCGGCCCAGTCGATCTCGGCGCGCCGCAGGTAGTCCAGGGCGGGCACGCCATCGATCCGCCCCGCCCGCAGCAGCGCCAAGGCGTCATCCATCGTCCGTCGCATCGTGCAGAATCGGTCCCAGCGTTTGTCGTCGACCAGGCCGATCTGCCGGCCGATCTCCGTCAGGCGCAGGTCCGCGTTGTCGTTCCGCAGGTGCAGCCGATGCTCCGCCCGGCTGGTGAACATCCGATACGGTTCGGTCGGCGGCTTGGTGACCAGGTCATCGACCAGCACACCCATGTAAGCCTGGTCGCGCCGAAGCACAAATGATGACTCTCCGGACTTTACATGTTGTGCCGCGTTGATTCCGGCAATCTGGCCCTGGGCGGCCGCCTCCTCGTAGCCGCTGGTGCCGTTGATCTGCCCGGCCAGGAAGAGGCCCGCCACCTTCCTGGTTTCCAGTGTCGAGCGGATCTCGGTCGGCCATACCATGTCGTACTCGACCGCATAGCCGAACCGCAGAATCTCGGCCTTCTCCAACCCGGGAATCAGCCGCACGATCTGCTGCTGCACGTCGGCCGGCAGGCTCGTGGAAATACCGTTGACGTATATCTCGGGCGTGTCGAGGCTCTCGGGTTCCAGGAAGATGTGGTGCGAGGTCTTGTCGGCGAAGCGCACGACTTTGTCCTCGATGCTGGGGCAATAGCGCGGCCCGACGGAATGGATCTGGCCGGAATACATGGGAGCACGATGCAGGTTGGCGCGGATGAGGTCGTGGATCGCCTGGTTGGTGGCGCCGAGATGGCAGCACACCTGCGTCTGTGGCGGCAGCCATGCCGAGTGCTGAGTGCTAAGTGCTGAGTGCTGAGTGTCCGCACTTTGTGCCTGCGTGCCTTCGTGCCTTCGTGCCTGTTCGTATTCAGAATCCTGAACCCTGAACCCCTCATACTCGTTCATGTACGAAAACGGCCGCGGGATCGCATCGCCAGGCTGGGGCGTGAATTTCGAGAAATCGATCGTGTCACGGTGGAGTCGCGGTGGCGTGCCCGTCTTCAGGCGGCCCATTTCCAGGCCCAACCGCATGAGGCTCGCGGACAGTCCCGTCGCGGACGCCTCGCCGACCCGCCCGCCGTCGGTCTTGTTCTCGCCCGTGTGCATGAGCCCGCGGAGAAATGTGCCGGTCGTGACGATGGCCGCCCGGCAGAGGAGACGCGTGCCATCGGCGAGAACGACGGCGGAGACGCGCTGTAGCGAGTCCGTAGTCCGTGGTCCGTGATCCGTAGGGCCGTCGCTTCGTCGCTTCGTCGCTTCATCGCTTTGGCCACAGACGATCTCGCTGACTTCGCCGGAGATGATCTCGAGATTGGGACACGTACCCAGGAGCCGCTGAACTTCTTTGGCGTAGCGGTATTTGTCGGCCTGGGCGCGGGGACCCCAGACAGCCGGCCCTTTGGACAAATTGAGCATGCGAAACTGGATGCCGGTGTTGTCGGTGGCAATGCCCATGAGTCCGCCGAGGGCGTCGATTTCACGAACCATCTGGCCCTTGGCCAGTCCGCCGATCGCCGGGTTGCAGGACATCTGGGCGATGCGCGACGGGTCGAGCGTGATCAGCGCGGTGCGGCAGCCAAGACGTGACGCCGCCCAGGCGGCCTCCGCGCCGGCGTGGCCGCCGCCAATGACGATGATGTCGTAGTCCAGATGCATGGTCCGTGCATTCCTGTTAGCGGGAGATGCTAGAGCGATTCTGGCACAGGGACAAGCGGCCCGCGCGGGCGACCGGCGGTCGAGCGTACCGCCCGCTCGGCGAATGTCGTTCTTGCCCTGGACTAAACCGTCAGATCCTCCCGCTCGGGTTCCGGTTATCCACCGCTATTCTACGTGGAAATACTGATGTCGCGCCCGGGGGCTGCCGACATTTCGTGTATGACTAGTCAATTGTTTATCTAGTAAAGGACGCAAAGCATGCACACGCAGGAAGTACTGGAGCAACGTCCGCGGACCAGGCAAAGAGGTGGAAAGTATCTCACGTTCGCCTTGGGCAAAGAGGAATTTGGGCTCGAGATTCTCAAGGTGCGGGAAATCTTCGGGTGCATGGAGATCACCTCCATTCCACGTACGCCGCCCTATGTCATGGGCGTCATCAATCTTCGCGGGCAGGTCATTGCCGTCGTCGACCTGCGCGCGAAGTTCGACATGCAGACGGCCGAGCGTACTGAGCAAACCTGCATCATCGTCGTGGAGATCAGCCGCGCCGGCCGCAAAGTCTGCACCGGGATCATCGTGGACCACGTTTCGGAGGTGCTCGACGTCCCTGGCGACAAGATCGAAGATCCACCGAGTTTCGGATCGTTGGTCGATTCTGACTTTATCCTCGGCATGGGCAAACTCGGCGACTCGGTCAAGATCCTGCTTGACATCGACAAGGTGCTCGATGGCGAGGAAGCCGCCGCACTCATCAACTAGCTGGACAAACGCACATACGATTGCCTCGCGGCAATACAGAAACACTGTTCACACAAGGAGAGAGCCGTGAAACTTGGAACGAAGATTTCCCTGGGATTCGTCAGTCTGATCGTCATCGCTGTGGTCCTGGGCGGACTTGCGGTCTGGAACATGTTGAGTGTGAAGCAGGACAGCACGCAACTGGCTGGGGAGACCGTGCCAGCCGTTTCCATCGCCACGCAGATGCAGGGCGACTGGTCCACGACCGTCTATCAGGCGAGAGGCTATGTCTACTCGGAGGACGCTCGTTTTCTGGACCATACCAGGAAAAGCATTGTGGATATCCGGCAGGCCATGAAAGATGGGCAGACGCTTGTGGCGAAGTCCCGAACGCTGGGCGAGATGCAGAAATCGCTCGACAAGGCGTCTACCAGTGTCAACGAGTACGAGAAGCTCTTCAACGAGACCGTAGTAAAGAATGAAGGCATGGCCAGGGACCGCGCCACGCTGAACGAGGCGGCCCAGCGCGCCATGAAGGCTGCCAGGGATTTCGTCGGCGCCAGGGAGAAATCGCTGGCCCAGGATCTGCATGCGGCACTGGTGCCGTCCCGACCCGCAACGCCCCCGCCGGCTGGCGACGTTGCCGGCAGCAGCGACGAGACCAGGCTCCTCGGGCTGCTGAAAGAACTCCGCCTCATGCATGATGTGATCGAAACGGCAGACGCAATCCGCGTCGGAAATTTCAAGTCGTTCTCGATTCGCGACGTCAAGCTGTTTCAGGACACACAAAAGAAGTTTACCGATCTGGACAAGACGCTGGCCGAACTCCGGCAACTCGTCCGCGACGAAGCCGGCGTGAAGCAAGTCGATGAGTGCCAGGCGGGGCTCAAACTCTACAATGACACCATGAGCGACATGTTGGCAATCTGGCTGGGACGTGACGAATTGGCGGCGAAGCGTATTCCGCTGGCCGACAATGTCCTCGAGCAGGTCAAGGCTATCGCCAGCACCGGCACCACCGATGCGCTCAAGAGTTCAGAGAAGGCGGCATCCTCGCTGGCCGCGGCCTCCAATGTCATGATTGTCGGGCTGGGTATCGCCACGGTCCTGGGCATTGTCCTGGCCGTGTTCATCATCCGTTCCATCACCGGCCCCGTCCGCCGCATCGCTGATACGCTGGCCGCCGGCGCCGACCAGACTGCTTCCGCCGCCGGGCAGGTTTCCGCGGCCAGCCAGTCTCTCGCCCAGGGCGCCAGCGAACAGGCGGCGTCGCTTGAGGAAACCAGTTCCTCTCTGGAAGAGATGTCCAGCATGACCAAGAAGAACGCCGAGAGCGCCCAGCAGGCCGCCGGCCTCTCCGCCGACGCCAAGACCGCCGCCGACCAGGGGAACCAGGCGATGGACAAGATGTCCGCTGCCATCAACGAGATCCAGAAGAGCGCCACGGCCACCGCCAAGATCATCAAAGTCATCGACGAGATCGCCTTCCAGACCAATCTGCTGGCGCTGAACGCCGCTGTCGAGGCAGCCCGCGCCGGTGAGGCCGGCAAGGGCTTTGCAGTCGTCGCCGAGGAAGTCCGCAATCTGGCCATGCGTTCGGCCGAAGCCGCCAAGAACACGGCAGCCATGATTGAAGAGTCCGTGCAGAATGCCAAGAACGGCGTGGCCATAACCGCCGAGGTGGCCAAGAGCCTCCAGGAGATCACCGGCGCTGCCACCAAGGTCAATGCCCTGGTCGGCGAGATCAGCGCCGCCAGCCAGGAACAAACCACCGGCATCAACCAGGTCAACGTGGCCGTGGGGCAAATGGACAAGGTCACCCAGTCCAACGCCGCCAACGCCGAAGAATCGGCGTCGGCCAGCGAGGAACTCTCCGCCCAAGCTGAGCAGATGAAGACAATGGTGGGCGAGCTGATCGCACTGGTCAACGGCGCGTCGACGCACTGCGCAGCCGCTCCAGCCCCGGTGCAATCCACGAGGCGTCACACGACCGCTGCTGCTTCGGGCAAGTCCAGGGGCGCCACCGCGATCCCCTTCGACTCGGACCCAACCGCATCTGCCAAAGGCGATTTTCACTCCTTTGACAAGGCAGCCTAAGCAGGTCCGGTCCGAACAAAAGCATCAGGCAACGGTCGACGAGACAACGTCGACCGTCGCCTTCTTCTGGGACAATCGCCGAGTCACCGGATCGGGCGTTCCTTCGCGACTACTTCGGCTTTGTCGCGAGCTTGCGGGTTTTCAACTCCGTGACCTGCACACCCGGGCACGGCCATCCGATCGTCGCGATGCCAAGATGTATCCGATTGATGTCCGGCAGCTCGGCCGGATCCACTTGCGGATTCAGCGCAAATTGCACCTTGGACCCGTTCACCGTCACTTCGGGCACGCCGTCAAAGTAGACCACATGCATTTCAATCCCATCGGTGCGCACTTCCGGTAGCGTGGCGGGCCTGGGCGTCGTCAATCGGGGCACGCATATGATAACTCAATTTGGCTGCAACCCAGATACAAACGCGCCGAGCCCGTTCCTTTCGAACCCGATCTCCAATCCGAACCACCCGCGATAGTCCGGCATCTGCTCCACGCTCCTGAACTTGAGGTTGCCTACCGAACGTGATAGACAATACCGCCGGTCGATTCGGCGATGAAACGCGTTATGGAAGATGGAGATGGGTTTCATCGGTGAGGCGATTGCTCCAACCAGCGAGGCGTAATTATGTCACATCTGTCGCGCCGCACAGTTCTCCAGGGATCTCTGCTTGCCATAGCGCCGCTGGGTCTCCAGCGAAGTGCGTCGGCGGCGCAAACCCCGGCCGTGGCGACAACGCGGTCGTCCAATTCCATCCGTAATCCCCGCATTCCCAGGGTGACCGATGCCTTCGTCAATATCTACAAACCCCAGGCGGACGTTTATACGCTGCCGACCGTCGATGCCAAAATTTCCGGCGGCAATGTCTCCTATACGCAGGGTGCGACGTACCCCGACTGGCGCACCAATGATCACACCTTTATCAAGGATGACAAGAATCGATGGCATTGCTTTGGCATCACCAAACCCTGGGTGGCGGGTGACAATGGCCATGCCGGCGAGGGGCTGTGCTTCCACGCGGTGGCGCCGGTAGGCAACTTTGCACAGGCGGCCACGTTTCAATCCTGGCGTGACCTGCCCAAGATCCATGTGGGCGACTGCGGCTGGGCGCCGGCAGGCCTGAAGATCGGGCAGGACTATTCGCTCGTCGGATCGCGCCTGGGCCGGGCGACTTCGAGCGATCTTCTTACCTGGACGGATCGCGGACGTCTGAATGCCAGGGGTGGCAACCGCGATCCGTACATCATGGTCTGGAACAAGACCTATTACCTGTTGCGTTGCGATGGGAACGGGATCAACCTGGTCACGTCGACGGACTTCGTCACCTGGTCGGATCCGGTCGTGATCTATAAGCCGAAAACACCGAGCTACCAGACCGAATCGCCGGTCCTGGTCCATTACGACAGGTTGTTCTACCTGCTGTGGACGCTGTGGGATATGGCTGACAAGACCACATCGGGATACTGTCCCCGTTCTTACCTGCACTGCTCGGAATCGCCGGCCGATTTCCATGACAAGCCGGTGCTGGCGGAATACACCGTCCACGCGCCGGAGCTCATCCAGGACGAAGGCGGGCAATGGTTCATGTCCAGCACCGACCATCCTCACCGCGGGATCAGCGTCGCTCCGCTGGCCTGGGAGTAAGACAGGCAAGGTCCGGCGACCGTGGACATCAGGCCGCCTGCCGCAGGTCCTGCAAAGCCATGGCCAGCGTGCGGTGACTTTCGAGCATCATGTTGACGGCCTCGACGCACAGGCGCAGGCCCTGTGACGAAGCACCGGGCACGGGTGGCCCGTTGAGTTCGCGAATCAGCACGGCGAATTGTTTCTGGTAGGTGTCGGCGAAACGCTGGATGACATCCAGTTCCTGTTCCAGGGGGTGTTGTGCGCGAGACAGCATGGGCGAATCTCCTTTAGGGCCAATTCACCCGACCTTTGAGGCTATTATCGGCCACAGGCGATGAAAGACTTAACAGTAATTGGGGATGGATTATTGGGGACAGAGAGGAATGATTCTGCTGAAGAAGTAGAGCCGGTGCCCTCACCGGCTTCTTCGAGTGGCGTTTTCATGCCCAGCCGACGAGGGCGTCGGCTCTACTTTGCCGCCATGTCCGGTTCTTCAGCAGAATCAGGAATGCCTGTCCTACTGACGTTCGAAGTACTTCTGTACAAGATCGGTATAAGCGGGCGGGATTTGGCCGGAGCGGATGCTCTGCGTGGCCTGGTCGGATACGGCCGGCCAGTCGGCGGTGTGCCAGGCGGGAACGCGGGCGGAGCGACGGCCGCCGGTTTGGGAAGAACCCGTGGCATTGCCGCGACCGGTGCCATCGGTGGACGCGCCGACACCCGAGGCGGTTTCGCCAGTCTGGTTGTGCTGCGAGGCGGCCGTTCCGCCGGAGTTGGCGGAGCCGGTGTTGGGATGGGCGTTGGTCTGGGCAGAGCCCGTGCCGCCGCCGGCGATGCTCGAGGTGTTGCCACCATCACCGGTACCGTGCTTGGATGCGCTGGTGCGCTGGGGGTCGTCGTTCGCGGGATCGTCGTCGGTGCCGGTGGGATGGTCGGCCGCGATGGGGCTCCCGCCGCCGGGAGCAGAGGCCGTGAGCAGGGCATTGCGCGATGCGGGCGATGTGGAACCACCCAGGCCGTCGGCCGAGGCGATGGCGGGGTCGCCTTCGAGCGGATTGGCCGACAGCAGGGCCAGGCCGCCGACGAGCATGATGGCAAGCGTGATCGCGCCCCAGGTGCGTTTGCCAAGTCGGGCGAGAAGCACCTGCGACGGCGAGGCTGTGCGGCAGCGGGCATCGGCCAGACCGACGACCGTCCGGGCAAACTCGCCATCGGCGATGCCCGGTTGCCTGATGAGGGCGAACGCCGTCGAGAGCAAGTCGGCCAGTTGCAGTTGCCGGTCGGCCTCCTCGGCCGCAACGATGGACGACGGGCGATGGGTCCAAGCCCAGAGCAGCCCGGTCAGCGCACCCAATGAAGGCAGCCCGATGGCCGGCCAACCGGCGCTGCGGCCTTGCCAGAGCAGCGCGCCTACCACGATCATCGCGGCCGACGATCCGCCGAGCAGGCCAATACCAACGCCTTCGAGCAACCGCACGGCGATCAGCCTGCGGTGCAGACGCGCGACGAAGTCGCGGAGAATGGAACGACTGGCGCTCACAGGTGGAATGTAGCTCAAGAATAGGCGGATGATGCAAGGATTGCAGCGGGCGGCGTGACACACAACGGAGTCAGTCCGAGAAAACCCCCGATCATTTTGCCTCCTCGTCCGGTTCGCTCAGGTCGATATCCCCGTCGCGCATGATCAACCGCGATCCCTTCTGCCGTGTCAGGTACGACCAGGCCCATTGCGCAAACACCAGCAGCCGGTTGTTGAACAATGCAAGGTAATGGATGTGGATCAGTGCCCAGACCAGCCACGCCGAATAACCACTGAGCTTCATCCATGCCGATTCCAGGATCGCAAACCCCCGGCCGACGACCGCCAGATTACCCTTGTCCCGGTAATGGAATCCGTGTCCCAGCTCCCGGCCGCGAAGCCGGCTCGCGATCACGGCCGCCGCGTAGCGCCCGCCCTGCATCGCCACCTGGGCCAGCCCCGGGAGGGGCCTGCCATCCTGCTCAAGGAACGCCGTGTCGCCAACCACGAAAACCTCTGGATGCCCTGGCACCGACAAATCCGGGGACACCTTCACCCGCCCGATCCGGTCGGTCGCAGCCCCCAGCCATTTCCCGGCCGGCGACGGCTGCACGCCGGCCGTCCAAATCACGGTGTGGCTGTAGATCCGCTCGCCGCCGACGATCACCCCCGACTGGTCGATCTGTTCCACTTTCTTCCCCACGATCACCTCCACGCCGATCCGCTGCAGCCGCTCACGCACGCGCGTGGCCAGTTCCTCGGAAAACGCCGACAGGATCCGCGGGCCGGCCTCGATCAGTATCACTCTGGCCCGGTGCGGGTCGATCCGCCGGAACTCCGGTCCCAGGGTGTTGTGCGCCAGTTCGGCGATCGCGCCCGACATCTCCACGCCCGTCGGCCCGCCGCCGACGAAGATGAACGTCATCAACGCTGGATGCCGGTCGGTCTGCTCCTCCATTTCGGCCGCCTCAAACGCCTTGAGCACGCGATCGCGAATGGCCGTCGCATCGCTGAGCGTCTTGAGTCCCGGGGCGAACTTCCGCCATTCCTCTTTGCCGAAGTAACTCTGTTGCGCCCCGGTTGCCAGGATCAGGTAGTCGTAGGGAATCGCCAGATTCTTGTGATCGAGATAGTTCGCGAACACCTTCCGTTCCGCCGGATCGACGCCGATCACCTCCATCATCATCACCGTCGCGTTCTTCTGGCGGCGGAGAATCTGCCGGATCGGCGACGCAATCTGCCCCGGCGCCAGGTCGGCCGTCGCCACCTGGTAGAGCAGCGGCTGAAAGAGATGATGATTCGAGCGGTCGATGAGCGTGATCCGCACCGGCACGGAGCGCAGCGCCTTGGCGGCCGAGATCCCGCCGAACCCCCCGCCAACAATGACGACGTGAGGCAGCGCCGAGTCCGGCCCGACAGATTCGGGTCCATCCGTGAGCTTTGCCATAGGCAGCGAATTGTAGGCTGGTGAGCAGATCGACAGCACGCCGTACTTTATAGACCCTTGTCGCCGGACAGTAACGGCTGTCACGGCGATTCATCAACGCCATAGGCTAGTCGACTCCCTTCGTTCTCGTTCGCGCCAGGCAATCATTGACCACCTTTATTGTTCGTTCGAGTACGTCACGTCTAAGAACCCAGGTATCCGCGGTAGTCAGAAGTTCTGCCAACAACACGGCATTGGAGTCATGCAAAACGACGCTCGGGCCAACATCGCTGCTGGTGTCCAATGCCACAGTGGAACCCGGCGGTGGCGCGATTACTCGCACGTGGGTTCGGAACCCGCTCGGTATGAATAGCTTCAACTTGCACTGGGAAACCATCAATACAATCGCGCGCCGACTGCGATACCGCGCGTCAGCGGCAATGAGAATGAAGAGCGCAGCGAGACTCGCAAGGATCACGCGCTTCCCTGCAGAAAGCGGTGAAGCCAGTTTCGTTCGAAAGATCGCGCTCGTGGTCTCCGGGCAAGCGGCAAATGCCGCAAAGAGAACTGCGAGGCCAATCACCACGGCGAGATGAACAGTGGCATCGAACCCGCGATCAGGGTGCAACGTCAGCGTGGCGCCATCCTCGTCGAATAGGACGTCGGGGTTAGCGCGAGAAGTGGAAGCATACGTCAGAATGCGAGGGGGTCGATCTGCCATTTGTGCCACTCGTCATGCTTTAGCGGCGAACGGAGCTGCAATGATGCCTCTGGCAATTCAATTATTCGCCTGGCACGGCACCGCAATGAATGTGTGTGCATTTCATCTCCCGTCAGCCAGAGTTCGTGCAAACTCAATTTCATCGAAATTGGTCACCGGTACGTCCGTCGGAAGTTGAATCTGCACCGGTTGGGCGAGTTCATCGAGTAAACGCCGCAGGCCCTCGATCCGCTCGCCAAGGCGGCCGAGGCCGTCGATGTTCTCCTGGGGCAGCGGCGGCTTCATGGCCAGGTCAGCACGCACGGCCGGGCCGCAGGTTTCGATCTCCTTGCGGATGGTTTCGAGCTTCTTGATCCGGGCGTCGATCGTGGCCAGTGATTGCGGGACGTGGCCGGACGTGCCCTGCAGGGCCTCCATGTACCGGGTCGTGCCGACGAGCGCGGCCTTGAGGGACTGGGGGTCATACTGCGCATTGCCGTAGCGCACGGGCCAGCGGCCGGTCGCCTGAGCCCATTCGTAAACCGCCTTGAGTTCCAGCCGCTTCTGGCTGGCCAGCCGAAGCTGCGGCTGCGAATCGTCGACCGCGCGGGCGATCTCAACCCGCCGCCGGGCGAGT
>JANYKD010000547.1 GCA_025361735.1 Phycisphaerales bacterium
TGCTCTTGTCGCCGGGGTTGCCGTCATACCACCAGAACTTAAGGGGCGGGAGGCCTTCGCGCTCGGGGAATTCGAAGCGGATGCGGGAAGTCAGGGGGAAGGTTTCGGGGAAGAGCTTGGAGGTGGCTTCGCACTCGACGACGTTGGGGTAGCCGAGTTTGAGGGCGCGGAAGGCCATGTTGACGGTGTGGCAGGCCATATCGCCGAGGGCGCCGGTGCCGAAGTCGTACCAGCCGCGCCACTTGAAGCCGTGGTAGACGTCCTTCTTGAAGGGGCGATCGGCCGCGGGGCCAAGCCAGAGGTCCCAGTCGAGGCTGGAGGGGACGGGGTCGGAGCCTTCGGGGCGGGCGATGCCCTGGGGCCAAATGGGGCGGTTGGACCAGACGTGCAGTTCGAGGGGCTTGCCGATGATGCCGGCCTGGATCACTTCGACGGCGCGGCGCAGGCCGCTGCCGGCGCTGCCTTGGTTGCCCATCTGGGTGGCAACCTTCTTCTCCTTGGCCAGCGCCCGGAGGGTGCGGGCCTCGTACACGGTCTGCGTGAAGGGCTTCTGGCAGTAGACATGCTTGCCCAGTTTCATGGCCGTACCGGCCGCGATGCCGTGGACATGGTCGGGCGTGGAAACAGTGACCGCATCGATGCCCTTTTCCATCTCGTCGAACATCTTGCGGAAATCGCGATAGAGCTTGGCACCCGGGTGTTTCTGAGCCTTTTTGTTCAGGGTGTTCTCATCGACGTCGCAGAGGGCGACGATCTCGCCGCCGCACTTGGCCGAGTCTTCGCAGTCGCTGTCGCCCTTGCCGCCAACGCCGATGCAGGCGATGCGGATCTTGTCATTGGCCCCGCGGACCTGGGCGCTGACGATGTGCGGGAAGGCAATCGTCGCGGCCGCGGTGATCGCGCTGGCTCGCAGGAAATCACGGCGCGAAGCGCCGGTCGGTGGAATCACCGTACTGTTCTTCTTCGTTTCCGATGCCATGGAATGCTCCTCAGGTAGTTGGACAAAATGTGCGCTGTATCAACTCGATACACGGTGTCATTCTCTACTTACAACGCTGTGAGTCAAATGTGGCAGGCGGTTTGCCCCGAGGCTTCGGGGCAAATTGCGGGTAGGATGCTGTGCATGGCGGACGCAAACGCATCCCAGGACGAGAGGCACGACTGGCGAGCCACCGTGCGCCGGCTCGGCCCGGCCGGATTCTTGGCCGTTCTTTCCATGACCCTGCCCATCCTGGGCATGCTGGTCGTCATCGGCACGCTCAACCACTCCGCGCCCTGGCTCAAGGCACACGGTCTGCTCGGCTCGATGATCTACGTCATCGGCTTCTGGCCGCTTGGCGGCTTCGCCATTGTGCCCACCTGGTCGTTCTCGGCGCTGGCCGGCTGGGCCTATGGACCCTGGATCGGCACGCCGCTGGCGCTGTGCGCCTTTACAGGAGCGGCCGGCGTCGGCTACTTCTTTGCGCGGTTCGTGTGCGGCGACCGCGTTACCCGGGTCATCGAAGAACATGTGAAGTGGAAAGCCGTCTACCAGGCACTACTTGGCCGGGGATTCTGGCGCACCCTGGGCATCGTCACGCTCCTCCGCATCCCGCCCAGTTCGCCCTTCTCGCTCACCAACTACGTGATGGCGGCCGCCCGCGTGCCGCTGGGGCCGTATATCCTTGGTACATTTCTTGGCCTGGCGCCGCGCACGACAGCGGTGGTCATCACCTTTACCGGGCTCAAGGAGTTCGATCTTCGCCACCCCGGACATAGCGCATATATGGGCATCTGGGTCGTCGTCACCATCGTGGTCGTGCTGATCATCGGCCACATCGCCAAGAAGGCTCTGCACAACATCACCAGCACGCCAGCAGTAAAACCAACAACAGGAGAACGACCATGAATTCAACCGGACGGCTTATCCACGGTGTTTTGTTCGGTCTGGGACTGTTGTGCGTGGTGGTGCCCCAGGGCGCACGGGCGGCCGAAAAAGATGAGAAACCGGCCGACGGTTTCGTCGCCATCTTCGACGGCAAGACCTTCGACGGATGGGAGGGAGACAAGGCGGTCTTCCGCATTGAAGAAGGCGCGATCGTCGGCGGCAGTATGAAGAAGGGGCTGCCGCGGAACGAGTTCCTCTGCACGGCCAAAGAGTACGGCGATTTTGAATTGCGGCTGAAATTCAAGTTGCTCGGCAAGGACGCCAACGGCGGCATTCAGTTCCGCAGCCGGCGCGTTCCCAACAACAACGAAGTCAGCGGCTACCAGGCCGACCTTGGCCAGAGTTACTGGGGCAGCCTGTATGACGAGTCCCGCCGCAACAAGATTGTCGCCAAGGCCGATCTGGAGGAGTTGAAGAAGGTCCTGAAGATGGACGACTGGAACGAGTACCGCATCCTCTGCCAGGGACGCCGCATTCAGCTCTGGATCAATGGCCACCAGACCGTGGACTATACCGAGGCCGACGAGAAGCTCGAGCAGACCGGGATCATCGGCCTGCAGATCCATGGCGGCCCGGCCAGCGAGGCATGGTACAAGGAAATCATGATCAAGCCGTTGGGCGCGGCAAAGTGACCGGCCGATTGCGGCAGTGCGGTGTGGGCTTACAGCCTGCACGGACCCGCACGCAGGCCGGAAGCCCGAGCTTCAAAGCAGTTCCGGATAATCTACGCCGCGTCCTTTTTGGCGGCGTCGACGGCCCGATGTTCGATCCGGTCTCCGCCGGCGCGCTTGGCGTTGTACATGAGTCTATCAGCAGCGGCCAGGAGCTTGTCGAGCGGTAGTGTTTGTCCCTGGGCGCGCACCCATACCAGCCCGGCGCTGAGCGTGGCCTTGAGATTGAGTTCCTTAGCGGAGCGCTCGGCCACGGAGGTGAGGATGCGCTGGAGGACCTGCACGGCATCATCCTCGCTGCAGTCGGTCAGGACCACCACGAATTCATCGCCGCCCATGCGTCCGACGAGGTCGCTCTGCCGAATGCTCTGCTGAATCTGCTCCACCACCATTTTCAAGGCCAGATCGCCCTGGGCGTGTCCGGATGTATCATTGAGTATCTTGAAATGGTCAATGTCCAGGTAGACCACCGCGGAACTGGCGCCGTAGCGGCAGGCCTTGGCCAGAAGCTCGGTGGCCCGGCCGGTAAACCCGTCGCGATTGAGGGCATTGGTCAGCGGATCGCGGATGGCGGCCTGCTCGAGCTGGGTCTGCTGCTGGAGCAGTAGCTGTACCTCTTTACCGTTCGTGGCTGCCTGTTGCAGCATTTCGTGTACTGTTCCGACCAGCCGGGTGGTGTTGTCGGCGACTTCGCGTGTGGCCTGTTCCAGAAGTTCGGATAGTTTGGTGTCGGGCGGATCGCCCTGCTCGAAGTAGCAGAAGAGTTGATTGAACTCCTTCTGCACCGATTCCAGGAACTGGTCGACGGTGATTGGCTTCTCGCCGCGGTGGGCCGCGAGGAACTCCCGCATTTCCTGCGCATCCTGGCGGTTCCATTGATCCAGCACATGGGGAAACAGCGAAGCCAGGTAGGCAGCGTCAGCGATCACGGGCTTGGCGATGAATTCCTTGAGGCTGGCGTAATTGTGATGGAACGCCACGGCGTCCACGAACAGATCGGGCAATTCGAGTTTCTGAGCTACGCAACGCGCCAGTTCGGCGTGATCAAGCCGGAACAGCCCGCGTTCCTTCACCAGCCGGGCTTTCCAGTCCAGGGACGCGTCCTGCAACACCGGCCCGAGCTGCTCCTTGGCAACGGCAAACATCACAGGCAGGGCGAAATCCTGGAACAGGCCGGCGGCGAAAGCCTCTTCGGCCTGTTTCGGGTCATGCAGCATCGCATACTGTTTGGCAGCCACCGCCTTGCACAGGCTGGCCGACCAGAACATCCGCGACTCTTCCGCGGTGAGACGCAGTTCGTTATGCAGTCCGGTGACGCAATAGCTGATCGCCAGTGTACGCACCGTGCTCAGCCCCAGCAGGTTCACGGCCACCTGCATCTTGGTCACTTTGTTGCGAACACCAAACCACGACGAGTTGGCCAGGCTCAGCATCTTCGTGCTGAGCGAACTGTCCGAACTGATCACCTTGCTGTACTCGCTGGGTTCGGCCTCGGGATCCTTGCCCAGCTCCACGAATTTCATCGCCACGGCGGCGGTGGTTGGCAGGTAGGACATGGACTCGATGCGGGCACGCACCTGCGGTTCAAGCTGGCCGGTGCATACCGGGCCCGGCTCAGGCTCGACAGCTTCAGTTTCAGCGCTTTCAACCGGTATGACAGGCATAATGTCGCTCATCGTTCGATCTCCCATTCCGACTCCTCTATCGTTTCCGCCTGAACCTGGAACCACCCAGGTACGCCACCCGCGCGGTTGACCGGAATTCGGCCCGACGCGGACAGTCCCGACCGGCGGATGCAACTGACGATGTGGCCGATCACTACCAGGATCATCGGCACGGCTCTTCGGGCACTTTACGTAGAACCCGTAGCACGGAACTAAAGCAACCTGCCCCACCCGCCGATGAGAGTTCCAGACCGCAAAACGGTCGGGGTGCAATTGGTGGCCGGTCTCGCCCAGCGCGGGCCGTCACCCTACGAGAACGGCCTTGATGAGCGGTTGTCAGGCCGGCTCGCGCGACTATTCGAGTCCCGAGCAGAAGTCGCTGAGTCATGCGAAGGAGCATGGTATGGGTAGTAATTCGGGATTGCTCTTCGGTCGCGTATTGATCGTGGGCTCGGAGCAGGCAGTGGCGGAAATCAGCGGCGTTATTCAGGATCAGCCGTGGACCTGCATCTCGTGCAACTCCGTGCGCGAGTCACTCCACCTTTTGCGAAAAGATCCGGCCATCGATCTTGTCGTCCTGGTCCCGGGCGACTCGGTCGATCCCTACCTTGAACTTTGCCGCACCATCAAGTTCGACAAACGCACCAGTTTCATGAGCGTTATCGCGATCTTTCGGCCGCAACATGCCCACCGTGGCGAGCATGCCTTCGATGCCGGCGCCGATGATCTGGCATGTACGTCTGCTCCCAGGCGGGAAACCGCCCAGCGCATGCTGCGAGCCCTGCGCGTCAAGCGCGCCACCGACCAGTTGGAGGATTCGGCAGCGGTTCTGACCGCGCTCGCCAACGCCATCGAGGGCAAGGATCACTGCACCTGTGGCCATGTCGAGCGCGTCGGCGCCTATTGTGTGGAAATCGGCCGCCGGGTCGGTGTCTGCGATGATGAACTCGCAGCTCTGAAGACCGGGGGCGTGGTCCACGACATCGGCAAGATCGGCATTCCCGACCAGATCCTCAACAAGCCTGGCAAGCTCACGGAGGAGGAGTACGCAGTTATCAAGCGCCATCCCCTGATCGGCTACGACATTCTCAAGTCGCTGCGCACGTTCCGCTTGGTGTTGCCCATCGTCCGCTGGCACCACGAGCGGCCCAATGGGACCGGCTATCCCGATGGTCTCAAGGGCGACGAACTGCCCCTTCTGCCGCGCATCACCTCGGTGGCCGACGTCTTCGACGCCATCAGCACCGACCGGCCGTATCGCAAGGCCCTTCCGTTGGATCAATGCAGAAGCATCCTCATGGGCGACGCTGAAAAAGGATGGCTCGATATCGACCTCGTGCGAGTCTTCTGCGAAATCCTCGATGCCGGCAATCAGCACGCGCTGGTGGCCGCGGCGTAAGTTCGTCGTGCGAATTTCAAGCGGTTCTGCTCCCGGCCAATGCGGCTGCTCGAAATCGCATGCCGAACGATCATCGACTGAAGCTCATTCGTAACTCGAATCTCGCCGTTCCCGCTCGACCGAGCCACTACGGACCACGGACTACGGACCACTGACTTCTCGCGTCAGTGCCCATTCTCGCCCAACTCCTTCGCCACGGCCCCGACCACGCCCTTGGCATCGCCAAACAGCATCAATGTGTGGTCAAGCGTGTAAAGCTCGTTCTCGATCCCGGCGAAACCCGGGTTCATCGAGCGTTTGATGGCGATCACCGTCCGCGCCTGGTCGGCGTTGATGATCGGCATCCCGTAAATGGGCGAGGATTTGTCGTGGCGGGCGGCCGGGTTCACCACGTCGTTGGCCCCGATCACCAGCGCCACATCGCACTGCGGAAATTCACCGTTGATCTCGTCCATCTCCACCAGCTTGTCGTAGGGAATCTCCGCCTCAGCCAGCAGCACGTTCATGTGCCCGGGCATCCGCCCGGCCACGGGGTGAATCGCGAACTTCACCTCGACGCCCCGCCGTGTGAGCTGGTCGTACAACTCCCGCACTTTGTGCTGGGCTTGCGCTACCGCCATGCCGTAGCCCGGAATGACGATCACCAGCCGGGCGGATTCGAGAATACCGGCGACCTCTTCGGGCGAGGTGGCGCGGACGGTCTTCTTCTCGCCGGCCTCGGCGGCGGGTGCCTGGATCTGCCCGAACGCACCGAACAGCACGTTGGTGAAACTGCGATTCATCGCCTTGCACATGATGATGCTCAGCACGAATCCGCTGGCGCCGTCGAGCGCCCCTGCGATAATCAGCAGCTTGTTGTCCAGCACGAACCCCATCATGCACGCGGACAGTCCCGCGTAGCTGTTGAGCAGTGAAATCACCGTGGGCATGTCGGCCCCGCCGATCGGCAGGATCAGCAGCACGCCGAACGCCAGTGCCAGCAGCAGCAGCACCGGGAACAGCCACATCCACTGCGGATGGATCATCAGCAGCACGCCGCAGGCGATGGCCGATGCCAGCAGCAGCAGGTTGTAGATGTTCTGGTTCTTGTACGTGAGCGGCCGCGTCGGCAGCAGATCCTGCAACTTGCCGAATGCCATCATGCTGCCCGTGAATGTCAGTGCGCCGAGCAGCACCTCCAGGCAGAGGAATCCCATGACGATCGCGTGCGGCGGGGCGTGCTTGAGGTCGAACAGATAGTAGTGTGCTGTGCCCACCAGGGCCGCCGCCAGCGCCCCGAACGCGTGCGACAGCGCCGTTCGCTGTGGCACGGCCGTCATCGGCATCCAGATGGCCATGGGCACGCCGATCACCGCGCCGATGGCGAAGCCCACGATGATCCACTCGTAGCTGATGATCTGGTGATGCAGCAGTGCCCCGATGATCGCCGCCGCCATGCCGACCTGCCCCGCGATGTTGCCGCGGCGGGCGGTGGTGGGGGCGCTGAGCCATTTCAAGGCCAGCACGAACAGCAGCGCGGCGAGAAGATACGTGGCCGTGCTGATGACGCTGGAAAGCGTCGCGTGCTGCGGTGCTGCGGTATAAGCCAGGAGCAGGTTCACTTCTTCACCTCGCGTTTACGGAACATCCGCAGCATGCGGTCGGTGATCATGAACCCGCCGATGATGTTGGTCGACGCCGTCGCCACCGCGATCGTGCCTAGAACAGTGGAGAGCGTGGTCTGCTTTGCCCCGGCCAGTTCGATGGCCGCCACCACGCTGATCGCCGAGATCGCGTTGGTCAGTGACATCAGCGGTGTGTGCAGCAGGGGGCTGACCCGGCGGATGACCTCCAGCCCCAGAAAGGCGGCCAGGATGAACACATAAAGATGGGATCCAAAATCAGGCATGGGCCATCATCTCCTTGAGTCTTGGGTGTACGACCTGCCCGCCCTGGCAGAGCAGCACGCCGGCAATCACTTCGTCGGCCGGGTCGATCTTCACCGTGCCTTCCTTGGTCACGATCAGCTTGAGCAGATTGGCGAGGTTGTTGGCGTAGACCTGGCTGGCGTGAAAGGGCACCGTCGCGGGGACATTGCTGATGCCGATGATGGTCACGCCGTGTTTCTGAACGATCTGTCCGGGCTCGGTCAGTTCGCAATTACCGCCGGATTCGGCCGCCAGATCGACGATCACCGACCCAAGCTGCATCTTGGCGACGACGTCGGCCGGGATCAGCTTCGGCGCCGGCTTCCCGGGGATGGCGGCCGTGGTGATGACCACGTCGGATTCGATCACCACCTTCGCCATCAGCTCCCGCTGCTTCTGCTGCTGTTCCGGCGTCAGTTCCTTCGCGTATCCGCCGGCATCCTGTGCCCCGGCGGTTTCCAGCGGCAGTTCAATGAACTTGGCCCCGACGCTCTGCACCTGCTCCTTCACGGCCGGGCGCACGTCGTAGGCGCTGACCAGCGCGCCCAGCCGCTTGGCCGTGGCGATCGCCTGCAATCCCGCCACGCCCGCCCCGATGACGAATGCCTTCACCGGCTGCAGTGTTCCGGCCGCCGTCATGAGCATGGGGAATATCTTGGGGCATCGCTCGGCCGCGAGGATGACCGCTTTGTAGCCCGCGATGTTTGCCTGGGAACTGAGCACGTCCATCGCCTGGGCGCGGGTGATGCGTGGCAGGAATTCCAGCGCCATCGCCGCGACGCCCTGCTGGGCAAGGGCCTGTATCAGTTCCATGTTTCGTTGTGGCGCGAGCATCCCGGCCAGCACCGCACCGCCGCGCATCTGCCTGGCCAACTCGGCCGTTGGCGCGTGAACGACAAGCACGATGTCGGCCTGCGCCCAGCCGTCGCCGCCAACCATCTGCGCCCCGGCCGCGCGATAGGCGTCGTCGCTGTGCGACGACATCACCCCGGCCGACGATTCGACCAGAACCTCCACCGTCGCCGAGGCCAGTTTCTTGACGACAACTGGTACGAGGGCCACGCGCGTTTCACCGCCACCGCTTTGATTGGGCACGAATACCTTCATGCGAAATGATCCTTGGACGGACACGTGTGGTCCGTCATCGCTGTCTTGTTGCGGGAATGATAGGACCGCCGGTTTCGATTTTCTCGGAAAGCGTGGATGTAGTCAGTGGGCAGTGGTCAGTAGTCCGTAGTCAGCGGGCCTGGGCCGTAGCCCGTAGTCAGGGCTCCTACGCCGCGCCGTGGGAACGGTAGGCGATCACCTTTGCAGGCCCGCAGGGCCGTCACCTTTGGTAGCCGTGGCCGTGAGGCCACGGAGAACAAGGCGACCGTGATCATGCAGGCTCAAAGGTCCGGCACTCTGGGAGACGATGGTACTGCAGAGTGATTTCCCTATCGCTGTTCATCGTCCCTTCAACCATGCCACGCACTTCTCTGGCCACGCGGCCACCTCGCCGCCGTCCACGCCCATGCCGAATCCATGCCCGCCGGTATCGAAGAGCAGCAGCTCAACGGCGATGTTTCGCTTCTTCAGTGCCTCCGCGTAGTCGATCGACAGTTGCGCCGGGATGCCATCATTGCGGGCATGCACCAGAAACGCCGGCGGTGTCTGGTCGCTGGTGGTGATCGCCGTGTACATCTCCTTCACCCACTTATCGCCCGGTTGCGGGCTGACACTGTAGACCAGCACGGAGAAGGCGGGGCGCAGATCGGCCGGGGCGCTATTGGACGTCTGGGCGGCCAGATGTCCGCCGGCGGAGAAGCCCCGCCTTCTCCGTGCTGGTCTACAGTGTCAGCCCGCAACCGGGCGATAAGTGGGTGAAGGAGATGTACACGGCGATCACCACCAGCG
>JANYKD010000114.1 GCA_025361735.1 Phycisphaerales bacterium
GGCCGACCCGGACAGCAGGATGGTTCCCGCTGGATAATCGACCACAGTCTGTCCCCAGACCACGCGGCCATCCTGGTACCCGAGCGTGAGGCCTGACGTAGTATCCAGATCCTGCGCAAACGCGCCGGTGTCCTTGCACACTGCATCCACATCGGCAGCCAGTGCCGTGATGCCCAGGTTCCCCGTCAGGGTTGCCTGGCCGAGGCTATCGATGACATCGCCGAGCGTCGGCATTGCCGGACACAGGGCATTAAGAATCGCCTTCTGAGATGCGGTCAAGTACATGAGATCTCCGTTTCTTCACTACCAACCATCAACTACCAACTATCAACTACTTCAATCAATCCTCGAACGTCCCGTTAAGGACGTTCGAGGCGAGGTACTTGCCCCATCCTTGGGGCCGGGTTGTTATCGTTCCCACCATCCGGTCTCAAACTCGAAGCTCAACGGGTTCGTCGCTCCGCTGGGCTGCCAGAGGCAGATCACCGCGCACTCCTGCGGCCCAAGCACGATCGGAGGTGCCGACGTAATGAATCGACCGGCTCCGGCCGCGGCCATTCCGCCGGGACCATCGACGGCCCCGAATCGCAGCTCGTATTCGTCCTGCACGACGCTGATGACGCTGCGCAGTGTGCCGCGGGCCACCAGGCGTGCGTTCGCGGAGGCCGCCGGAACCACCGGGGCATTGCCGCCGGTGAGGGGACACCAGAGTTGTCCGCTGACGATGCGGCTGGATCGGAGATTGAGATTCTGTGGTGTGATCTGCGTTCCCAAACTGGTCGGCGCGCGGTTTGCGTTGTCGATCTTGATGGCGAAGTGCGTGCTTGTCGCCGACGCGGGAACCGTTCCGCCGATGATCAACCTGAGGTAGTCCAGGTACATCGAGACCGGATTGACCGGGGAACTGTTGTTGCGCCAAACGAACGCGGCCGTGGTGTCGGCAAACGCCGCCACCGTGCCTCCGTTGCCATAGGCCACAGCCGTACCCGGCGTGGGATTGGTCGCCACGACATAGCTGCCTTCGTCGGTCAGGCCATGTTTGGTGTTCAAAATCGATGCCACATACTGCTCGCCGTATGACGTGCCGCGCATGGTGGCCTCGGCCGCATCCACCACCGCTTGAGGAAGCATCCGGGACGCGCGGGCGTTATTGAGGATCTGATCAGACATCATATTCCTTCTATAAGGGTGGGCATTTTTCCCCATCCGTTTAACTGGTGATCGGTGATCGGTGATGGGAATACCCGTCACCGAGCACCGCACATGATTGCTGTTTAGAACAATCCTTCCAGCGTGGCCGTTTTTGCCGAGTTGTCACCCGTGGTCGAGCCGACCGCGTTGAATCCGACGTAACGCTGGCTGTTGGACGGCAGTCGGAATCGATAGGTGGCGGCCGCCGATCCGGCGGATCCGGCGCCTGTCTGGGTGATCACTGCCGGCATCAGCGTGGTCGGGGCGGAAAGGTCGGAATTCGCCGAGGTGATTATGTTGTAAATTGTGGTCTTGCCATCCGGCTGCTGCACCGTGGTCAGGGCCGGGGCCGTGAGGATGAATTCGAAGTCGCCCTCCTGATAGCCGATGCTGCCCGTGTCCACTTTTCCCGTGTCGATTCCCGCCGTCGGCGTGGCCGTGGCCGCCCCATTTGGCAAAGCCACGGAAATCTTTACTTGTGCGTCTTTCACTTCCATCGTAATTCTCCGGTAGAACAGACATTCCTGTCTGTGTCATTTCTGAACGTAACTATGACAGAAAATAATGTCTGTCATGACGACTCAAAGCGCTATCGTCTCCGTGTTGACGATCGCCTCAGTGATGTGGAGCGGAATGGGCTGGCCATCCAGACCCTCGTACTCGCGAGGGTATGGCGCAGGAGCGCCGGTCGGATTGGTCGCCGTCCGCGATCGCTGCAGTTGCGACCCCGATCTCTGGCTCATGAAAATGTGGTTCGGCCCGAGACCTGCCGGGAACAGGGCAAGGGCCTGCTGCAGCAGAGAATCGGTCAGTCCCTTTCCCGTGTCGCCGGTCAGCTTTTTGATCCGCACCACGCCGCGTTGCTGGCCAACCTGCAGACCGGGCCGCGCGAGCAGCCCGCTGGCCATCGCATCGAAGAACTTGGTGGAGTCATTCGGATCGACGACGCGAATGATCTGCGGCTGGCGGAAGTTCATGTTCCCATTCTGGCCCCAGATCCACGTGGTCCACTGCGGCGCCGATCGGACCAGCCACACCGAGCTGCAGGTGCTCTCCGTGGTGCCAGTGGCGTCGATGACGCGATTGGTAGCGTCATACTGCTGAAGCAGTCCCGGGCAACCATTGGCGTTACCATAGGTCGCGTCAGTGCCATAGTAGAACTGGTTCGCCAGGCCCTGCCATTCGCCTTCCATGGCGCCAGACGCTTCGAGAGCGAACGCCGCCTCGGGTCCATCCTCATGGGCCGCGGCCACGGCCATGTCCATCTGGAGCAGCGGGTTGAGGATGAAGCATTCGAAGAGCTTGTTTTCGTAGACCGCCTTGACCGGCACCGTGCCGGCATTGGCGGACCGGAACGATCCTTTCATGGCGCCGCCGGCCGTGGCCGGGTTGCCCAGGGTCTTGCGAACCAGTGCCTTGTACGCGATACCCCGGATGGTGCGCGACTCCAGCAGCGCGATTTCCGGGTGGACCTTGACGGTCTCATCGATGAGACCGACCACCGGGTCGGACTCATTCATCTTCACGATGTCAATCAGGGTTAAAACTGCCATATCAAAACTCCAGGGCGGAGTGACCCGCCAAAAGATTCCTGTGTATGCTAAACAACACGATAACCAAACAACGATGATCGATCTCCGGCACCCGATTACCCGGTTAAGTCGGCATCTTCAGCCCGCCCGCGAATCGGGCCAGTCCAGCCGAGAGCCCGGAAAACCTTGCGGGTGCAGCGGCGGCGGCAGCGCCACCGCCGGGAACCTGGCCACCATCCTTGCTGGCCCCGCCCACATCCGGCGCCACCAGCTTCAGCTCGCGGGCCCGCGCCAAAACCTTCTGCGCCGCCGTCTCCAGCACGGCCGGATCATCGCTGTCAGGAAGTTGCACCAGCTCGGGGATCTTGGCGTGGACCTCCTTGAGCAGGCCATCCAGGACCGCCTGCCTCGCGGCTGTTTTCTTGGCCGTCGCCGCGGCCGTCGCGCTCCGGGCGTCGATTTCGCCCAGGGCCGCGGTCTTGGCCTTCTCGGCGATCGCCGTCTCATCCACCGGCTTCGTGGCCGCCAGCGTGTCGGCCAGAATCTTATTCTGCCTCGCCAGCTCCTTGTTCTCGCCTGCGAGCGCATCGATCCTCGCATTGATCGCCACCAGGTCATGCCCGGCCTGGGGATCGGGTGCAGGGCTCACCTGCGTGGTCACTGTCTCAGCCATTACTGGCTCCTTGTTTGGAGTCCCGCCTTCAGGCGGTCCTCGATTACCAATACCTTGGGCACTCGGCCCATCACGCCCGTAAGCCCCGATCCAGCTCGGGGCCACACAGATCACCAATCACAGATTACCGCGCACCGGTCACGCAGCTTGTGGCATGGGCGTCTCGCCCATGTCTCCTCCCTCAGGCGTCTGTGCCGGCACAGCATCATTCGCAAGTAATATGTTCGGAGTCGCCGCCGCGACGACGTCCGCCGCGGCCTTCTCAAGTCTCGCCAATTCCGCCGCTCGCGCCTCGGGATCCGGGATCTGCATCTCCACGGCGCGCTCAACGCTCATCGTCGGCTTGCCACCTGTCAACAGGCTGATCGTCTGCGCCTGCTGGTAGTCATCCTGAGGCAGTCCGTCGCGCATCTCCACGCCCACCGGCGAGACGGCCACGGAGACGATCCGCAACGCGTCCTCCATTTCCTGGCACACATCGACGATCCGCTCGACGAATGGAGTCACATTAATCCCTTTTCGTTTTGCCTTGCTGACGCTGTTCGTCGCCTTGAGCCGGTATCCAGTCGCGGTCTGCACGGCCGCATCGTCCGCAATCCCCAGCAGCACTTCCGACATCTCCGCTTGAATGCATAACTCGTGGATCGCGTTTTTGAAATCAACATCGGCCGAGGCCAGTTCGGCGTTCCAGATGATGTACTCTGGAATCTCTTCCTTGGTTCCGTAATAGAAGGCGCTGTGATCACTGGGAACGGTCCCATTCGGCTGAGCCATCCGTTCCGGGATCGCCATCTTCGGATCACTGTGCTTCGCCAGCACGCGCGCGATCTGCGTCCTTTTCGCGTTAACCAAATCCTGTGCGGCAATGAGCCCGTCATAATCGCTGACCGCCTGGCCCTCTTCGTCCTCGTTCGCGAGCCAGACGATCGTGTTCGAGTCGATCCCCGTCTCCTCTCGTTCCTGTAGGGTGCGATTCATCGCACCACCGGAGTTCTCCTCCACCGGCCAAATCGCCAGGTCAACCTGCGTTCCGTTTTCCGTCGCCGCCGACATGCGGAAGCACTTGCGTGTGATGAGCCCGGACGTGTAGGTGGTCTCCAGCCGCAGCCACGCCGGCTTCTCGTCGGTGCCCACGTTCTGCACCGCGAATCGCGCGTAGCTCGCATGTTGCCCGTTGGGCTGCACTGGGCCTATCGGACACACCTCGCCCGGCGCCAGGTTCGTGACGAAGACGTCTCCGTCCCAACGCACAATCTCGACCGTCGCTTCCGCCGACCAGGAGGCCTCTTTGACCGCTGTATACAGGATCTTGTGCAGCCGGGTTCGTTTTGCGAGTGCGTCTATCGCCTCCTGCTGAGCGGCATCCTGGGCATTGACCCCCGGCCTTTCGCCGAGCAGTAGGTCCGCCGATTTGAGCGTGATTAGCCGTAGCAGGTTGTAGGTCTGGTAGAGCCGGCGTGGGACTCCCTGGACTCGCACCTCCGGAAAATTGTGATGCGTGCGCCCCTCCCAGAGAAAGAATTGCGCGTGGTCTCCGCGGTAGAGCTTGCGGCAACAAGAGATGCGTTCCAGCCGCAGGTTCTGCTCGCGCGTGAGGTACCCGATCCGCGGCATGGCTCCGCAGCCATACCCGATCGTGTTCCGCCAGAGGTTTAGTTCGCTGTCGAGCGACATCCGTGTCAATTCGTAGGGTGGAGCCATGCCCCACCGAGTCGTCAGTTGCCAGTCGCCACCTTGCGTCCCGGGTCGGTGATGTACAGATCTCCCGCTTGCGACCAGCTCGCGAATCCCAGGTGTACCAGGAATTCTCCCGTGGCTCGATCCGTCCCGATCATGCCGATCTCGCTACGTGCCCCGCGTCGCAGTGCCGCGATAGCCGGCGCGTCCAGTTCTGCCAGCAGCTCCGCTGGCGTCTGCGGTGGATTGGCCGGAACCGTTGGTGGCACAGGCTTTCCGGTTTTCACGGGCCCCAGATCCACCTGAAATCCCGGCGGCGTATATGCGTTGAATTTCTTGGCCATAACCAACTCCGTTCTTCACCATCCCACCGGTTTCTCCATCAGCGGCGCCGGCAGCGGCCCCAGCTTGCCGCCCAGCATCGCCCCGGCCCGCAGTGCCAGCAGCCCGCTGTAGGCGATGTCACAGTGAGAATCCGGCTCCAGTTCATTCTCCGTCTCGCTCAGCAGCAGCCGCTTGTCCGCGGCGTCTCCGCTCGGCTCGCACTGGACCGAATAAAGGTCCGTGGCCACCGGCTTCCACTGCTCATCCGCCATGAACGCTGGCAGCTTCTGCGTGCCATCCAGGAAGGCCGTCCGCCCGGCCGAACCCAGTTCGCTCTTGCTCTTGGAACTGAAGGTCACCGGCTCCCAGCGATCACGGAAGTTCGCGGCCAGCGTTTCATTACTGTCCATTCCCAGTCCCGTCGCATCGCCGCAGCCGACATTTCCCGGCCGGCACTTCATCGCGCGCGTCACGATCGCCCGCTGCAGGGCGAACTCGCACTTGCGCATGATCACCAGGAACGCCAGCCGCTTTTTGCCGTCGCGGCCGGCCAGGTTGCCCCAGAGGCAGGACAAGTCGGCATGTCTGGCGACGTCCCAACCCCATTCGATCCGGCCTGGAGGCAGAGATGAAACCGCGTCGAAGAACGTTTCACGCCATCCATTTCCGCCATCCACGCGCAGCATCCGGGCCTCGATCTCGCCATCCTGGGCTGCCAGGAGCTGCGCCCAGGCGATCAGCGCATCCAGGTCTCCGGTAAACTGACACTCATATTCCCGTGCAAAGCCGGCGACGTCGCGGTAGAGCTTTTTGAACTCTTCGATCGTGCAGGGCCGGCCCTTGTTGTCGGTGAGCACGAAGCCATCGTCGGCCACGCTTTTGCTCAGCGGACAGAAGTGGTAGCTGTACGCGTCATGGTCCGTGCAGAGTTCGTAGAACTTGTGCTTCTTGCCTCGCGGCGTGCTGATGACGATCACCTGGAACCCGCGCGTGCTCAGCGGGAAAATCGTCCGCCAATGTTCGTAGCCGCCGTTGGGAAAGAGGCCGAATTCTGTGAAAATCACATTGCCGGTCAGGCCGGCCAGAGTGTCCGGGTTCTTGCCCGGCAGGGCTTCGATCTCCGCGCCGCCTGGCAGGATGATCTTGCGTGCCGTCCGCGTGAACAGGTGTTTGAACTGGTCATCCCATTCCTCGTACTGCCGCTCATCCATCTCAGCCTTGCCCTGGATGTTAAGCAGCATCTTGAAGGCATCGACGAACTTGGCGCACTTCTTGTGCGTGGCGTCAGCTTGCCGCTGGGTCACAGACGTGATGTACCAGTTGTGGCCACTGACGATCGCATCATTGACCGCCTTGGCAGCGGCCGTGAAATCCTTGCCCTTCTGACGATGGAAGTTAACCACCTGCACGCGCGCATCATCATCGAAGAACCGTCGCTGCGACGGGTCAAAGCGAATGACCGGCGTGAGGTTGTCAGTTGCTTCCAGGGTCATCCAAACACTGCCTTCCGCACACTGGCGATGTCTCCGGCAGAAATCGCTCCGCCCTTGGTCGCCTTACTCATCTCCCGGTCGAACTTCTCCGCCAGCATCCTTCTCATCTCCGCCTGGCTTCCCACCAGGTTCTTCAGCGATCGTGTCATCCGCATCACATCCAGCGGATCCACCTCGCCATCGCTCTCCAAGGCCGTGCTCTGCTCGAACACGACCTGGGTGAGCTGCATCACTGCCGCGTCGGCTACTTTCTCAAACTCGCCTCCAGCCACCGCCGCCTTGATCGCCGCCGCCAGTTCGCCCGACCGCGAGAACCGCTCGGCCATCAGCTGTTTCTTGAACTCGCACAGCCAGTTCCCCACCGCCCCGCGGCTGAGGGTGAACCCGCGCGCCTGCATCCATTCATGCGCCTCATCCACAGTCCTCCCCGGCTCACGGCAATACGCCTCCAGTTCCGCCAGTTCGGCGGCCGAAAGCAGTTCGTGAATCTTGAAGGGCAGGGCCATATGGTGTACCAAATCCGAAACTCGAAACTCGAATGACGAATCAAATCTGAAATCTTAAATCTCCTCCAGCAATCGTTCGTCATCCACCATCGGGTGCGCCGGCCTCGCTCCCATGAGCAGCTCGATTCCCGCGGCCGTGATCCCGTACTCCAGATGATCCAGATCGCGGGCGTCCGTGCGTTTTCGCCGGCTGTCGAATTGCTGCAGCAGCCCCAGCGACACCAGCTCGCCCAGGAGCGTTCTCGCGTGCGTCTCGTCCTCTATCCCCATTCCCAGGGGCGACAGGCCATGGACCTCGGACACCAGCATGGTCGCGGAAAGCCGCTGGTTGGGCGCCAGCCCATTGGCGATCTTGGCCACATCCAGCAGCCTCCGCCGCAACTTCATGTCCCGTGTTTTCTTCGCCTCTTCGAGCATGATTCCAATCCTTCTCAACACAGAGATCACAGAGCCGAATCTTGAACCTTTGAACCCTTGAACTCTTGAACCCGCTCACCGCCTCTTCGCGGACTCAATATCCATCGCCACCGCCCGCTCTATTGCTCCAAACCGCCCGGCCAGCGTGGCCACCTGTTCGGACAGCTTGGCCACGTCTCCGCGATCGGCGCACTCGCGCAGCATGGTCTGCTTCAGATCTCCGATCGCGGCCACGAGTTTGAGCTCCAGTCGGTGCTCGCCGGTGCCCAACGTGTCAAACGCCCCGTCGCCTTTTTGTAGACGGCCATTGATCCCTGAGATCTGCTGCGAGACCATTTCGTGCTTCATCTCGCACTTCTGCCCGATCGCCTCGAACCGCCCGTCGATCAGGTCTTCCGCCTTCTTCGCCAGCCGATCCTCCAGACGCTCCATCCGCTTAACGACCAGCAGCACGTACGCGCTCACGAGCCCGTTGAGGATTCCCACGATTGTCGCGATGGTTGATAACATGGTTTAATCCGCGGTCGGCCACTACCGACTATTACTTGACCCCCCGCACCGCCGTCACAATCGGGCTCGTTGATTTCGTGCTCTTTCCTGCCAACACCTGCTGGAGCAACGCCAGGGCCGCGTCCGACGCCTGCTGGTACGCCTGGCTGGTGTCTGCTGAGGATTGGAATGACTGTTGTAACGCCGCAAGACCCACCGATGCGTTGGCCGCATCCTGGTTGATCGCAGCCCACTTACTGGAGATCGTGGCGCACACCTCGTCGATGGCCACATATTGAGCCAGTCGCTTCGCCTGGATGACCTGGATGTTCTTCCCATTCGCTTTGCCATCCGCCCCGGTCTCGGCCGCGATCGCATCCGCCGCGAGCTGGTCGACCACGGCCCGTTGCTCGGCGCGATAGCCGGAGATCATCGCTTGCACGAGCGAGCTGGTGTTGGCCTGGTAGTTGGCCAGCAGCGCCTGCGTATTGGTTACCACGACCGCCTGTTCGGACCCGGCCGATTTGCAGCCGGGGGCAACGCCGATCATCAGCATGATGCACACAATCATCCCCGCCGCCTTGAGTGCGAGGACGGCGAGTTTCTCGATGGTCGAAATCACCTGGGCCGGAGCATTCGCGGCGGCCGCCGCGGCCACGGCCGCATCTCCAGCCTGCCGGGCGGTCGCCGTATCCACGGGCGACGGATTGACCGTCGCCTCCGCGCTCCAGTCCGTCGGCGCCCAGCCGAACATCCGCAGCACCGCCGCCGTCGGTTCGCCCTGGTATCCGCTCGCGATCGCCGCCTGTCGTGCCTGTTCTGTGTTCATTTTTGCTCCAGGTTTATGGTTGATGGTTGATGGTTGATAGTTGATAGTTGATAGTTCTCGCACCAGACAGTGGCAACATCAACCGGCAACTTCCGTCGCGGTTTGCTTCAGGCCCGTGCGATTATTCGCGTAATTGGTCTGGATGATCGCCACCACCAACCCGCTCACGCTCGACACCACGGTCGGCGCCCACGCCGGCAGATGCGCCGAGCAGGCGAACACCGCCCACACCAGGGCATTGAGCGCCACGATGATCCACTGCGCGATGCACAGTGCCCGGTACTCGCTGGTCAGCCGCCCCGGCAGATTGAGCGTGGTGCTCATCGCCGTTTGCAACGCCGCCACTGCATCGGCCCTCCGCTGCTGCTGTGTTGTCTCTTCGCTCATCGTCGTCTCCCAATATCGATGACTATCAACTACCAACCATCAACCATCAACCATCAACTACAACATACACCCGTGGCTCGCGCGCCGCCTGCGGGCAAAATAGGCTCCGGCAGTCGCCGGCCGGCCGGGCCTGTTCCGCGATGGGTGTTTCGCCGCGCGAGGCCGTGTTCTTTGGAGGGCGGCCGCACGACGCCGCTTTGGTTTCTAATTGCCGCGAATTTTCCGATGTTCCCCTTGACATCTGCTATGTTTGATATACACTATATACAACCTTACAGGGAGACCTATCATGACAGGCGAGATAGTACCAGCTTATCTGTAGCACGTTCCCGCCGGCCCGCTCAGCGAGCACACGGGCGGCGGGATTATCTTGCGGCAATTCCGCCGCGACAACAGGAGAGATCAAATGGACGACAACAAAACACAGGCTGACTACTACGCGGCCGTGCGGCAGGCACGTGCGGCCTACGACGCGGCCGTGCAGCAGGCACTGGCGCCCTACGACGCGGCCGATCGGCAGGCACAGGCGGCCTACGACGCGGCCGTGCGGCAGGCACGGGCGGCCCGCGACACGGCCACGCAGCCCGCCGCACTGGCGGCCTACGACGCGGCCGATCGGCAGGCACAGGCGGCCTACGACGCGGCTGTACGGCAGGCGGACGCGCGGTAGCACGTTGTCGCCGGCCCGCTCAGCGAGCACACGGGACGATAGCATACCGTTGCAGCATAGATGTGACTGGGGACATCTGTCCGTTGCGCGGTTGGCCGACGACCGCGATGCGCCTCGCGACGGACGGTGTCGGCAACATGGGCTGGTACATTGGCACTCGTGCCAGCTCATATGTAGGGTGGGGCCATGCCCCACCAGAATGGATCCATCATGCCCCGCAAATACAAAGGCGGACGCCCCGCCACCCACGACTGGCAGAAATGGGACGCCCACCTCGGCGTCATCCCAGACACCCACCTCGCTAAACTGATCGGCTGCACGACATTCGCCGTGCTCGCCCGCCGCCGCAAACTGCGAGTGCGAGCCTATCAGCCCAAATGGGGCACGTAGGGTGGGTCCACGACCCACCGCAGAATGTAGGGTGGGTCCATGACCAACCTCGGACCAAACGGGCGCCGGGAGTGTTTCTCCCGGCGCCCTGCAGCTGCGAAACAATGGCGCAAACGACGCGCTTTTGGACGTGGTAAATCGGCCGCCGGCCCTTGGCAGCCGGCGGCCCTCGCGGGGGCAGAAGGGGGATTGTGGCATGCGTCCGTGCATGAGCGAGCTTCCATGCGTAGGGTGGGTCCATGACCCACCGATATTCGTTTCCCCGCGCAACGAAGAACGGGGTTCCATTTGCGGAATCCCGTGGGCCTATTGGGCAATCTCAATTCCGAAATCCGAAACTCGAATCCCGAATGAAATCCGAAGTCCGAAATCTCAAATCTGAACTGCCGTATTCAGTTTCGCAATGCGTTCGGTCCTTCGCCGAACCCCAAAACCTAACTCATGAGCGCGTGAATATAGATCAAACAGTCCCCTCAAGTCAAGAGGAATCTTGTAATTTCCGGGCAGGTCACGAACAAGCCCCGATAATGAGCACCACGACGCCGGCGCCACATAGCACAAGACTCCATCCGCCGGTACAGCATGAAAAGACAATCCCCAGGCAGATGAGCGCTATCCCCGCGCGAACCATGGAATTCCCGTGATGCACATGCACGTGTTGGTGTCGGTGCACGATCACTTGCGGAGACGTGTCAGGCTGCTTGTTGGCGTTGGCGATCGCCAACAGGCTCTCGTCGGGCTTTGGGTATACACTTGGCGCCGCGAATTTGCCCGCCAAAACCTCCACGTTCGATGCCCTGACCCAATAGGGCCACCCTTGGCGCAAGATCAGGTCTGATTCGAGGATCTGGCCTCTACCTGCGTATTCGATCATTTCCGCTTCCGTGTATGGTCCGAACTCCTGGCCATCACGCGTCAATCGATACCTCGCCACGTCATGAATTTGCGGCGGTCTATTCTCCACGATTTCCCCTTTCTCGCGTTTTTCCTATTGCATTTTCACCATCAAAAACATTACACTAACAGCACCAACAAGGGTGGATTTGTGAAATTTCCGACGCCCGTTCAGATCATTGAGGTTGAAGGCACCATTTACCTGCAAGGCGAGCGCGTTGACTGCATAGTCGATCGCGTTCACTCTCAGATCACCATTCCCATCGGCGGCTGGCGTGACGCACGTCTTTTGACCAACGCCATGTCGGTCATGAGGGGCGACGGCGAAGCTTCGACTCCAGAACGCCCATCCGATTTGTCTCCCGGTCCATGACCTTGGGTTCGATCGGAAAACCAGCGGTGAGGGATTCGAGCATTTTCTTGACGATGTAGTCCTTCGGCTGCAATTGGCCCAACACCATCGCCTGCACCTCCTCCTCTTGCTTCATGATCCACTCGATCAGCGACTCAATGGCGGCCTGTTGGGTTATCCTGCGCCGTTCGCAGAACTCCATCCAAGCGTCCTGAAACACGGGTTCCAGTCGGAATCTCACAGATTTTGTTTTTGTCACAAACATAGGCTACCGCGTCTCTTATGGATACTTCAACTGCCCAATTGCAACCAATTGGCCCCATTTGCTCTTGATTCCGTGCAACCAACTGGATACATTTGCCACCATCATGTTACGTCACGCACAAATACGGGTCAAGGCAACAACCATGGAAAAGGTGCGGAGAATCGCCAAGGCGACGCGCCGACCAATGTCAACTGTGATCGAGATTCTCGTTGAGGAGTTTCTCGCCACAGGGAAGAGCGACCCGCTCCCAAAAGTTCAACAGATCGCCGCCGCCGCATAGTCAAAACCTGACTCACGCGGGCTGGGCGGCCGGGATTCTTCAGCCGAATTTCGGCTACCGTCCGCCCGCCCCGTGGGCCTTTTATGGAGTGCGGCGGCACGACGCCGCTTTGCATTCGCTTATCGGAGCCATCATGCCTCACCTCAGCCAGGAACTCCTCACCGACCGCCTCTCACGCCTCAAACTCGTCGACTCCAAGTCCCGCTACCGCCGTTCCGGCGACGCCATCCCCGGCTCGATCCTGGTGCTCAAATTCTGCCGGCAGTGCGGCCTCGCCATCCGCGTCCCGCGCCACGTCGTCGGCGGCGACGTCCGCTGCCGCGCCTGTGGACGCCACCCTTACCGCCCCACGGCTGCGTAGGGTGGGCCCATGACCCACCACGTTGTCCCCGCGAAGAACCACCAAGGACACGAAGATGACACCCGAGCTAATCGCACATCCCGTCGCCGACCTGCTGCCGATGATGACCGCCACCGAGCAGGCGGCTCTGGAGGCCGACATCCGCATCAATGGCCAACGTGAGGACATCGTGCTACTCAACGGCCGCATCCTCGATGGCCGAAATCGCTACCTGATCCTCAAGCGCCTAGGCCTGCCCATCCGTACCGTCCCAGCCGATCCCAAAGCCGCGAAGGACCCTGTGGCATATGTTTACTCCAAGGCCCTCCATCGCGACATGACCGATAGCCAGAAAGCCTGCGCCGCCGTCGTCTTCGCCGACATGGTCGCGAACATGCCGGATACCGAATACACCAGCATGCGCCGCATGGTAGTGGAGCAGCGGGAACAGCGTTCCCACATTGACCGCCACGTGACGCGTGACATCGCCGGCCATCTCTTCGGTGTAAGCGGCCGGTACGTCGCCTACGCCCGCAAGCTCCGCTCCGAGGCGCCAGACCTATTCGAGCAATGCCGTGCCGGCCGCCCCGTCAGCAGCGCCCGCTCCGAGCTCCGCCGCCGAACCAATCCCGCACCCGATCCGACGATCCAGGCGAAGGCCCTGGCTGCCATCGAATCCGCGGTCAAATCCATCGTCGTCCGGCTCCGCGCCATCACGCCCAGGAACGACGAAATGGAAGACGTCACCGATGGCCACATCCTCGCCCTCCAGGAGCTCGTGGACGACGCTCGCATCTTCGCCGCGGATGTCACGGATTCCACGGGTAATCGTGGCATGGGCGTCTCGCCCATGATTCCGCCCTGAGGCGATTACTCATCTACTGACTATCGACCATCAACGTCCGACGCAGGCCTCGCCGCCTGATCAGGAGCAGGATATGCCATCGCAACGACGCAATGCAATAGTGAATTCGCGAGCCGAAGTCACCGCCTGGTGCAAAGCTCGGGGAATTCATCCAGTTTCCGAATTCCTTCACCAAGAGGTGAATTGGCCACTATCACACAAGGAGACTCATGTCGATCACGGCCCGACTGGCCGAGGTCAAGGAGGATCTGCGGCGCGATTACCTGTGGGACCCCGGCACGGCAGCCGCGGCCTGCCACCTGCACCCAAACAAGTTCGGGACCTGGTGGTATGCCACCAGGGGAAAGCTGATCGAGCTATTCGTCTCCATGCCAGGCGAGACTGCCGCCGAGCTGGCAATGGTGCTCGCCATCGCCGAGCAGGAGCGGCAAAGCAGATCCGCCGCGACGCTGCTCTTGCGGCCGCTATCTCCGCTTTCCGAATCTCCCTGACTAAGCTCGACCACGCAGCCCAGAGACTCATCACTTCTTCCCCTCGCCGCAGCGAGCTCCGCGACATGGCCACCGTGGCAAAGGAGGGGCCCATCTGGAGACTGCGCCAGATGCTCCGCTACGCGACGGACGACGCGATCCCATTCACCGATTCCAAGCACTGATCAACACTGAATTGACAGGAGTTGCCATGAAACCAGAACCGCGAGATCCTCACGACATTTCCCTCAAGAGATCCCTGCACGACCAGTTTCCCACGCAGATCGACCAGTACATCTGCCCGCAGTGTGAGGCGGAGATTCCGCTGGCCCAGGTGATCATTGGCCCGTACGCCGATCGCACCAGCCGTCGCGTCGACAAGCTGCGCGCCCAGGTCGTTCGCCGCGTCCAGGTGCAGTGTCCTTATTGCAAGGCCGCTTACGATTCCGGCCAGGTGTTGGAGTTCGGTGCCTGGCACTGCTCCGAGATCCGCCGCATCACCTGCGCGCGGGAGAAGGCAGACCTGTCCGGAAAGATCGACGCCCGCCTCGGTAATCGGCAACTCACCGCCGCCTGACAGCAAGTGGATTGTGGAAAGTAGAGCACCTCCGTCTCCTCTCTACTCTCTGTTTTCTCATCTCTTTATCCGGAGCCCCCATGAACGACTTATTGAAGCAAGACGCCGAGATCACCGCCTCCAATCCCGCGACTCGCAAGCACCCCCGCACCCAACTCGCCACCGACCTCATCGCCACGTCAGCCCGCATCCACCGGCTCCGCGAGCAGCTCCGCCGCGCCGAGGATCTCCGCGAGTCCCAGCTCGCTGAGATGTGCGCCCGACATGGTGTAGGGTCGGACGATTGTGATCCCTGTAATACGACTCTCCCTCTGGGGCCGGACCGGACGCCCTCCCCGGCTCCGGCCCCTATTTTTCCCGTCTGCCACGCCGACGCCGACTGGGATGGCCTCTCGTAGGGTGGGTCCACGACCCACCGTGATCATCTCCGCAGCGCAGAGACCACCAAGGCCCCATCATGCCCGACTCAGCACTCAGCACTCAGCACTCAGCACTCCAGACCGACCACGCCTGGCTGCCTCTCCCCGACGCCGCCCGTCTCCTGGGCCGATCCGAGGGCCATGTCCGCCGCCTCTCCGGCGGCCCCTGGTTCGCCGCCGGCAAATCACGCAAACTCGCCGGCCAGGCCTGGGAGATCCGTTCCGACGCCGATTCCTTGTTGTCCGACACTCAGCACTCAGCACCCAGCACTCAGCACTACGACCTGGCAACATTGACCGCCAAACAACGCGCCAAGCTCGCCGAGCGCCGCCAGATCCTCGGAGACTGGGAGGACGCCAAATCCGCCGCAGCCCAACTCGGCCTTACCACCGACCAGGCCATTGAACGATTTCTGTTGAGCCTCCAGGACCGCCTCGGCCGCGTCATCTCCCGCGCCACCCTCTACGGCTGGTCGGCCAAGTCGCGCGACGGCGACCTGATCGACGGCCGTTCGAAGCCCCGTGAAAGCACCCTCGAATTCGCCCCTTTTATTGCCGAAGTGCATCGTCTCTGGCTGCGCCAGTCCCGGCCCGGCCTCAAGACCTGCTACGACTTCGCCAAGCTCAACGCCCAGCCCGGCTGG
>JANYKD010000115.1 GCA_025361735.1 Phycisphaerales bacterium
TTTCGGATATGGAGACTGGCGGCGGCCGACCCCGTGTCGTCCGTCCGCCGGCCTCTCTGCCATAAAGTCTACACAATCCCGCCACGCAAGGCCCTCCCACGCCCGCCACGGCGACAGCCGTTTAGTCCAACTCGACAGGAACTGGACTGGAATTGACATGGAAATGACCGAAAGTGACATGGAAATGACCGAAACTGACATGGAATTGACGAGAGCTGGCGGTCAGTCGGTGGGAATGACGAAAGTCGATGGACGAATGACCAGAGAAGCACGAAGCACTAATGGTTCCGGCGCGGCAATTTTTTCGGGCACATGGAGTAGCATAGGCGTCTCGCCTGTGTCAAAGTGCTCGGACACAGCCGAGACGGCCGTGCTACTTTCGTCGGCCTTGGCGTTCTCCCGAAAAAATTGCCGTGCCGAATGAGTCATGAACTCGTCGCGTGGCGGACGATGCGGGCGTGGGTTGTTAAAGAACCGGTCCGCCGGCGCGGGCCGAGAAGGCGAGCCCTCTATCTATACGCGTGGCGCTGCGCGCCCGGCGCTGTTGGCGCGCAGCGCTGGAGGTACGAAAGCGGGTTTGGTGCTGGACAGGTGTGCCGAAAGAATCTGCGCAAATTCATTAGCGCACAACCGTTGCGCGCAGCGCGCGGGAGTGGGATGGATTGTTAGTTGTGAGGGAGCAGGGGGTTATGGCGTGTAAGGGTGGGAGAATGGCATTGTCAAGCGGCGAGGCCATATGATGCCAGTTGATGTGTTAATGATGCCTCCGCTGTTGATATACGGTTGGTAAGTCTCGATTGCAGTGCGGGTTACGCCGCAGGAAGGCCAGCGGGACGCTGGCCCCACTGCTGGGGCGGGAGTATGTCCAGAGCGTCACACACCTGATTGTTGAAGGGCGACCTTCGTGGTTGCGTGGGGCCGGGGTGCGGGGTTATCATTTGCCCATCCCAATGGACAAGCCCCTGTTCCGTCGCAACTTGCGCTTACGCCCGACAGAAAAGCCGGCTTTCCCGTTCCGGTTGATCGCATCGCGTTTGGAGACATGTTTTCATGACTGATCGATCCGCACAAGAGTTCTTACGCGACCTCGACCGAAAACTCTGGTCGGCCGCCGACCAGCTCCGCGCCAGCCTCGACGCTGCCGTGTACAAACACGCCGTCCTGGGCCTCATCTTCCTGAAGTATGTCTCGGATTCCTTCGCCGCCCGGCAGGCGGAGATCGACAAACAGCTTCGCAATCCCAAGAGCGACTACTATCTCGATCCCGCCGACTACGGCACCCCGGCCAAGTACGAGGCCGCCATCGCCGCCGAACTCGAAGACCGCGACTACTACGCCGAGAAGAACGTCTTCTGGGTTCCGGCGCTTGCGCGCTGGAAGACGTTGCAGGACAGCGCCAAGCTTCCCCAGGGCACCGAGATCACGGTCAAGAACGGCAAGACCAGCAAGTACAAGATCACCTCGACCGGCAAGTTGATTGATGATGCTCTGGACGCCGTGGAGAAGGAGAATCCCCGGCTCAAGAACGTACTCAACAAGACCTACACACAGTTGCAGATCAACCCGTCGAATCTGGCCGGTCTGATCGACCTGATCGCCACGATCCCGTTCGAGCATGCCAACCTGCACGCCAAGGATATCCTCGGGCACGTTTACGAGTATTTCCTGGGGCAGTTTGCGCTGGCCGAGGGAAAGAAGGGCGGGCAATACTTCACGCCCAAGTCGATTGTCAGCCTGATTGTGCAGATGCTGGAGCCGTACAACGGGCGGGTGTATGACCCGGCGATGGGGTCCGGCGGGTTCTTTGTGCAGAGCGAGAAGTTCATCGAGGAGCACGGCGGGAAGCTCGGGAACATCAGCGTTTACGGGCAGGAATCCAACCCCACCACCTGGCGGCTGGCCGCCATGAACATGGCGATTCGCGGGATCGACTTCAACTTCGGCAAGGAGCCGGCCAACAGTTTCACCCAGGATCAGCACCCCGACCTGCGGGCCGACTACGTCATGGCCAACCCACCCTTCAACATCAGTGACTGGTGGGACGGCAAACTCGAAGGCGACGCCCGCTGGAAATACGGCACGCCCCCCAAGGGCAACGCGAACTTCGCCTGGCTGCAGCACATGCTCTATCACCTGGCCCCCCATGGCTCGATGGCGTTGCTCCTGGCCAACGGCAGCATGTCGAGCAACTCCGGCGGCGAAGGAGAAATCCGCCAGGCACTGGTCGAGAATGACCTGGTCGAGTGTATGGTCGCTCTTCCGGGGCAGCTTTTTACCAACACGCAGATTCCCGCCTGCATCTGGTTCCTGACCAAATCGAAGAAAGCACGCGGCGAGTTCCGCGACCGCAGCGGGCAAGTGCTCTTCATCGACGCCCGCAAGATCGGCTACATGGTGGACCGCGTCCTCCGCGCCTTCACGGCCGAAGACCTCCAGAAGATCGTCGGCACGTTCGCCGCGTGGAAACGCGGTAAGGGTTACGCTGACGTTCCCGGCTTCTGCAAGTCTGCCAAGCTGGTGGACATGGCCAGCCACGGCTACGTCCTGACCCCGGGCCGGTACGTCGGCGCCGAGGAAGTCGAAGACGACGGCGAGCCGTTTGAAGAGAAGATGGCGCGGCTGGTGGCGGAGTTGAATGGTCAGTTTGCCGAATCGGCGAAGCTGGAGAAGGCGATCAAAGCCAATCTTGGGGGGCTGGGATATGGCAATTAGAGGTCGCATTTGTCCAACGGTGGCGAACCTGCCCGACGGGTGGCAGGTTCAGGGGCTCGCCCATATCTGCACGAAGATCGGCACGGGTGCGACCCCGCGAGGCGGGCGCGAGGTGTATCTCGGCTCCCGCGTCTCACACGCCCTTGTTCGTAGCCAGAACGTGTTTGATCGCCATTTCGATAGAGACGGGCTGGCGTTCATCTCCAATCAGAACGCGATGGAGCTTCGGAACGCGGAGATCCAGTCAGGTGACGTGCTGCTCAACATAACCGGAGACGGAGTCACGTTTGGACGAGCCTGCATCATTCCTGACGACATCCTCCCAGCGTGCGTTAACCAGCACGTCTCGATTATCCGTCCTGATCGTCGAGAGTGTGACCCCGGCTACCTTCTGTCGCTCCTGACGCATCCGGCATCAAAAGATTACATCGAGTCGTTCAATGCAGGAGGAAGCCGCAGAGCGATAACGAAAGGCCACATCGAATCATTCCAGATTCCCCTTCCTCCCCTCCCCGAACAAAAGCGGATCGCCCACATTCTCGGCACGCTGGACGACAAGATCGAGTTGAACCGGCGGATGAACCAGACGCTGGAGGCGATGGCGCGGGCGTTGTTCCAGAGCTGGTTCGTGGATTTCGACCCCGTCCGCGCTAAGCAACAAGGCTGCCAGCCCGCCGGCATGGACGCCGCCATCGCCGCCCTGTTTCCGTCCAAGTTTGAAGACTCGGAACTGGGGACGATTCCAAAGGGGTGGAAGGTCGAGTCATTGTCCAGACTTTGTGAACTCGGACGTGGTTCCTCTCCTCGGCCAATCAACGACTACATGAATGGTGAGGTTCCGTGGGTCAAGATCGCGGATGCCACGGCCGCAGGCGGTCCGTTCCTATTTGAAACGAAAGAGAAGGTTACAAGGGCCGGATCCGAAATGAGCGTTGCGGTTGCCCCTGGGGATTTAATTCTCTCAAATAGCGCGACGTGCGGTATTCCCATGTTCATCGAGCTGCACGGCTGCATTCATGACGGGTGGCTCTATTTCAAACATCTCCGTTCCATCTCGAAGCACTATCTCTTCCATGTTCTCATCGAATTGGCCGGGCACCTGGTGCAAATCGCCGATGGTTCAGTTCAGAAGAACCTCAACATCAACTTGGTAGGTCAACAACATGTGTTGATCCCACCGAAGGCCGTTATGGATGCCTTCGACGCGCACGCGATTGGACTATTTGCCAAGATGCGCATGAATGGCGTCGAAGCCCGCACCCTCGCCACCTTGCGGGACGTGTTGTTGCCAATGTTGCTGAGCGGCGAGAACGTATTCTCCCTTCAAGAGGCAGTCTAAAAGATGGCAACGGCAGATTTGACAACGGCAACGATTGGCGTGATCACCGCGCTACCCAAAGAGTACGCGGCGGTTCGTGAAGTCTTCGGGTGCAAGCCAGAAGTTAGCCTCCCGGGAAGGGGAGCGGGTCGCAAGTATTCGATCGCGAGACTAAAGACCAAGACAGGTGCCGACCACGTTATCGCCGTCGCCCTTCTCAATGACATGGGGAATAACCCAGCTGCCATTCGAGCCACGTTGATGAAGCAGCATTGTCCAAATGTCGAACACATTCTGATGGTGGGGATTGCCGGCGCGATACCGAACCCCAACAAGCCCGGCGAGCATGTACGTTTAGGTGACCTCATCATCTCCAATCGAAACGGGGTTGTGCAGTACGACTTCGTTATGGAGAGGCCCGAAGAGACGGAACACAGGCACCCTCCTCGCCCTCCAGGCGCGGCACTGCTCGATGCAGTCAATTCGCTCAGGACCGAAGAGGCGTTGGAAAGGTATCCGTGGGAGAAGTACATCGCCAAATATGCGCAGAAGCGATCGGCATGGAAGCGGCCCATGGCTAAGACGGATACGCTTCAAGACGATGTCAAACCAGGCGATCCCACCGCCCACCCAAACGACCCGGACCGAAGACGGGGCAAGCCGCGAGTCTTTCATGGTCCGATCGCATCCGCGAACAAGCTGCTCAAGAAGCCCGAAGTCCGAGATGGACTGCGTGACAAGTTCAAAGTCAAAGCGGTCGAAATGGAGGGATCGGGAATCGCAGACGCCTCTTGGAATCTGGAGCTTGGGTATCTGGTCGTCAGAGGGGCATGCGATTACTGCAATCCGATTAAGGGCGACGATTGGCAAAAGTACGCGGCCTTAATCGCTGCGGCGTACGCGAGATGTGTCATCGAGGCGATGCCGTGGGCTGCAGAGACCCATCAAATTGGTAACCAGTCGAGTGGCAAGAAGAACAAGGTACTTTCAACTTCTGAAGTGAAAGTTAGGCGGGCGCGGGACCTAGGACTTCTCAAAGAGGTTTTCGAGTGGCTGCATGAGGGGATTCTTCTCCAGTTCTTCGCACGGATCGAGATGGAGCGAATTACATTCTCCGGTCTCACCTCATTCGAAGGATTCAAGATAGTCGTGACAAGGCCAGGTTTCAAGCTGTACGACGTGAAGCTGCGCAACCGCATCCAAAGCCTCTATAAGACGTGGGTCGATTGCGTTCTGTTCGTAGACATGATGGATGTATCCAACAATGGACGGGAACTATTTTTTCGCATGCCAGGTGATGTTTTTGTCTCTCTAGATCAGGAACGTGCCGTGACGAAGATTCGGAAAGCGAGTCAGCCAATGCGCAAGGCGCTGGACGATCTATACTCCTATGTCCACTCCAACTACATGGAAATTGACATATCCAAGACGGGCAAAACTGCGCTAGCCGCAGCTCGGGCCTAGGACTCTATGATCACCGAAGACCAACTCGAACAACTCGCCCTCACCTGGTTTCAAGAATCCGGCTGGTCGTATCTTCCTGGGCCAAATATCGCTCCCGATGGCCCGAAGGCCGAACGGGCGGACTACCGAACCGTGGTGCTCAAGGCCCGACTGGCGTCTGCCGTGGCGAGGTTCAACCCCAAGCTCCCGCTGGCGGCAGTGGAGGAAGTGGTTCACCTGGTGATGACGGCCGACCATCCCAGCCTGATCCAGAGCAATCGCGCGCTGCACAAACTGCTGACCGATGGCGTGAAGATCGAGTACACCAATGCCAAGGGCGAGAAGGAGACCGATCACGCGCAGTTGATCGACTTTAACAACCCGGCGAACAACGACTTTCTGGTGGTGAACCAGTTCACCACTACCGGCACCAAGAAGCCGCGCCGGCCGGATATTGTGGTGTTTGTCAACGGGTTGCCGCTGGCGGTGGTGGAACTGAAGAACCCGGCGGATGCGAATGCGGATGTGTGGGAGGCGTACGCCCAGTTCCAGACGTACAAGGATGAGATTGCGGACCTGTTCGTCTTCAACGAGGCGCTGGTGGTGAGCGATGGGACCAACGCCCGCATCGGGGCGCTGACGGCCAGCAAAGAGTGGTACATGCCGTGGCGGACGATCGGCGGGGCCAAGGACCAGCCGGTGCTGGAGTTTGAATTGGAGAAGGTCGTGCGGGGGTTCTTCCGGCCGGATTTGTTTCTGGATTACGTGCGATATTTCGTGCTGTTCGAGCAGAACGGGGACGATATCGTCAAGAAGATCGCGGGGTATCACCAGTTTCACGGCGTGCGTGAGGCGGTGGCGGCGACGGTAAGAGCGGCCGGGGACGGCCGCGCTCCCGGGCATGGCAAGGCCGGTGTCTTCTGGCACACCCAAGGCTCCGGCAAGAGTATTTCCATGGCGATGTACGCGGGGAAGCTGTTGCAACAGCCGGCCATGAACAACCCGACGATTGTCGTCGTGACCGATCGGAACGATCTGGATGGGCAGTTGTTTGCCCAGTTCAGCGCGGCGAAGGATCTGTTGCGGCAGACGCCCGAGCAGGCCGACAGCCGCGAGGAACTGCGCGAGAAGCTGGCGGCGCGGCAGTCGGGCGGGATCATCTTCACCACCGTGCAGAAGTTTTCGCTGCTGGATGGCGAGAAAGACCACCCGAAACTGTGCGACCGGCGGAACGTCGTTGTGATTTCGGATGAAGCCCATCGCAGCCAGTACGGGCTCAAGGCCCGACTGGACATCAAGAAGAACAAGTATGTTTACGGATATGCCAGGCACCTGCGCGATGCGCTGCCGGGGGCGGCGTTCATCGGGTTCACCGGGACGCCGATTGCCCTGGAGGACAAGGACACGCGCGGCGTATTCGGCGAGTACGTCAGCATCTATGACATTCAGGATGCGGTGGATGACAAGGCGACGGTGCAGATCTACTACGAAAGCCGGCTGGCGAAGCTGGACATCAACCAGGACCAGATCGACAAGCTGAACCAGGATGTGGAGGAAGTGATCGAGGATGAGGAGGATGTGGCCGCCCGGGAGGACACCAAGAGCAAGTGGGCGGAGTTGGCGAAGTTGGTGGGCGCCCAGCCCAGGCTGGAGCAGGTGGCGCGGGACCTGGTTGCCCATTACGAGACACGGACAAGTGCGATCGAAGGCAAGGCGATGATTGTCGCCATGAGCCGGGATATCTGCGTGGGGCTGTTTGACGAGATCATCAAGCTGCGGCCGGATTGGAAGGGGACGAAGCTTGTGAAGGATGGCAAGGAGATCGGCTACAACCCGGAGGATGGGGCGATCCGCATCATCATGACCGGCAACGCAACCGACCGGCCGGGATTGCAGGAGCACGTCTTCACCAAGGCTCAGAAGAAGCGGTTGGAGAAGCGGTTCAAGGACCCCAAGGACCCGCTGCGGATCGTGATCGTGCGCGATATGTGGTTGACCGGCTTCGATGCCCCGTGCTGTCACACGATGTACGTTGACAAGCCGATGCAGGGGCACGGGCTGATGCAGGCGATCGCCCGGGTGAACCGCGTATTCAAGGACAAGCCCGGCGGGCTGGTGGTGGATTACATCGGCATCGCGGCCGAGTTGAAGCGGGCCTTGCGGGTCTACACCGACGCCAAGGGCAAGGGCCAGCCGACCGTGCGGGCCGAGGACGGGCTGCGGATTCTCCGCGAGAAGATGGACAGCGTGCGGGGGATGATGCATGGGTTTGACTACAGCGACTTTGAGGATGATCCGATGTCGCTGCTGGTGCCCGCGACCGAACACCTGCTGAAACTGCGGGATGGGAAGAAGCGGTTTCTGGACGTGATGGCCTCGATCACGCGGGCCTATTCGCTCTGTGCGACCCTGGACGAGGCGGCCGAGCTGACGACGGAAATCGCCTTCTTCGGCGCGATTCGCGCCGTGCTTGTGAAACACACGAGCGTTGACCGCAAGCGCACGGAGGAAGAGAAGAACTCCGCGCTGAAACAGATTCTGGACAACGCCGTGGTGTCGGAAGGGGTGGTCGACATTTTCGCCCTGGCGGGCGTGGAGCAGCCGAATATCGGGCTGTTGTCCGACGAGTTTCTGGAAGATATCGGCAAGATGCCCGCGAAGAACCTGGCCGTTGAGTTGTTGGAGCGGCTGTTGCGCGACCAGATCCGGTCGAGCACGCGCGGCAATGTCGTGCAGGAGAGGAAGTTCAGCGAACGATTGCTGGAGGCGATTCGCAAATATCACAACCGGGCCATCGAGACCAGGCAGGTGATCGAAGAACTGATTGCGATGGCGAAGGATTTCAAGACCGCAATTCAGCGGAACCAATCGCTGGGGCTGCACGCCGACGAGGTCGCCTTCTATGACGCGCTGGCCGAACGCCCTGAAGTGCTCAAGGACATGGGCGACCAGACGCTCAAGAAGCTGGCGGTGGAGCTTACCGAAAGACTTCGCCAGAGCACGACGGTTGACTGGCAGGTGCGCGACAGCGTGCGAGCGCAAATGCGGCTGCTCATCAAGCGGCTGCTCCGCAAGTACAAGTATCCGCCCGAGGGACAGGATGATGCGGTTAAACTCGTGCTCCTCCAGGCCGAAGCGCTGGCGGATGCCTGGTCGGCGGAGCACGGATCGTAGCGGCGGTACGCCCCATTCCACTGGCGCGGATGGCCGGGCGATGCGCTGCGGTGGGCGGGAAATCTGGTAAGTTGCGGGCCTCATGCAAAAGCACCAGGCGGATACCCGGGTTATCGACGACGAGCACTTTCTGCGGGACTGCCGCTGGGAGGCGTTCCGGGGCAGCGGGCCGGGGGGACAGAAGCGGAACAAGACCAGCTCGGCCGTGCGTTTCGTTCATATCCCCAGCGGCATCGAGGCGGTGGCGAGCGAATCGCGCTCGCAGGCCCGCAATCGCGAGTTCGCGTTGCGGAGGCTGCGGCACCGGGTCATTCTCGAACAGCGCCGGCCGGTCGAGCTGACGGGGTTTGAACTGCCGGCGTGGTGGCGGGCGTGCGGCGGGCTGAGCGTGCCGCGGCCACGGCTGGAGTATCTGGCGGTGCTGGGACTGGTGCTGGATGTGCTGGCCGCCGGCGGGTGGCGGATGTCGGATGCGGCGCAGGTGCTGGGTGTGTCGACGGGCGCGGTGTCGAAGTTCCTGCTGGCCGATGAGAAGGCGTGGGCGACGGTGAACGCGGCGCGAACGGCATGCGGGCTGCGAACGCTGGTGAATTGAAGGGGAAGGTATCTTGCAAGTTGGTTTGGTTAACAGAACCGGGCAATGCGCAAAAAAAGAGCGGTTTAACCCGCAAAACCGGCAAAAGTTGCTTGCGTTGTTCGTCCGATAATGGTTTAATATGGGTAGTATGTCGCCATGGATGGTGACGTTTGTCGAGAGTGAGGCATGGACGCCATGGGGTTAAACCTAGGCAATCCGAAGCGGCCGCAACTCTGGCAGTTGCCGATGCTTGTATTCTCGCTGGGCCTGTTTGGCTATGCGGCCTGGCTGCTGATTGATCCGCAGCCGGGGCCGTCGGTTTCGCAGAGAATCGAGTCGGCGCACAAGTATATTGTAGCAGAGCGGCCGGACCCGGCCATCGCGCTGCTCAACGAACTGCTTCGCGAGCAGAAAATCTCCAAGACACAGGAAGGCGCGATCCGGCTGATGCTGGCCAATTCGCTGGATCTGTGGCAGCGAGAGCATCGCGTATCCGTCGCGGCCAACTACAAGAGCATCATCGAACAGACGCGCATGGCGCTCAAGCTCGGCATACAGGCCGACGCGGAGGCGATTGCCAGGCTGGCGCGGAGTTATGAGGAGATCGGCCAGACACAGAATGCGCTGGAGCAGTACCGGCAGGTGCTGGCCGCGGATAAGGCGCATGCGCTGAAGTGGCAACGCAAGGTGATTGACCTGGAACTGAAGACCGAAGCGCTCGATCCGGCGCTGAAGTCGCTGGACAGCTACCTGAGCAGCGCGGACTTGGCGGCCGGGGAGCGAGCGTGGGCACTGGGCGAGAAGGCGCATGTGCTGATCGACCGGGGGCAGTTCGGCCCGGCCCGCGAACTGTTGACCAATGCGATCAAGATCGGCGAAGACGGCGAGCCGACATCGCCCGGCAAGGGCGAGATCGGGCGGTATCAGTTCTGGCTGGGATATTGCGCATGGAAGCTGAATGATCCGCAGGACGCGGAGAAGCACCTGCGCGTCGCGAGGGATCTGCTGACGACGGCGGCCGAGCTGGACGCGAGGGCCGTGATGCTGCTGGGGCGGATTCGCCAGTCGCAGAAAGACTGGGACGGGGCGATTTCATTTTATAACGAAGTGTTGCAGACTCATGCGGATACGGAGGATGCCCCGCTGGCCCGATTGGAGCGGGGTGTGTGCCGGCTCGCCAAAGGCGAAGAGGAACCGGGGCTGTTCGACATTGTCGAGATGGCCAGGCGCATCCGCGAGCGGCCGACGACGTCGGCGAAGGCCCGGCAGGAGACGATGGGTGTGTTGGCGCTGGGTTCGGAATTGCTGACGACGAGCGGGAATTATGCCGGCGTGCTGGAACTGATGGGCCTCGAGCAGCAGATGATGGAGAAGCCGACGGCCGACTTCTTCGCGAGGTTGGCGCGGCTGTATGAATCGCGGGCGGCGCAGTTGGCCGGGTCGCAGCCGGACGCGAAGGACAGGGTGGAGACCGAAAAGAAATTGCGAGAGGTTCGGGCCCATGCCGGGGACGCGTTTGTCGCCTGGGCGAAAACGATGGTGCTGGCGAACGACAAGGGCTATGGGCAGGCGATGTGGAAGGGCATCGAGATGTACGACAAGGCGGGGGATCTGCCGCGGGTCATCTCGGCGCTGGAGACATTCGTGGCCGAGCGGCCGGAGGATGCACAGACGGCGGACGCGTACCTGCGGCTGGGGCAGTCGTATCACGCGGCGGGTTTGTTTGACAAGGCGATCGACACTTACAAGAAGCTTCAGTTCCTGCATCCGCGAAGCCTGGCGACATCGAAGGCGGGCGTGCCGCTGGCGCGGGCGTATATTGCCAAGGGCCCGGATTTCTATTCTCGCGCGGAGATGATTCTCAAAGAGCAGATGGAGAACAATCCGCAGATCACCCCCGACGCGGTGGAGTTCCGCGAGTCGCTGGCCGAGCTGGCGGGGCTGTATCACCGGACGGGGCGCTATGAGCTGGCGATTAGCCGGCTGGAAGAGATGACGCAGCGCTATCCCGGTGACGAGTGCATGGCGCAGCTCGTGTTCCTGATGGCGGATGCGTATCGCAAGAGCGCTGGTGTGCTGGACGCAAAACTGACGACGATGAAGGGCTCGGCAACGACCCGGCCATCACTGAACATCGAGGAAGCGGCCGCGGCGCGGTCGCAGCGGCTGTCGCGGGCGCGGGCTTTGTTCGGGACGGTGATTGAGCTGTATCGTTCGGCGCCGCCACGGACGGACCTGGACCGGTTGTACCTGAAGCTGGCGTATTTCTACGTGGCCGACTGCGTGTATGACCTTGGGGCGTACGCGGATGCGATCAAGCAGTATGACGACGCGGCGTTCCGGTATCAGGACGATCCGTCGGCGCTGGCGGCGTATGTGCAGATAGTCAATGCGAATGTGGCGCTAGGGAAGCTGGAAGAGGCGAAGGCGGCGAACGAGCGTGCGAAGTGGATGCTCCGGCGGATGCCGCAGGATGCGTTCAACGACGGCGCGGCGTCCGGCGCGCTGAGCCGCGTGGCCTGGGAGAAATGGTTGGAGTGGTCAACCCAGGCGGGAACTTGGAAGTGATATGAATTCACAACAGGTCATCATGGCGCTGGCACAGCAGGTCGAATGCTATCGGCGGCTGGCGAAGCTGGCCGAGATTCAGCACGAGCACGTGCAGTCGGGCGAGACTGCGCAGTTGCTGGAAGTGCTGGGGCAGCGGCAGCAGGAGCTGGATCGCATCGCCATGCTGGAACCGGAGATTCGCAGCGACCGGGCGAAATGGACGGCATGGGCACAGGCGCAGGAGCCAGCGTCGCGGGCACGCGTGGAGTCGCTGCTGGATGAGACGCGGCGGTTGCTGGAGGTGATCACGGCTTCGGATCGCAACGACGCGATGGTGCTGCATCAGCGGAAGCAGTCGATGGGACGTGAGATCCGACAGGCATCATCGGCGGTGACGGTCAACCGACGGTATGCCGCGGCCGCATATGGATCGCAGAAGTCAAGCATGGACGTGCAGCGATGAGCGAATTAACCGTACATGATCCGGCGTTTGTGCGTCAGCGCATGGAAGAGCTGGGCAAGATGATTCTTGCCTATTCCGAACTGACGGAAAAGCTCCAGCTCTCGCACGACAAACTTGCGGGAACGGTGCGGGATCTTCAGACTGAACTGAGCGAGAAGAACCGCCAGCTCGAGCGGCGCAAGCGTCTGGCCGCGCTGGGCGAGATGGCGGCGGGAATGGCTCACGAGATACGCAATCCGCTGGGCGGGATCCAGCTTTATGTGTCGCTGCTGATGAAGGATCTGGCGGATCGTCCGGAAGCGGTGGTGGTGATGCAGAAGATAGCAGGGGGCGTGAGGCGGCTGGAGAACGTGGTCAGCCAGGTATTGACGTTCTCGCGCGACCTGCGCCCACAGGTTGCGCAAGCGGATATTGGGATGGTGGTGGAAGAGGCGCTGGAACTTGCCCGGCCGTCGCTTGGGGATGGGATCGTGGTGACGGTGCACGGACCGCGGCCGATGGATGTGGCGATTGACCCGCATCTGATGGGCCAGGCGGTGCTGAACCTGGTCCGCAACGCCGCCGAAGCCATGGGCGGCAATGGCGAATTGCGAGTGAGTTTTGGCCCACCCCGGGAAGGGTATGAGGCCAGACAGTTCTTCCTGCTCGTGGAAGACACGGGACCGGGAATCCCGCCGCAGGTCATGGAGCGCATCTTCAATCCGTTCTTCACCACGCGCGACCATGGCACCGGGCTGGGCCTGGCGATAGTGCATCGCATCGTCGAGGCCCATGATGGATCAATTACGGCTTCAAACCGGGAAGGAACCGGAGCACGGTTTGAAATCCGAATCTGATTGGAGAAGTATGGCCAGAATTCTTATTGTTGACGACACGGAGATGATGCGGGACTCGCTTGCCTCAACGCTTGCGCGCGAGGGCCACGAGGTCGTCGCCGCCAGCGACGGGCCCGGCGCCCTCACGCGCATCTCCGCGACGCGTTTCGACCTGATGATCTCCGACATGAAGATGCCGAAGATGACGGGTATTGAACTGCTCGGAGAGGCGAAGAAGCTCCGGCCGGAGCTGCCCGTGGTGCTGATGACCGCGTTCGCCACCGTATCGACGGCGGTCGAGGCGATGAAACTCGGCGCCTATGACTATATCCAGAAGCCGTTTGACGGCGAGGAGATCAAACTGCTGGTGGACCGGACGCTCGAGCACAACCGGTTGTTGCGCGAGAACCAGGCGCTGCGGAGCATGACCGAATCGCTGGCCCCCCGGCCGCTGGTCGGCGCCAGCCAGGTGATGCAGGACGTCCGCCGTCGGCTGGAGCTTCTGGCCAAGAGCAACGCCACCGTGCTGGTCAGCGGCGAGAGCGGCACCGGCAAGGAAGTGGTCGCCCGGCTCATCCACTCCGCGTCGGAACGACGGGACAAGCCGATGCTGGCGGTGAATTGCGCGGCACTGTCGGAGAACCTGCTTGAGTCGGAACTGTTTGGCCATGAGAAAGGCGCGTTTACCGGCGCCGATCGCATGCGCCGCGGGCGATTTGAACTGGCCGACGGTGGCACGCTGCTGCTCGACGAAATCTCCGAGATCGCGCCCGGGCTTCAGGCGAAGCTGTTGCGCGTGCTTCAGGAGAACCAGTTCGAGCGGGTGGGTTCGAGCCTGACGCAACAGGTTGACGTGCGTGTGGTCGCGACGACCAATCGCGATCTGCGGCAGTTCGTCGCTGACGGCAAGTTCCGGCAGGATTTGTACTACCGGTTGAATGTGGTGCCGGTGGAAATACCACCGCTGCGCGAGCGGCGGGACGACATTGCCGAACTCACGCGGCATTTTCTGAGCCAGATTTCCAAGCGCGACAGGTCGCCGTTCCGGCACATCGAGCCTGAGGCTTTGCGGGCGATGGAGCGGTATGACTGGCCGGGCAATGTGCGCGAGCTGCAGAATATCGTGGAGCGGGCGTGCGTGTTGGAAACCGCGCCGGGCCTGGTCCGTGGGGCGACGGTCCAGCCGTGGCTGTGCAACCATGGCGGCGATCCGCAGCAGGCGGCCGGGACACTGGCGGGCCAGCCGCTGGCCGAGATCGAGAAGACGGTGATCCTGAGCACGCTCGACAAGTTCAAGGGCCATCGGATTAAGACCGCGACGGCCCTTGGAATCGGCGTGCGGACATTGGGCATGAAGCTGAAGAAGTGGCGTGAGGATGGCGTGGAAGTGACGGTCTGAGGTCGGCATGGCCAAGAGTACTTGCCCATGCCGAATTTAGCCCCGTAGGGGCGATATAGGTTAGCCCATGGCGTGAGCCATGGGAAACATGGGTGCAATGGGATATGAGCCCCGTAGGGGCGACAGAAATTGTGCCGCCCCTACGGGGCTGAGGATCGCCTTTGTGTTGTTCACCCACGGCTTACGCCGTGGGCTAGCGTGTGCCGCCCCTGACGGGGCTGAAAGAGCCATCTGAGGCGCAGGTATTGCGCATTGTTTGACGAGACAGCTGGCGAAGGAACTTGATTGGTTTGCGTGGTTGCCGCGGACTATCGGACTTTGCGGATTGCAGGTGCCGCGGCACGGCGTTTGAAAGGGATTGGTTGGCAATGTTCATTGATCGGATGCTGAATCAGGGCAGTACACCGCTTCTGGAACAAGTGGTGAACTTCACCTCACAGCGGCATCGGCTGCTTACGGAGAACATCGCCAACGTGGACACGCCGGGTTACCGGCAGAAGGATTTGTCGCTTGGGCGTTTTCAGCAGATGCTCGTGCAGCGGCTGGATGCTCGCGACGGTGGCGCCCGTGGAGCAGTGCGGTTTGACGATATCCGGAGCGAAGTGGAGCGGCCCAAGCGTGGGATCCTCTCCTACGACCACAACAACCGCTCCATGGAACAGGTTGCGTCGGACCTGGCGAAGAACGGGCTGATGCACAACGTGGCGATCGAACTGCTGAGGAAGCAGTACACGCAGATGGAAATGGCTCTTAAGGATAGACTGACTTGATAATTAGTATCGATTGGCAGAGTCCGTAGTCCGTGGTCAGTAGTCAGTAGCTACGACTGGCTGTTTGCTACGGACCACTGACTACGGACTACTGACTAACTACGGACCACTGACTACGAACTATGGACTAATTAGAATGTTCAGCACACTAGATATCAGTGCCAGTGCACTTCGGGCGCAGCGGACTCGGTTGGACTCGATTGCGCAGAATGTGGCGAACACGCGTACCACGCGCAATGCCGATGGGAAGGTGGAACCTTTCAAGCGGAAGTTCGTGGTCTTCCAGGCCGGACAGCCGGATGATCCGAATCAGCCGGGCGTGCGGGCGCAGGTGCAGGAGGACGCGTCGTTTCGCACCGAGTACGACCCCGGGCATCGCGACGCAGACGCCAGCGGCTATGTGCGTTATCCGGAGATCAACATGGCTGTGGAGTATGTGAACGCCATGGAAGCCTCAAGGGCGTATGAGGCGAACGTGACCACGATGGAGGTCACGAAGGCGATGATCAATGCGTCTCTGCGCCTTTTGGCATGATTTCGCAGGACAAGACGCGGCAAATGTGGTATAAGGGAATTGCACTAAGATCATGATCGGCGGCATTAACAATCTCTCGGGCGTCGGCGGAATCGCCGGGGCGGGTGTTTCTCCCGCGAAGGGCGCTCCGTTGCAGGGAACGTCAGCAACGAGTTTTGCCGATACGCTCAAGAAGCAGATTGAGGAAGTGGCGAAGATTCAGGAAGATGCTTCGCATGCCGTTGAGAATCTGGTCGTGGGCAAGACGGATGATGTGAGCGGTGTGATGACCGCGGTCGAGAAGTCGGATCTGGCCTTCAAGACGTTGATGGCCATCCGGACCAAGTGCATGGACGCGTATGATGAGATAAAGAACATGCAGGTTTGAGCAGGACACCGTAGCGGAGCTGCGGTAATTTCACCTGATGGGTCTTATTGTGGCGAAGGATTCGCTGCTGCCCGGCAGGTTCCCAGGGCTCTTCAGCCAAGGAAGGCGAAGCCATGGACTTCATTAGAAATCAGATCAATCGTATCCAGCAGCAACTGGCCGGGCTCACTCCCAGTCAGAAGATGCTGGCGGGTGCTCTCGTTGTCATCATGGTGGCGACGGTCTACTGGTGGACGCGGTACGCCGGGCAGACCGAGATGAAGGCGTTGTTCGATCAGGTGACGCCCAACGAGGAACTCATCGCGATGACGACGGCGCTTCGAGTCGCCGGGATCCAGTCGACGACGGTGGGCGGCAAGATCATGGTGAGCACCGAGGACGAGCTCAAGGCGTGGTCGGTGTTGTCCTATGGACAGTTGCTGCCGCGCGACACGCATAACTCGTTCGAGGATCTGCTCAAGAGCAGCAGCCCGTTTGACCCGCCTTCGCGGACAGACGGCATTATGAACGAGCACCGGCAGAACCGGCTGGCGACGATGATTCGCCAGTACCCGGGCGTGGCCAGTGCAATGGTCATGATCGATCCCAAACGCGAACGCGGACCGAATGGTGTGGAACCGAAGGCGACGGTGTCCATGGCGCTGAAGCGCGGCGAAACACCCACCCAGCAGCTCGTGGCTGCTGCCGCCGACCTGGTGAGCGGCGCTGTGGCGGGCCTGCAACGGGGAAAAGTAACCATCATCATGAACGGCGTCTCGTACCCGGTCCGCAACCGCGACGAGGCGAACGGGCTGGCGGGGTCGGATGAGTACCTGGCCAACGTGCAGAAGGCGGAAGCTTACTATCACGAGAAGCTGGCGAAGCATTTCAACTTCATTGATGGGGCGTTCTTCTCGGTGTCGGTGACGCCGAACAACAAGCGGATCACGACCAAGGAACACAAGATCGACCCCAAGAACGTTCTGCAGAAGCCCGTCAGTGAGAACACGAATACGGAGGAAAGCCGCTCGATGTCGCGCGGCGGCACGGAGCCGGGCGCGGTTTCCAATGCACCGCTGACAGCGAGCGGCGGGGCCGAGACTGCGACGCCCGAGGGCAGCAACAGCACGACAGAGAATAACAAGACCGAGTACATGGTGGACCACGGCCGGACGGATATCGAAACGCTGAGCCCGGGCGGCGATCTGAATGTCACGGCGGCGGCGATTCATGTGCCGCGTAGTTATTACGTTCGCGCCTATCAGCGAAAGACCAACACCGACAAGGAGCCCGACCCGACGGCACTGGAGACGTTCACGAAAGAGGAGCTTCGCGGGCTCACCAAGAGTGCGAAAGGCTGCCTGGGGCTGGCGACCGACGAGAGTGTCACCGCGGAAGTGTTCTGGGATCTGATGCCACTGGCGGGATCGGCCGCGGCGTCGCCCGCGGCGGCGGCAACGTCGTCGATCGCACTGGTCGTGACCGACCATGCCAAAGAGGTTGCCCTGGGAGTGCTGGCGCTGATCAGTCTGTTCATGGTCTCGAACATTGTGAAGAAGAACGCTCCGGTGCCGGTCGTGGCCGTGAAAGCCCCGGTGCAGGCGCCCAAGGAACTGATCACGCGTGAGGAGGCGGTCGGCGAGGCTTCCGAGTCGGTCACCACGCTTGAAGGCGTGGAACTGAACGACGAAGAGGCCCACGGCCATCAGATGCAGAAGCAGGTTGCCGAAATGGTCGCCACGGACCCTGACGCGGCCGCCTCGCTCGTCAAGCGCTGGCTTAATCACGGCTGATTTGGACGGTAACCGAGGAAACCGGAATGGCGAATGCTCCACGCGAATTGACGGGCGCCCGGAAGGCAGCGATCTTGCTTGTCTCAGTTGAGCAGGCGAAGGCGGCGGAGTTGCTCAAGAGGATGCCGCCGGAGGCGATCGAGGAGATCGGCCGGGAGATTGCGTCGATCGGCGAAGTGACACCCGCGGATCGTCGCGCGGTCATGGGTGAGTTTTACAACATGGCCGTGGCGAACTCCCACATCACAGTCGGTGGGCTGGAATACGCCAAGACACTACTTAAGCAGAGCCTGACGGAGAAGGAAGCCGAGCGCGTCATCAAGCAGGTGACGCAGCAGGTGTCCACGACGCCGTTCGCATTCCTGCAACGTGCCGAGAGCGAGAACCTGCTGACATTCATCCAGGACGAGCATCCCCAGACGATCGCGCTGATCCTGGCGCACCTGCCGTCGCAAAAGGCCAGCGAGATTCTCGTCGGCCTGCCGAGCCAGAAGCAGATCGAGGTCGTCAAGCGCGTCGCCAATATGGAGCAGACCAATCCCGAGGTTATCCGGGAAGTGGAGCGAGGGCTGGAACACCGGTTGTCGGACATTGTCAGCCAGACGTTCGAGAAGGCCGGCGGCGTGGATACGGTGGCCGAGATACTGAATCTGGCCGACCGCTCGACGGAGAAGGGGATCATGGAAGGGCTGGAGGCGGAGGATCCCGATCTGGTCGAGCAGATTCGCCGGCTCATGTTCGTGTTCGAGGACATCCTGCTCGTCAACGACAAGGGCATTCAATCGGTGCTCAAGGAGATCGAGAACGAGGCTTTGGCCCTGGCGCTCAAGACCGCGAGCGAAGAACTCCGCCAAAAGATTTTCAAGAACATGTCGGAGCGCGCGGCACAGCTTATCGGCGAGGACATGCAGTACATGGGTCCGGTGCGCGTCAGCGATGTCGAGGCCGCCCAGCAGAAGATCGTCGATGTGGTCCGCCGCCTGGAAGACGCCGGCGAGATCATCATCGCCGGGCGCGGCGGAGAGAAGGAAATGGTTGTGTAGGAAGTTGCCAGTTGTTAGTTGTTAGTTGCCAGTAGTTGTGTGGAAGCAGTGTGGCAAAGGGCGTGCAAGGGAGTGTTCGCATGGCGGTGAGACAATACAAGGATCTGATCGCCTGGCAGAAATCGATGGATCTGGTGGAGGTCGTCTATCGGGTCACCAGGTGTTTTCCAAAGGAAGAGACCTATGGGCTGACCAACCAACTTCGGCGTGCGGCGGTTTCGGTGCCCAGCAATATCGCCGAAGGACAAGGCCGTGGAGTCGGCGCCGAATTCTCGCATCATCTGCGAATATCAAATGGCTCTCGGCAGGAAGTCGAGACGCAGGTGATGCTTGCAGAGCGGCTCGGGTTCATGCAATCCGCCGATAGCCAGACAGTGCTGGCGCTCTCGGAAGAGATCGGCCGACTTCTGTCCGGCTTGTGCCGATCGTTGAAAGACTAATTTTGCTGGCAACTAACAACTAACAACTGGCAACTCTCCGCCAATGCCTCTGATCAAAGCCAACCTCGCCCCCGCATCCGTCAGGGTCTTCTCGATGGCTGACATTGAGAAGCAGGCGCAGGCGCTGGTATTGCGGGCGCGGCAACAGGCGGAGCAGATGCTCGCGGGCGCTCGTGCGGAGGCGGAGTTGATCAAGGAGCGGGCGCGCGCCCAGGGTGCGACCGAGGGATCGCTCGAAGGACACAATCAGGGGCGAGCCGAGGGCCGTAAGGCCGGGCGGGAAGACGCGGCTCGCGAGATGAAGCAGGCACTGACGATGGCAGTCGCCGCGCTAAATTCGGCGGCCGCCGCCGTGGATGGTTCCCGCCGCGAACTTGAGGGGACGGCCGTTCATGATGTGCTGGAACTGGCGTTGTTGCTGGCCGACCGGGTTACCCGGCGGCAGGGGAAGTTCGACCGCTCTGTCGCCGTTGCGAATGTGACCGAGGCGGTGCGGCTGGTCGTGGGGGCGACGGCGGTGCGGATCGCGATCAGCCCGGCCGATCGAGCCGTTCTCGAGGAGACGCTGCCGGCGATTCGACTGCAACTGCCACGCCTTCAGCATATTGAACTGGTGACGGAAGATTCCATGGCGCCGGGTGGTTGTCGCGTGTTCACGGCCGGCGGTGAGATTGACGCCACGCTGGACACGCAGCTGGCCCGGATCGCCGCCGACCTCATGCCCGATCACGAGGAGACACCCACTTGAGCACTGCCCTCTCCGCTCAAATCGAATCTGCCCGAACCGCCATGCCGCTGCGTATACGCGGCACGGTGCAGGGTCTGGCCGGGCTTACGCTGGAAGCATCGGACCTGCCGCTGCCGGTTGGCTCCCTGTGCAGGATTCACAGCTTCGGGGATGCCACGGCTCTGGCCGAGGTGATCGGGTTCCGCCAGGAGCGGACGCTGCTGATGGCGATGTCGCCGATGGCGGGCGTGGCCCGGGGCGATCGCGTGGAGAACATCGCCTCGGCGCCGCGGATATGGGTGTCGGATGAATTGCTGGGGCGGGTCGTGAACGGGCTGGGCCGGCCGATCGACGGCAAAGGCCCGCTGAGGTTGTCGTCGCCACGACGCATCGACGGCAAGGCGCTGGCGCCGCTGGATCGCAGCCATATTGACCAGCCGATTTCCACGTCCATTCGCGCCATCGACGGGCTGTTGACCTGCGGCCTGGGACAGCGCATGGGAATCTTCTCTGGTCCTGGCGTGGGTAAGTCGACGCTGTTGTCGTCGATTGCGCGGCATACCAATGCCGACGTCACCGTGGTGGCGCTGATCGGCGAACGCGGCCGCGAAGTGAAGGATTTCCTGCACCGCACACTGGATGAGGCCGGGCGTTCCCGCTGTGTCGCGGTGATCAGCACATCGGATGATCCTGCGATTCTGCGGGTGCGGGCGGCCAAGGTCGCCACGACGATTGCCGAATACTTCCGCGATCAGGGCAAGAACGTCCTGCTCTTGCTGGACTCGATCACCCGGTTGTGCCAGGCGCAGCGGCAGATCGGCCTGTCGGCAATGGAGCCGCCCACAACCAAGGGATATCCGCCAAGCATGTTTGCAATACTCCCGGAGCTCCTGGAGCGGGCCGGCCGGGGCGCAACGGGATCGATAACGGGGTTTTATACGGTTCTGGTCGAGGGTGATGACTTCAATGAAGTGATCCCGGACACGGTCAAGGGCATCACTGACGGGCATATCTGGCTCGACCGGAAACTGGCCAGTGTCGGTCATTTCCCGGCCATTGATGTGTTGCAGAGCATCAGCCGCGTACGCGGCGAGGTGGTTGCGAAGGAACAGGAGCGGGCCGCCAGGCGCATTGCGGCGATCCTGGCAACGTATCGCTCGATCGAAGATCTCGTGAACATCGGCGCCTATGTCCGCGGCGTCAACCCCGATTACGATCTGGCGGTGCAGACGCACGCCCAGATCATCCAGTATTTGCGGCAGGATTCAGGTTCTCCGTCCACGATGGAGGCATCTCGTCGGCAACTCATGGAACTGGCGGCGTGGATCGACGTGAAAGAGAAGGAAATCAAGGCGCCGCCGGGCAAGTCGGCACAGCGCGGTAGTTGAGCCCCGTAGGGGCGATAGATGTTAGCCCATGGCGTAAGCCATGGGATGATAAGCGAGCGTAATGGAATGAGCCCCGAAGGGGCGACACAACCGTTCTTTCGCCCCTACGGGGCTGGTGGTTTGCATGTCGCTTTCCCATGGCTTACGCCATGGGCTAACCTGTTTCGCCCCTGACGGGGCTGAATGCACAACCGTTTGATACTGGGAGTTGGGAACACGGCATGCCCAAATTCAGATTCACTCTTGAAGGGCCTCTTCGCCAGCGGCGAAATGTCGAGCAGATGCGGCAGCGCGAACTGGCGGTTGCGCTCAAGGCAATGCAGGCCCTGCAGGAGGAACTCCGGGCGCTGGATGAATCGATCAAACAGGCCAATGAAGACATGCGACAGGGGCACATGACCGGCGCGATCGACACCAACTACCTGGCCGCTCACCGCAGGTTCATCATGTCGGCACAGCGCAAAGGCATGACGCTGATGCAGCGAATTGCGCTGGCCCAGCGCGAGGTGAACGAACGCCGGGCCGCGGTGGTGGAGGCGGCCAAACAGTTCAAGGTCCTGGAAAAACTGCGGGAACACCAGTGGGAAGGCTTTCGGATGGAATACGCTCGGAAGGAGTTTGCCGAGCTTGACGAGATCGGCACGCAAATTGCTTGTCGTGTATCCAGCGAAGATTCCCCCGGCCCCGTGGCCGCGGGAGGCGAGATATGAAGAAACTGATGACCCTGCTTGCATGGACGCTGGCTCTGAACTTCCTGGCTGTGGCCGGGGGAGTCGGCTACCTGTTTCAGAGCGGCAGGCTCGATAAGGTGAAGCTGCACGCGATCAAGGAGATCGTTAATCCACCCGCGCCGCCGGTATCGCCGGCCACGCAGCCCGCGCCGACCACGCAGGCGGTGCTTAAGCTCGACGAGTTGTTGGCGCAGCACGCGGGGCGGCCTCCAGTCGAGCAGCTTCAGTACATACGTCAGGCATTTGACGCGCAGATGGTGCAGTTGGAGCGGGCACAAAAGGAGATGGTGGCATTGCGGGCACAGGCGGAGGCCGCTCAGGCCGCGGCCCGTCGCGAGCGCGAAGCCGTTGAACTCGCGCAGAAGAAGCTGGATGCGAAAGAGAAGGAAGCGTTGACGCAGGCGACCGACAAGGGGTTCCAGGACAGTCTGGGGCTTTATACGTCGCTTCCGGCCAAGCAGACCAAGACACTGTTCATGAGTCTCGATGTGAACAAAGCGGTGGAATACCTCCAGGCGATGGAGCCGCGCGCGGCCGCGCGGATCACGAAGGAATTCAAGACGCCCGAGGAGACGGAGCGCTTGAAGAAGATACTGGATCGGCTGCGTGCTCCTGTCACGCAGGCTGCGTCCAGCAATTGATCCCATGGCAATTACCCCTGCGGTTCTACAACTGGCGGAGACGACCTCGCCCAACTCGACCAATGGCGGGCGTCGCGGTACTTCCGATGCGTCAGCGAGTGCTTCGTTCGGACGAATGTTGACGGAGGCGACCCGCTCTTCATCCGCGGCCACTGAACGTGCTCGCGTGTCCACGGCCGCATCGCGGCCTGATTCCTCCGCTGCCAAAGGGCAAGGGAAAGGACGATCGCGGCCGAGTGGCTCCACAGACAAGTCGCGGGTGACGGAATCATCCGACGACGACGCCCAGGCCGGCGCGAAGAGCGAAAAGACGAAGCACGCAGTTCCATCCCGCGCGACGGCGAAAGATTCGGAGCCGACGGCCGAGCCCGTGGATGGCAATCCCGTCGACAAGGAAACAGAGCAGGCGAAGGCGGAAGCAGATCCGGCAGCGTCAGCACTGGGTGCTGTGGCGCCCCAGTTGCAGCAGGCGCAGGCGGAGCAGCAGGTCACGGGATCTGAGTCGGCAGCGGGGTCGCCTGGCAATGTGGGAACGGGGCAGCAGGCTGGGCAACTCGCGGGGGCCGGAGACCCATCGCAGAAGTCCACGGAATCGGTGGACCATGAGTCGGCGGCCCAGTCGACGTCGTTGGCTGGCGGTGCCACTGATTCTCCGACGGACATCGGCACGGGGGCGTTTGCCGATGGTCTTGAAGAGGCGCTGAAGAAAATCGAGTCCCACTCCGACACCGGCCAACCCGCCGCGGGATCGACGCCTGCTTCCGCAATGGCGCCCGCGCTGGTGGGTGCAGGCAACGATCGAATTGCCCAGTCGCAGTCGTCCCTGCAGGCCTCACAGGGACAGGCGACGGTGGCACCGGAGCAGCAGTTCGTCGAGGCCAATCACGGTTCCATTGTCAACGATATACAAACCCGCCTTATGCCGGGCGGGGGCACGATGCAGATTCGCCTCTCTCCACCGGAACTCGGTGCAATGCAGGTACGGGTGGAAATGCATGGCGAGACGCTCGCCGCCACGTTCCAGACGTCAACCGACCAGGCGGCGCAACTGTTGACCAGCGGGCTGGGCCAGCTCAAGCAAGCCCTCGAGCAGCAGGGTATTTCAGTGGGCCGCTTGCAGGTCGTCCGGACGCCGCAGAACGACGGCGCCCGCACCGGCAACGACTCAGGGCAGTCCGCCACGCAGTGGCAGGGCTACCAGCAACAACAAAATGACCAACGCCGCGAGGTTCTGCGGCAATTATGGGATCGCGTCGCATACGGACGCGATCCGATCGATCTAATGGCCTGATCACGGAGGAAATATTATGGCTACCACCACAGGTGTCAGTTCGACTTCGACCACGGGCACGACCCAGCTCAAGAGCACCAAGAAATCGCTGCAGACCCAGGATTTCATGAACCTGATGCTTACGCAGTTGCAGAATCAGGATCCGATGAATCCGACCAGCAACTCCGAGCTGATGGCCCAGATGTCGCAGATCGGCCAGCTCCAAGCTAATACGCAGCTCCAGGATCTGTTGACCGGGATGACCGCGCAGAACCAGCTCGGTGCTGCGGGCAACATGCTGGGGAAGATGGTAAGCGGATTGGACGACAACAACGCCACGGTGTCGGGCCTGGTGACATCGGTTCGGGTTGAAAACAACAAGGTGTTCCTGGAGCTGGACAGCGGCAAGACGCTGGGGCTGGAGAAAGTCACCGCAATCGCGCCCGGCCCGAACGCGCAGGCCACCGCCACTGGCACGCCGGTTGCTCAATGAGCGTGTTAGAGCGACAGGCCCGGCCGCGATAGTAATGGACGCGGGCCGCACTGACAGAGCTGCGCACGGATGCGCAAAACCGGCCCCGGAACAGGGGCAGGCAACGAAATCAAGAGGCGAGTTCCATGGGATTTTCCAATACGCTCTTCGCCGGTCTTTCAGGTCTGGATGCCAACCAGACCAGGCTCAACGTCGTCGGCAACAACATCGCCAACGCAAACACCGTTTCCTACAAAGCCACTCGTTCCTTGTTCAAACCGCAGTTCTACGTCACCGATTCCAGCGGTTCGCAACCGACCGCCGACAACGGCGGCACGAACCCCAGCCAGCGGGGCCTGGGTGTCACGATCGCCTCGCTCGAGAAGAACTTCAACCAGGGCGCGATCGAGGGCACCGGCAAGTCGACCGATCTGGCGTTGGACGGCACGGGCTTTTTCGTTATCAAGACGAATCCCGTGGCGCAGCCTGGTACGCCGAACGAGACGATGTACACGCGGGACGGCTCGTTCAAACTCGATTCCGCCAACAACCTCGTCACCAACGCTGGCGATTTCGTGCAGGGCTACGGCATTGATGCCAACTACAACCTCGTCACCACGAGCCTGAGCCAGCTTTCCATTCCCCTGGGGACTGCCACTACGGCCCAGGCCACGACCAAGGCCAGCTTCGAGGGAAACCTCGACGCCTCGGGCGTGCTTTCAGGCGGTGCGAGCGTGCTCCTGGGTACATCGTGGACCAGCTCGAGTGGCGCGCCCACTGCCACAACGCTGCTGACTGACCTGCAAGACGCGGGCGGCAAGTCCCCCTTCATGGCTGGCGACGCCTTGAGTTTCACCGGCCGCAAGGGGGGCCGGAATCTCACAACCGAAACTTTCAGTGTGACCTCGACAACGACCATGGGTGATCTGGCGGCATTCATGCAGAACTCGCTCGGGATCAACACGGCCGTGCCCGCGATCCCGGCCTCGGTACCGACTCCGGGCGTGACGATCGAGTCGGAGATCGTCAACCCCGCGTTCGCGCATCTGGCGATCGTGGGCAACTCCGGAACCGCCAATCAACTCCAACTGGACACGTCGTGCCTGAAGAAGCAGGACGGCACGCTTCCCATGGCGTTTACGACCGGGACGAACAGCCTCGGTCAGGCCGACAATCCCGTCGGCGAAGGCATACATACCGGGTTCACGGCGTACGATTCGCTGGGCACCCCGCTGCAAATGGATGTGACGCTCACGAAGGAGAGCCAGGATTCCAACGGAACAACTTGGAGATTCTACGTCGAATCGTCCGATAATATTACAGCCACCGGGATGACCCCGGCCGTGGCGAGCGGCACGCTGACCTTTGGAACGGACGGAAAACTGCGGGCCACGACGGGCACGCAGATCAGCATCGGTCGCGTTGGCACCGGCGCCGCAGTTCCGCTGACCACGAACCTGGATTTCTCGCAGATGACGAGTTTTGCGAGCGTAGGATCAGACCTGAGTATGAGTGCCCAGGATGGTTCGCCGGTTGGCAGATTGAGCAGCTACTCGATTGGCACAGACGGCAAGATCGACGGTGTGTTCTCTAACGGCGTGAAGCGCGTGCTCGGGCAGGTTGTTATTGCCAAGTTCATCAATCCACAGGGGCTTGTGGACCGCGGCGGCAACAACTACGTCGAGGCGGCCAACAGCGGCACCGCCGTCGTGGTTACGCCTGGCGGCCAGGGTGTCGCGACGCTGGTGTCGGGCTCGCTGGAACTGAGCAACGTGGATCTGTCCGAGGAGTTCACGAACATGATCATCGCCTCGACGGGGTACAGCGCCGCGTCCCGCGTGATCTCGACGGCAAGCCAGCTCATGACCGAGCTCTTGAACGCGTCACGATGACAAGAAGACAATGCGGAGTTCCGGGCGTTCCGGTCCCCCGCGGCAACGGCAAAGTAGCCCCTGCGACAGAAGTGTTTATTCTGCTGTCGCGGGGGCGCTTTTAATAATGGAACGCACGTATGATCCAACTCACCCGACTGAACGGCCAGGCCTTCGTGGTCAACGCCGAGAAGATCCGCTACGTGGAATCCACACCCGATACAATTGTTTGCACGGACCACGGCGAGAAGCTCATGGTGCGCGAGTCGCTCCAGGAAGTGATCCGTCGCGCCATCGACTACGCACGCATCATCCGCCGTCCGATCGCGGACTGATCGGCCGCACATGTGGTTACCGCCAGAGGCAAACGCGCGCGATCCGCGTGCGCAATAGTGCGTCCCACCTCGCTTCCTGTCTCATCTCGGAATTGAATTGTGAACCCCATGGGGAAGCATTCTCCATTGGGGCTTCACGTCAATGCTCGGGGTAGGCGTCAATGCGTTTCACTTAAGTTGTAGCAGCGATCGTTGATCACGGTTCTTCTCACGCCAAGACGATATCGATTCGTCTGCGTGAGCCGTATTGGGGTCATTGTCCAGCCTATCAGGCGCGGAAACAGGCACTTATTCATTGACAAACAGGGGATGCGGGGTAAACTTCCCGCATAATAACTATTACTCCTATAGGATTAATAGGAGATAGCTGGATCGAGTGAATTAAAGAAGGATTCGCCATGGGCGCGTTGGATACAGGATCGGACGGCTGGTCGTCGCACGCACCGGATGCGGTGCTGGCGAGGAACCTGGTCCTGGCACGTTCGGGTGCGCGGCTGACGCAGCAGGAGCTGGCGGCCAAGTCACGCGTCTCGCGGGCGACAATTGCGCAACTGGAGACGGGCACGAGCGATCCGCGACTGTCGACGCTGTCGCTGCTGGCTGAGGCGCTGGGGCTTGAAGCGCACGAGCTGTTGCGGGATCGGCTGGATACGAAAGAGGAAGATCAAGGCAAAGGTGAAGATGAGATACGGGTTCGTTCCTCCACCGCCGACGGGGGCGGCTCTCCTCAAAAGCCGCCTCCGTCTTCTTCCTCAGCTTCGCCGGCTCGGCGGACGCCGGTTCGAACAGGGTATTGGGCAGGGTGATGTCATGGATGGTGGATTGGAAAGAAAACCTCCCGCGGAAACGGACGGTGATCGCAGGTCCGAAGTGGCGCGAGCGCCGGGCGCCGCCTGGAGCCAGCACTATCACGCCGGCTACGACCAGGGTTACCGCCAGGCGGTGACGGATCTGCTCTCGTCGCTGGTGAAGGTGACGGAAGATTATCTCGGCCAGCAGGCGGTGCCGCCGGCCGAGCTGCGCAAGGTGATCTACTCGTATGAGTATTTCCTGGAGAGACGGATACTGAAGATGTCTCCCGATGACGTGTTCTTTGTTCAGGACGGCTTGGGCATTTAATTGGTTGTTTTTATAATAATTGAAAGGAATGACACATGTTTGGACTCAAATCAATCCGGTTTTTGGCGATGGGTTTCGGGCTGGCGGTGGCCGGCTGGGCGGGTGCGGCGCGGGCGGATGCCACGCTGCTCAACGTGTCGTACGACCCGACTCGCGAGCTGTACGTGGACATCAACGCGAAGTTCATACAGCAGTGGAAGGCGAACACGGGCGAGACGGTGGCCATCCAGCAGTCGCACGGCGGCTCGAGCAAGCAGGCGCGGGCGGTCATCGACGGGCTGGAGGCCGATGTGGTGACGCTGGCGCTGGCGTATGACATCGACGCGGTGTCGGAAAAGGCGGGGCTGCTGGGCGCCGACTGGCAGAAGAAGCTGCCGAGCAACGCCTCGCCGTATACATCTACAATCGTGTTCCTGGTCCGCAAGGGCAACCCCAAGGGGATCAAGGACTGGGCGGACCTGGTCAAGCCGGGCGTGTCGGTCATCACGCCCAACCCCAAGACATCGGGCGGGGCACGATGGAACTACCTGGCGGCGTGGGGCTGGTCGCTGAAACAGCCCGGCGGCAGTGATGCCAAGGCCCAGACGTTCGTGACGGACCTGTTCAAGCATGTGCCGGTGCTGGACTCTGGCGCCCGCGGCTCGACGACGACCTTCGTGCAGCGCGGGCTGGGCGATGTGTTGCTGGCCTGGGAGAACGAGGCGTATCTGTCGCTCAAGGAGTTCGGAAGCGACAAGTTCGAGATCGTGACGCCGTCGATCAGCATCCTGGCCGAGCCCCCGGTGGCGGTGGTGGACAAGGTCGTGGACAAGCACGGGACCCGCAAGATCGCTGAGGCATATCTCCAGTTCCTGTATTCGCCCGACGGCCAGGAGATCGCGGCCAGGAATTTCTACCGGCCGCGTCTGGCGGAGGTGGCACAGAAGTACGCCAGCCAGTTCTCCAAGGTGGAACTGTTCACGATTGACGATGTCTTCGGCGGCTGGAAGAAGGCCCAGGAAACGCATTTCAACGACAAGGGCATCTTCGACCAGATCTACAAGCCGGGAAAGAAGTAGGTTCCTTTCGAGCAGGGCCGGCCGGCCACCCGGAGGGGATGGCCGGTCGGTCTGTGCGTGTGGAAGAAGATTAAACACGAAGGCACGAAGACACGAAGCGGGGCTCGGTATTGGCGGCCGATTTTGCGAGGGAAGGTATTTCCGTGTTTCCTTTGGTCGGATTGGTGATACTTGGAACGAAGGCTGTTCCATCGCCATGTACCGCTTCGTGTCTTCGTGCCTTCGTGTTTAACTCTTTTGTGATGTGCGGTGGAGATGGACGATGGCGATTGCTTTGAAACAGCGCAGTGTCTTGCCGGGGTTCGGCGTGACGATGGGGTACAGCCTGCTGTACCTCAGCCTGATCGTGCTGATCCCGCTGGCGGCGTTGTTCGTCAAGACCGCCAGCCTTTCCTGGGGCCAGTTTTGGGAGACGGTCACCGACGAGCGGGCCGTCGCCTCGTACAAGCTGACCTTCGGTGCGTCGCTGATCGGCGGGGCGATCAATGCTGTGTTCGGATTTGTCGTGGCCTGGACGCTGGTGCGATATCGCTTTCCCGGCCGGAAGATCATCGACGCCCTGGTGGACCTGCCCTTTGCGCTGCCGACAGCCGTCTCGGGAATTGCCCTGACGGCCATCTACGCGCCCAACGGCTGGATCGGGCAATACCTGACCCGGTTTGGCATTGCGGCTGCGTACACGCGAACGGGCGTGGTGATCGCGCTGACCTTCATCGGGCTGCCGTTTGTGGTACGCACGCTGCAGCCGGCACTCGAGGACCTGGACGCGGAACTTGAAGAGGCGGCCCGGAGCCTGGGCGCGTCGCCGCTGCAGACGTTCTGGCGGGTCATCTTCCCGTTGATATTTCCGGCGCTGATCACGGGCTTCGCCCTGTCATTCGCCCGGGCGGTGGGCGAGTACGGCTCGGTGGTGTTCATCGCCGGAAACATGCCGATGGACACGGAAATCACGGCGCTGCTGATCATCCAGAAACTGGAGCAGTACCAGTACGCCGAGGCAACCGCGATCGCGGTGGTCATGCTGGTAGTGTCGTTTGTGATGCTGCTGCTCATCAACGTGCTGCAATGGTGGGCCAGCCAGCGCAGCCGGAAGGGAACGTGATTGGCCATGACTGAAGCGATCAGCATTCCACACAACATCGGCGACGGATCCCGGGTCGGCGGCGGGTCGGCATGGGTCAAGTACACCTGCATCGCCATCAGCGTGGGATTTGTCGGGCTGTTCCTGGTGGTGCCCCTTGCGTCGGTGTTTACCGAAGCGCTGCGGAAAGGGTTTGGGGCGTACCTGGCGGCGTTCAACGAGCCCGACGCCCTGTCGGCCATCAAGCTCACCTTCCTCACGGCCGGGATCGCGGTGCCGCTGAACCTGGTTTTTGGGTTGACCGCATCGTGGGCAATCGCCAAGTTCGAGTTTGTCGGCAAGAGCGTGCTGACGACGATCATCGACCTGCCGTTCGCGGTTTCGCCGGTGATCTCGGGATTGATTTACGTACTGCTGTTCGGCTTGCAGGGACTGATGGGACACTGGTTGCGCGACCACAACATCCAGATCATCTTCGCCGTGCCGGGAATCGTGCTGGCGACGATCTTCGTGACCTTTCCGTTCGTGGCCCGCGAATTGATCCCGCTCATGCAGGAGCAGGGGAGTGACGAGGAACAGGCCGCGCTGTCGCTCGGCGCGAGTGGCCTGACGACCTTCTGGCGGGTGACGCTGCCGAATGTGAAGTGGGCGCTGATCTACGGCGTGATTCTGTGCAACGCCCGGGCCATGGGCGAGTTCGGCGCGGTGTCGGTGGTGAGTGGCCATGTGCGCGGCCGGACCAATACGCTGCCGCTGCACGTGGAGATTCTTTACAACGAATACAACTTCGTGGCGGCGTTTGCGGTGGCTTCGCTGCTGGCATTGCTGGGGCTGGTGACGCTGGTGCTCAAGACGACGGTGGAATGGAAGACCCGGCAAGACCGGGCCGAAGCGGTGGAGTTGAAGGGAGCGGACAAGTGAGCATCGAGACATCGAACATCAGCAAGGTCTTCGGCAAATTCACCGCGCTGAGCGATGTGAGCCTGAAGGTCAACGATGGCGAGCTGGTCGCCCTGCTCGGACCCAGCGGCTCGGGCAAGACGACGCTGCTGCGGATCATCGCGGGCCTGGAGACCCCGGACGCCGGGCGGGTGCAGTTTGACGGGCGCGATGTCGCCAGCGACCCCGTCGGCCGGCGGCGCGTGGGGTTCGTGTTCCAGCACTACGCGCTGTTCCGCCACATGACCGTGCGGCAGAACATCGCGTTTGGCCTGGAAGTCCGGCCCTGGCGCACGCGCCCGAGCAAAGCCGTCATCCGCGACAAGGTCAGCGAGCTTCTGAGGCTGATCCAGCTCGAAGGGCTGGAGAAACGCTACCCGTCGCAGCTTTCCGGCGGCCAGCGGCAGCGCGTGGCGCTGGCAAGGGCGCTGGCCATCGAGCCGCGAGTCCTGCTGCTGGATGAACCCTTCGGGGCGCTGGATGCGCGTGTGCGCCAGGATCTGCGCCGCTGGCTGAGACGGCTGCACGATGAGATCCACGTCACCAGCGTGTTTGTCACCCACGATCAGGAAGAGGCCATGGAAGTGGCCGACCGCATCGTGGTGATGCACCAGGGAAAGATCGAGCAGGTGGGAACGCCCGAAGAGGTGTTCCACAAGCCGGCCAACGAATTTGTGATGGGCTTTCTCGGTAGCGTGAATCTCTTTCACGGGCGGATCGAGCATGGCAAGGCGGTCTTCGGGCCGCTGGTCCTGGAACATGCGGGCAACGGCGATGGCCGGGCTGCCCGGATGCTGGTTCGCCCGCACGATCTGGATATCAGCCCGCTTGCCCTCGGCCTGGCGTCGATCCCCGCGAAGGTGGTTCGGGTGCAACTGGCCGGGGCTACGGTGAAGGTGGAACTGCAAGGCAGCGATGGACGGACGATCAACGCGGAGATGCCGCACGAACGCTTCCGCCAGGCGGCGGTGGCGGTCAACGAAACGGTTTACATTACGCCAAAGAACACGCATGTGTTCGTGGACGATTATTCAATCTAACCCGAAAGGAAACCATGAGCGAGAGCACGAGACAACCCGGCCTTGGAACCCTGTCCCTTCACGCCGGGCAGACGCCCGACCCGACGACCGGAGCGCGGGCCGTGCCGATCTACAGCACGACCAGTTATGTCTTCCACGACACCGACCACGCGGCCAATCTGTTTGCCCTCAAGGAATTCGGCAACATCTACACGCGGCTGATGAACCCGACGACGGACGTTCTGGAAAAGCGCCTGGCCGCCCTCGACGGCGGGGCCGCCGCGCTCGCGTTCGCATCCGGCCAGGCCGCCATCACGGCTGCTCTGCTCACCATCGTCCACAGCGGCCAGAACTTCATCGCCTCCACCAGCCTCTACGGGGGAACCTGGACACTCTTCACGCAGACGCTGAGCAAGCTGGGGATCGAAGTCCGCTTCTTCGATCCTTCCAAGCCGGAAGCGATCGCCAAACTCGTCGATAAGAATACGCGCGCGGTCTATCTCGAAAGCGTCGGCAATCCCAAGAACGACGTGTCCGATTACCGCAAGATCGCCGATGAGGCCCACAAGCACGGCCTGCCGGTGCTGATCGACAACACCGTCACCACGCCCGTTTTGCTCCGGCCCATCGAGCATGGCATCGACATCGTCATTTACTCCACCACGAAGTTCATCGGTGGACACGGTGTCCACATCGGTGGCGCGATCGTGGACAGCGGCAAGTTCCCCTGGGCCGACAATCCGGAGAAGTGGCCCGAGTTCACCGCGCCCTCGCCGTCGTATCACGGGATCGTCTTCACCGAGGCCCTCAAGCCGATCGGCAACATCGCCTACATCATCCATATCCGCACCCACTGGCTCCGTGATACGGGCGGCTGCCAGAGTCCCTTCGCGGCGTTCCTCACGTTGCTGGGCGTCGAGACCCTGCACCTGCGCATGGCCCGCCACAGCGAAAACGCCCTGGCGGTCGCGACCTGGCTGGAAAAGCACCCGTCTGTGCTGTGGGTCAACTACCCCGGCCTGCCCAGTCACAAGGATCATGCCCGCGCCCAGCGCTATCTCCCCAACGGCGCCGGGGCGATTCTCGGTTTTGGCATCAAGGGCGGCCGCGATGCCGCCGTGAAGTTCATCAACAACGTGAAGCTGGCCAGCCACCTTGCCAACGTGGGCGACGCCAAGACCCTGGTGATCCACCCGGCGAGTACCACGCACTCGCAATTGACGCCGCAGGAGCAGGCCGAGACCGGCGTGACGCCGGAATACATCCGCCTCTCCATCGGCATCGAGGATATCCAGGACATCATCGCCGATCTCGATCAGGCGCTGGCCAAGTCACAGCAGTAGCCAGCCCGGATCGGGTGCGATACGCTCCGCTCATGGCAAGGCGCACGGCGGTTGGAATCGAGCGCGAGTTGTTCGCGCGACTGGCAGCGCGATACCGGCGTTGCTGGCGTTCGGACCTGCATGCGGTGGATGCGAGCGGCAGGGTTGTCCTCGGCGCGCGGTCGGGTGATCCTCAGCGCCCGGCCGAGGTTGAGGCACGCCAACTTGCCGTGCGCGAAGCGCTTCGCTGGGGCGAACCCATCGTCATGCCCGGCCCGGAGGAGACACTCCTCTGGGCCGTGCCTCTTATGCGCAACGCGTGTTTGCTGGGCGGGCTGGTGGCGACCATTGCCGAGCGCAAGCTGTTCCGCCAGGGCGGCAACCAGGCCAGTGTTGACGTGCGCGCCGCGTGTGCCGACCTGCTGCAATTGGCGATCGATCACAACCTGACCAACGCCGCGCTGCTCGAAGCCCATCTGCGCGAGAACCAGCGAGAGACCGTTCGCGCCGAATCGATCCACGCGTACAACATAAACGGAGACATCCATGCAATCGTACAATCGCCTCGCCATCGACAGTCCCGAACAGCTCATCTTCGGCCGCGCACCCCATCCCCTGACCACGCGCCGGGGAATGGTCATCGGTGGCGGCACGGTTTACCCCGAACTGAACTTCACCCTGCCGCCCATCAGCATCGAGGCGGCCAACATGCCGCGGATCATCGAGCATTACCGCGAAATCATCACCGGCGCGACGCATCGGGCCATCGAACTGGATTGCCACGGACTCGTTGTCGAATTCGAGACACTGCCGCCCATGACCGAGAATCCGCAGTGGGGCATCGACCTCACCAAAGTGCTGCTCGATGGCCTGGAAGATGCCCACGCCAGGAGCGGCCTCAAGAGCGTTCTCCGCATCACTCCCAACGACACCCGCGAGATGCAGCGACCCTCGCTCATGCGCAGCGGCCCACTTTGGGAAAATATGCTCATGACATTCGAAGGATGTGCCGCCGCCGGTGCGGAACTGCTCAGCATCGAGTCCGTCGGCGGCAAGGAAATCCACGACGAGGCCCTTACCTACTGCGATATCGCCCAGGTGATCTTCGCCCTGTGCGTCATGGGCGTGCGCGACATGCA
>JANYKD010000117.1 GCA_025361735.1 Phycisphaerales bacterium
GGCCGACCCGGACAGCAGGATGGTTCCCGCTGGATAATCGACCACAGTCTGTCCCCAGACCACGCGGCCATCCTGGTACCCGAGCGTGAGGCCTGACGTAGTATCCAGATCCTGCGCAAACGCGCCGGTGTCCTTGCACACCGCATCCACATCGGCAGCCAGTGCCGTGATGCCCAGGTTCCCCGTCAGGGTTGCCGAGCCCAGGGTATCGATGACATCGCCCAGTGTCGGCATGGCCGGACAGAGGGCATTGAGGATCGCTTTCTGTGATGCGGTGAGGTACATGTTTGTCTCCTACGAACTACTGACCACTGACTACTGACTACTGACTTCAGACCACTGACTCGGCCTTCGGCCGATGAATCCTCGAACGAGCCGTTAAGCCCGTTCGAGGCGCGGTACTTGCCCCATCCTTGGGGCCATCGTGTTTAGAAGATCGCTTCCAGCGTGGCACTCTTGCCGCTGGCATCGCCCGTGCCTGACGTGCTCGGCGTGATGCTGACGCCAAGGTAGCGCTTGCCGGTTGTGGGCAGGCGGAATCGGTACGTGCTGGATGCCTGTGATCCGCCGGTGGCTCCGGTCTGCACGATGGCGTTGGGGATCAGCGTCGTCGGATTCGACAGGTCGGAACTGTCCGAACCGATGATGGCGTAGGTCATCGTCTTCGTGTCCGGCAGCTCCGTGATGGTCACCAGCGGCGCGGTCAGCAAATACTCCAGCTCGCCCGGCTGATCGCCCCGGCTGCTCTTGCCGGTGTCGATGGCCGTGCTGGTAACGGCCGTGATGCTCGCGGGCAGTGCCCGCGTCACTTTCAGGCCCGCGTCTTTAATTCCTGGGGTCATGTTCTTTCTCCTGGTAGGACAGACATTCCTGTCTGTCGACTCTGTTCGTTTGCAACTACTGACTACGGACTACTGACCACGGACTCGCTCGCTAAAGCGTCAGCGCCTCCGTGTTGCTGATCGCCTCGGTCATAAAAATGGGGATCATCCGTCCGTCCATCCCTTCGATCTGCGTGGGCCACGGCGCCGGAGTTCCGGTCGGGCTGGTCGCCGTGCGCGAGCCCTTGAGTTGACGGCAGCTCCGCTTGGTCATGAAGATCGCATCCGGACCGCCGCCCTGGAATAGTTCCAGTGCCTGATCGATCATCGAGTCCGTCAGCGTGTGCGTGCTGTCGGCGGTCAGCTTCTTGATGCGAACCAGGCTGTACTTGCTGTTCACCTGGCATCCCAGTCGTCCGGTCAGATCCTGCATGTAGGACAGGAACTGTTTGTTCGAGTCATTCGGATCGGTCGCCAGCACGGGATTCTCCAGCGGCGCCTTGGGCGTGATCTCCAGCATGCCGTTGTTTCCCATGACGATCTGCACATCCTTCGGGCCGAAGCGGACCATCCATACCGAGCTTCCCGTGGTGGCCGTGGTGCCCCCGGCGTCGATCGCCAGCGACGTGTCGTACTGGTTGATGAAGCCCGGGAATCCCGCGGAGTTTCCGCCGGTGCCCGTGCCGTAGTAGATCTGGCCGGCGATGCCCTGGAGCTGGCCTTTCATGACGCCGTCAGCTTCTTCGGCGATGTAGGCCGCGGCCCCGTCCTCGTTGGAGTCCGCCTGCAGCTTGTCCGCCAGCCAGCGGGCTTCCAGGGGGAAGCACTCCACCAGCCGGTTCTCGATGGTGTTGACGCTGTTGGCCACGCCGGCGTTGATCGCCCGGAACCCGGCCGTGGTCGGGACCGCCGTCCGCACGCGCGTCTTGTATATGTACCCGCGGATGGTCCGCGTCGGGATCACGCGAATCTCGGGGATCAGCTTCACGCTTTCGTCAATGAGGCCGACCAGTTGTTCGCTTCCGTTTCGCTTGACCACGTCAAGCATTGTTGGCAGAGACATCTTGAATCCTTTCGTAGCACAGGCAAATCGCCTGTGAGTCCTTCTTCACCGATCACTCTTCACCGATCACCGGTCACCGACCACTACTTCCCGGCTTGGATCGCCGCGGTCACCTTGGCCATGTTCTCACTCATATTCGCGTACGCCGCCGGTGCCGCCGCGGCCGCCGGCGCCGTCCCGCCCGCCGATCCGCCCACGTCCGCCGTCTTCACGCCCAGCCCTTCCAGCCGGCCTTTGACCACGGTGCGGATGGCCTGTTCTTCCTCGGCCCACTTGGCCGGATCCTCGCCGAGCTTCACCAGCTCGGGGAAGCTCTTGAGCACGTCGGCCATCTTCTCGGCCGTGTACTTGTCGATCGCGGCCTTTTTGGCCGTGGCCTTGCCGGCCTCAGCCGTCTTGGCCTCCAACTTGGCCAGTGCCGCTTCCACGATCTTCCCTTCATCCATCGCCGCCGGCGGGAGCTTGGCGAACGTGTCCGCCAGAACCTTCTGATCGGCCAGGGCCGCTTCCAGTTGTTTGACCAGCGGGGCCGTGGCCTCGCCGATCATCTTTGCCACATCCGCCGCAGTAAGCCCGCTCGGCGTGTTCGGGGCCGGTGTCGCCGGCGTTTGTGTCTGCTGATCCATATTTCGATCCTCGCTCAAAAAAGACTCATTGTTCATGCCGCTTGTGGCATGGGCGTCTCGCCCATGTTTCCGCCTTGAGGCGTCTTCACTGGCAACTGGGAACTATCAACTGGCAACTGATCGGGAGCCGCATCCGTCTGCAGCAGAATGTTCGGCGTCGCTTCCGCCGCTTCCGTTTTCAACTCCGCCATCAGCTCTTCGACCTTGGCGTCGTCCCCGTATATTTCCGTCAATCCCTGTCGAACCGGCATGAATCCGGCGGCGCGGAGCGTCGCCAGCTTGTTCGCCTGGGCCAGCCCATCGACCGGGATCCCATCGCGAAGTTTTACCGAGATCTCGCCCAGGTCATATCGGTTACCCTTGATCGTTTGTTCGAGCATCGACGCCACGGTCATCACCGTGCGCAGGCCCTCAACCCAGAAGATCGATCGCCGCGCCGCTTTACCGACCGCCGGCATGGCCCTGACGCGTACGGTGTCATAACTCTCCGCCGCCGCTCCCTCTTCCATCCCCAGCAGCACGGCCGAGGTCTGCAATTGCATGAGCATCTGCGACATGGCAAACTTGCGGTCCGCCTGGGCCGCCTCGAGCTGCGCCTCCCAGGTCAGATACTTGGGCTCGAATGCGCCCACCCGCATGTAGTACACGCCCACCTGCGAGTTCTCCGGACCATTCCCCTTGGCCTCTTCCGGCAAGAGCAGCTTCGGGTTCGCGTGCTGCAGCAGGATCACGGCCAGTTGTGACGTCTTGGCGTTGAGCGTGTCCTGCAGCGTGATCACGCCCTTGCTGTAGTCGCTCACCGCCTGCTTGCGCACCAGTCGATTCGGGATCCAGACCAGCGTGTTCCACGGTATGCCGGTAGGACAGACATTCCTGTCTGTCGTCCCGCTGAGATCCTCGCCGGCCGCGATTCTTTCGGCGTACGCCGGCCATTCGGTCAGCGCCAGTTCCTTCTCCTTTTTTCCTCCGGTGATCACCCAGAGGTGTCGCTCGATCGACCCCGCCCGATATGTTTGCTCCAGCAGCAGTTTCGCGGCCGGCGTTGTCGGCGTGGCCGGTCGCTCGGTCCACTGCCGACGCATGTAGGCTGGATGTTGGCCGTCGGGCATCACCGGTCCAATCGGACTGACTTCCAGCGCATCCACTTGCTGTACGTACGCGGCCTGGTCCCAGAGGATGCCTTCCAGGAATGTCTCCGCTTCGGCCGACGCGTCGACCGCGCACGAGTGCAGAACCTGCTGCAGTCCGCTCCGATCGCCGATTGCCTTGAGCCGGTCCTTGTGGATCGGGGCATCCGAGGAGATCAGCGGCGACTCGCCGAAGAGCAGGTCGGCCGCCTGCGTCGCCGCCAGGTCGAGCATGTTGTCCGGCACATAAAGCACATCCGTGCGCCCATTCGCCTTCAGCACGCGGCGGTAGGAGTACTCGGTCCGTCCTTCGTGCAGGAAGTAGTGGCGGTGCTCGCCATCAAAGAGCAGGCGAGCCTGGCGGATCCACTCCAGCCGCGCCTTCTCGGCGGTTGTGAGGAAGTCGAAATTGTCGCAGGCTTCCGTGCCCATTGCTGATTCGTCCGTGGTCCGTAGTCAGTGGTCCGTAGCGTCGCACACCAGATCACCCGTGGCATGGGCGTCTCGCCCATGATTCCGCCGTCAGGCGTCCGCGTTTTCTTTCGCGACCTTCATTCCGTCATCCGTGATGTACAGATCGCCCGCATCCGATCGCGTGGCCGCTCCGTCCCGGATGAGCAGATCAGCCGTGACCTGGTCCGTCCCGATCATGCCGATCTCCGATCGTGCCCCGCGTCGCAGGGCCGCTTCGCCGCGCGCCACCTGTTCGTCGCTGATCTCGATGTCTTCGGACTCAGTTTGTAGCACAGGCGTCTCGCCTGGGACCTTGTCCCCTGTGATTCGTGCATCAGCGGCCGGCCTCACATCAAACGCCGACTTCTCATCCACTTGTGGCATGGGCGTCTCGCCCATGATTACGGCCTCAGCCGTCTGCGTCTTCTCCGCGTCTCCGCGGCTCTGCGTGAGATCCTTCTTGGCCTTTCCCTTTTTCCCAGGCCCCATATCCACCTGAAATCCCGGCGGCCGATATGCATTGGTCTTTGCCATGTGTGTCTCCGTTCAACTGCCAACTTCCCAATCCGCGGGAACTTCCATCTCGGGCTCCGGCAACACGCCGCGTTTCCCGCCCAGCATCGCCCCAGCCCGCAAGCTCAGCAGCCCGCTGTAGGCCACGTCGCAGTGGGAGTCGGGAAGCAATTCATTCTCCGTCTCCGACAGGATCAGCCGCTTGTCCGCCGCGTCTCCGCTCGGCTCGCACTGCAGCGAATACAGATCCGTGGCCACTGGCTTCCACTGCTCATCGCTCATGAACGCCGGGAGCTTCTGCGTGCCATCCATGAACGCGGTACGTCCAGCCGATCCCAGTTCCGATTTCGTCTTCACGCTGAACGTCACGGGTTCCCAGCGATCCGGGAAGAGCGCCGCCAGGGTTTCGTTGCTGTCCATGCCCAGACCGGTGGCGTCGCCGCAACCGACGTTGCCGCCGCGCGTGTTCATCGCCCGCGTGATGATGTGTCGCTGCAGGGCAAACTCGCAACTCTTCATGATGATCAGCACGGCCAGGCGCTTCTTGCCGTCGCGGCCGGCCAGGTTGCCCCAGAGGCTGGACAAGTCCGATCGACGGGCCACGTCCCAGCCCCATTCGATCCGCCCTGGAGGCAGCTTGGCAATGGCTTCGAGGAATCCGTCCTTCCACCCGCTGCCGTTGGTGACCACCAGCATTCGGGCCGGGATCTCGCCATCCTGTGACGACAGCAGTTGTGCCCAGGGGATGAGCGCGTCCAGGTCACCCGTGAACTGACACTCATATTCTCGGGCGTAGCCGGCATCGTCTCGGTACAGCCGCTTGAACTGTTCGATCGTGCAGGGCTTGCCCTTGTTGTCCGTGAGCAGGAATCCATCTTCCGCCACGCTCTTGCTCAGCGGGCAGAAGTGATAGCTGTAGCTCTCGTGATCCGTGCAGAGCTCGTAAAACTTGTGCTTCTTGCCGCGTGGCGTGCTGATCACGATCACCTGGAACCCGCGCGTGCTCAACGGGAAGATCGTGCGCCAGTGTTCGTATCCGCCGTTGGGGAAGAGCCCGAACTCCGTGAATATCACGTTGCCGGTGAGGCCGGCCAGCGTGTCTGGGTTCTTTCCAGGCAGCGCCTCGATCTCCGCTCCGCCGGGCAGGATGATCTTGCGCGCCGTGCGTGTGAACAGGTGCTTGAACTGGTCATCCCACTCCTCGTACTCGCGCTCCTCCATGGCGGCCTTGCCCTGGATGTTCAAAAGCATCTTGAAGGCATCGACGAACTTGGCGCACTTCTTGTGCGTCGCGTCCGCCTGGCGTTGGGTCACTGACGTGATGTACCAGTTGTGCCCGCTCACGATCGCATCGTTGACGGCCTTGGCCGCGGCGGTGAAGTCCTTGCCCTTCTGCCGGTGGAAGTTGACCACCTGCACGCGCGCATCATCCTCGAAGAACCGTCGTTGTGACGGGTCGAAGTTGATCACCGGGCTGGCAGTTTCTTGAACCATTGAACTCTTGAACCTTTGAACTCTTGAACCGTCTTAGCCGAACACGGCCTTGCGTACCGTGGCGATGTCCTGGACAGAGATCGCTCCGCCCTTCTTGCTCGCCTTGCTCATTTCCTTGTCAAACTTCTCCGCCAGCATCTTCACCACCGCCTGCCTGCTGCCGATGCCGTTCTTCACTCCCGCCGACAGGGCCGACAGCTCGTCGGCGTCCAGCTCGCCGCCCGTCTCGATCGACATCATCTTGTCCATGAGCAGTTGCTGGAACCGTTGCACCGTGGCCTCGCTGAGCGTCTCCGCTCCATCCTTCGCCGCGGCCGAATACGCCGCCGCCATCTCGCTCGACCGCTTCACGCTCTCCAGCACTTCCTGGAACGACCGCTTGGCATTGTGTACGGCCCCGCGGCTGATCGTGTACCCGCGTTCGCACATCCACTCAAACGCCTTGTCGACCGTCGTCGCCGGCACGCGCAGCATCGCCTCGAACTCGCTTCGATCGGCCTCCGAGAGGATGTCAAACGCCTTGAAATGTCTCATTGGTCCGTGGTCAGTGGTCCGTAGTCAGTAGCACCGAACGCCACACATTGGTGGCATGGGCATCCTGCCCATGATTGCGGCCTCAGCCGCTCTTTATCCTCGCCGGTTTTGAATACGTCCGTCGTTGATCAACGGGTCGGTCGGTTCTCCACCCGCCAGGAACCGCGTGCCTTTGGCACTGATCCGGCAATCGATCTTGTCGAGTCCCCAGACCTCATGCATCTCCACGCGGATGTCGTCCAGGGTGATGTACTTTTCGTTCTGCAAATCCATCAGCAGAGATTCAAGGTGTCCGTCATCCTCGAACTGGTCCGGCCCGTTGGCCGCGCTCATCCATTCCATGAGCTTGCGGCCGCGCACGCCCAGCGGGTTCTTCCGCGCGTTCTCCAGCATCTGCAGCAGCCGCATCCGCAGGTTCGCGTCTCTGATTCTGTCCTTCTTGTCGATGTCCATATTCTTCTCTTCGCTACTGACCACGGACCACGGACCACTGAGTATCCACTACTTCCCAGCAATCGCATCAAACCGTTGTCCGAGCTTCTCCACTTCGCTCTTGCTCGCACAGTTGTCGCGGATCCAGTCTTTGAGCGTGTCCAGCTTGTTCATGAGCTTGGACTCGATCGCGTGTCCGCGTTCGCCCATGTTGTCAAAGGCGCCGTCGCCGCGATCCAGTCGCTTCTGCATGGCCCCGATGGTCAGGCTGATCGTCTTGTGTTCCAACTCGCATGTCGCCTGAAATCCCTTGAACTTCTCGGCGATGATCTTCTCGGCCTGTTCTTCGATCTTGGCTTTGAGCCGGCTGACGCCCAGAGCACTCCATAGCGACACGATCCCGTTGGCGAGCGTGACCAGGGCCAGTGCCGCCACGGCCACGCCCATCAACCCCGAAGTCGTCGCTTGTGCCAGGATCATCGTCACTCCGCTTCAGTTCGTAGTCCGTCGTCCGTTGTCCCTAGCCACTCACCACTTTCCACTTTCCACTACCTACTACCGACTACGGTTGTCTGCACACACCCGCTCACGCCGATCACATGTCCTTGATCGTCAACAACCGGCGCTTCGCACACTTTCCGCGGGGACGAACTCGCACATCCGCACACCAGCACGCACAACAGGGCGATCCAGATTCTCATGACGGCCTCACCTTTCAAAGTTCCACCAGTAGGACAGACATTCCTGTCTGTCACACGAGCTTCGCACTGGCTTCCTTCCTCGCATCGCGCCACTCATGCCACACCTTGTAGGCGGCGTATCCGATCAGGCAGACGATCACGGCGAACATGATCGGCCGTTCGAACGCCAAAATCGTCCAGGTGATCACCCCGACCGCGATGCAGGCGCCGCCCGCGTCGTCCGACCAGGGCAGTTTCAGCCAGGCGTAGTGGAGTACGATCAGGATCACGCCGATGGCGATGGCTCCGAACGCGAACCACTGCAGGCCCTTGCGCACGGGGTCGTTGGCCTTGAGCTTCTGGTTGTCGGCCACAATGGCCGCGATCGTGCTGGCATCCTTCTCGGCGTTGGCTGCGGTCACATCCGCGCTCTTCGCCCCGGCCGTCAGTTCCGTGGTCGCCGTGGTCAGGTTGGCCGCGATGGCGCCCTTGGTCTGGCTGTCCGGCAGCTTCACGGTCTCGGCCGCCGCGGCCTTGACTGCGACCGTGGCCGCGGCGATATGCGTCCCGGTGATCCGGGCCGACTCGCCCGTCTTGGGCGTCGCCGTCGCCTCCGGCGACGACTGGCATCCCACCAGCAATCCCAGCGAGGCGATGATGATGAGGATGGCGTTTCGCATCTGTCGTCCTTGACTCCAACTACCCACAAAAATCCACCCGACCGCCGCTCGTGACCCGGCCGGATGGCGCTTTCGCACGTCGTGCTGGGTCTCGATCAGGAGCGGCCCGCACTTTCGTAAATCCCATTCGTCCGCGCGGAAGGTAAAACCCCGCGGGCCGGCGCCGCTGTGGAGGCAGCGCCGACCCTCATCGGAGGGTTGTTGTGCCGTGAGATCCCGTATCCCGAATCCCGAATGACGAGAGAATCCCCAATCAGACCCGACCGCTTCTGACCGCTAAGATAGTAGGTGGCCGATTCGATCTGCGACAGCCGACGCGATGCCGCCCGGCGGTTCCACTTACTCCGTCTTGGTGGCGGCGTGCCTGAATCTGTGCGTCCGGCCCTGGACATTGCGTGCATCCTTGCCGGTAGGACAGACATTCCTGTCTGTCATCCCGAACACTTGTTTTCGTGTGGTTTTGCGCAACGCAGAACCACGGTTTCCGTGCGGAATCCCGTGGGCCTTGTCGATCTCTTCAGTTTTGCAACGCGTTCACGCGGTCGCGAACCCCAAATCGTGGTCCTTTCAACGCGGATAATCTAGACAATCCACACCTTCAAGTCAAGGACAATCTCCGATTTTTCAGCACAGACAGCACTGAGACATCATCGGATCAAAATCGGCTTCGGTCGAACAGCCCGTTGTACAGGGGCCTCAACCGGCGGTCTACCGTCTATCCGTTTCCCGGGAAGAGGATCCGGCTCTTTCCCTATGCGCCCATCCTGATCGACGCACAACCCGCCGTTCTGTTCGGCCAGCCTGATTAACCGGGCATCGGCCTTAGATATGTGCTGGAAATAGGCGACATCAATTCGGCAATGCAGTTTCGCCGCGCTCTTTCTGATCTCAACGAGCAGCTCGTCGGTAACCTCCGGTCCATCAGTTAAAACGATCAGCAGGTCAGGCTTGAGCGTGAACGCGGCGCGGAATGCCGATAACGTGTGGTCCTCACCCTTCACCCAGAGCGAATTGAGAAACTTACGCGCTTTCACTCTGTTGTCTTCAGTCACAGGCAGCAGGCGATCATCTAGGGCAATTGGGGAGTCGGTGTCGTCTAGGGTAACGACGCCAAATTCTTGCCCGCCCTTAAGGGACTCCAACGAATGCACGACGGCAATCCGCTCGGAATCGAAACTGTCCAACGCAGACCCACTCTTGTCCAACATGAACACAACCCGTTTCGCCGCCTCCATCGCCTTTCGCACGGGCAATGTAGTCGGCCGAGACGTCGGAATGTCGGCAGCGAGGCTCGAATACGGGATCCATAGCAGAAAAACGACCGCAACGACCCACTTCCACATAGCTACCCCTTTCTCGACTGCCTAGGAATGATCATTCGGACCTTCCCGAGCCGTATAACCTTTGACCACTGTATCGTCATTCGACGCGGCGTAAAGTGCTCGTTGCGGGCATCCGCGAAGAACCTCGATTCATCCTTGCGGTCGAGCCGTATCACCTTGAACGTGCTCTCGTGGTTACCGTCTGACCCGAACTGAATGGCGTAATCCCGACCGTCGACCACGTCCCACCGGTCCACAACCTCGAACATCACGATGTCGCCATGCTCATATCGTGGCAGCATCGATTCCCCGTCCACGTACAGGCCGAACACCTGGGCGTCGCCCACCAGCATGGGAACGCGGTTGTCCCATTCCTGCACAGGGCATCCATAATCCGCCGGTCTTCCGGACGCGATACGGTTGAGAATGGGTGCCCAAGTGACCTTATTCGGATCAACCGGACCCTTTTTCCCCATGAACTGGCCCTCGCATCCCAGCGGCATCCCCTCCGATAAGTCCAGAGGTGTTCCCTTGAGACGCCCATGCACCGGCTGTTTCGCTAAATCAAGTGCGATCTTGAAACTCAGCGGTTCCATGCCGAGTCCCTCCGCGACGCGCGTTAGATTATCTCCGCGAATTTTCAGGGTTTTTTGTCGAAACCAGCGTGTGACGGACCGCACGGGAAGGCCAATTTTGCGGGCAAACTGAGACTGGTTGGCCTTCGTATCGGCCACTCGTTCCTTGAGCCATTTCCCTTCGTGAAACTCCATATTCCCTCCTTAGTAACCGAGCCCGGCACAAATCGGAATATATTTTTCTCATTGCCTATTGACAGATAGGACAATCCAGGTCACATTGAGACAAATCGAGACACGGAGACCCATGAACCCACTCAAAAAGCGACGAATTGAAATCGGAAAGTCACTCCAACAGGTAGCCGACGAGGTGGGCGTAAGTTCCCGCCAAGGGGTCAGCCTTTGGGAGCTTGGAATCGCCGCCCCTCGCGCGGGGTACATTGCCAAGTTGGCGAAGTCTCTGCGGCTGCCGATTGACGAGGTCATCCAGCACATCAGCGACGCACGCCACCAGAAGCTGATTGAGGACGTCAAGGAACCTGTCGCCGCATAAGCCAAATCGTGGTCTCACGCGGGCTGGGCGGCCGGGATTCGAGCGCCGAGTTTCGGCCGACCTGCCGCCCGCCCCGTGGGCCTTATTTCGTCTCCCCTCACCTGGAGCGCCATGTTGATTGATTCGCGCATCACCGACGCTGTCCTGCGACGCGAAGCCGAGTTTGACGCGGAGGGCGCAGACGGGCCGCGGTTGCAGGAAGAATACGACCTCTTCGTCGCCGAGCAGACGCTCTTCATTGCCCGCCAGCGTCTGCGTTACGCACGAACCTCCATGCGACATCGAGTGCGTTCCGTGCTGTCAGGGGTCGCGACACTTCTGTCGCCCACCGATCTTGCCGCTCTGGCTCATCGTCTGCAATCAGCAGGAACGACGTCAGGTTCGTCAGTTGCTGGAACAGGCCCATCACCTGCACATCCGTCGCCTGCGTCTGGATCCAATTCCGCAGCGCCCGGTCCGACTCCATCGCCGACACCGTCTGCATCGTCTGCTCATCCGCAAGCCGCTGCCAGGGCCGCGTCCTCCGCTGGATGCGATGCGCCCAGTCATTCGGGAACAGATCATCCTTCATCGTCCGCAGATGTCGCTGCAGCAGCCACAGGGTGTCCTGATCCATCCTTCACCATCCTTTCCATCAGCTTCTACTGATCACGGAAGTTGTTAGTTGCCAGTTGCCAGTTGCCAGTTCCGGGAGAAACACCATGCTCCGCATCGCACCATCAACTATCAACGATCAACTATCAACTCCCGACATCGCCCGCTACGGCCTCCCCGGCTCCCGCATCCCCAACTCCCTCCTCTTCCGCGAATACTGCCGACAGTGCACCATCGCCATCCGCGTCCCCCTCCACGCGGTCGGCAAATACAACCTCTGCATCATGTGTCACCACAACCGCCTCCCCGCGGCCTGATCCACTTTCCACTTTCCACTCTCTTGTCCCCACCAAGGACCACGAACATGACCGACAGCAAGAAGACATTCACAGCCGACGACGAAGGAATCGAGCACGCCCTGGCGTTTCTCGGAACGTTCTCCCCGCGGCTTTTCAAACACGAGTTCAAATACGAATTCAGCGTGGCAATGCTGACCAACCTTGACCTCTGTCGTTTGGCGGGTTGTCGTAATCCCCAATCCAAACCCGAAGAGTTCGACGCCAGACGATACATCTACGCCTGCCACACAACCCCCGAATTCCACGCATGGATGCTGAAAGTCAAAACCCGGATCGCGGCCAAGGATGATGCGAAATGACACCGATTGAATTCCCCAACCTGCCCATCAGTTTCTTCTGCTCGCTCTCGAAGGCATTGAAGCCTGCGAAGTTCAAGGCGTTGAAAAAGTCGATTCGACTCGACGGACAGAAGGAACCGATCATCATGCGCGGCGGGGAAATCTTTGACGGTCGCCACCGCTATCTGGCCCTCAAGGAACTCTGGGACGAAGACGAGAAGGCCGGCGTTCCGCCACAACAGCGCAAGCTACCAAAGACAACGTTTGACGCTGAGGCCAACAAAGACCCTGCCCTGTTCTTCTACCAACACTCGTGTCGTCGATCTCCCGATGAGACTGAGACCGCTTGTATGGCGATTGAACTGGAGGAATACCTGGACGCGCTTCCGGAGCATCAACCCAGTGCCTTGAGCCGTTATCGTCCAAAGAGAGGCGCACACGTGCGCCCCTGCGACGACGGCGACAACTTCTTTGGGGCTGGAACCAGGCTCATGACGATGGGGCGAACACTGCGCCGGGAAGCGCCAGATCTTTACGCTGAATGCAGGGAGGGGAGAATGGCCATGCGTAAGGCTGATGCCCAATACCGCCGCCGCAAGAAGGAAGCCGCCGCCAAATCCGTCTCCGCTTCTGCCCCCGCCGCCACGCCCGCCGACATCCAGATCCTTTACGCCGAAGCTCTGTCTGCCATGGAAGACGCCGCGGCCAAGTGCCAGAAGTCCGCCCTGGTCATCATCGATTCGGACGGTCCCAAGTCGGCATCGAACGACGATCAAGCGGGGTTCGTGGACGACATGATTGGCCTGGTGAATCTCTCGCATCAGTGCCTGACCGACACCGGCGCCCTGGTCATCTTCGCCAGGGACGAATACGCGGCCGAGACGGTCATCGCCATCAAGGACTACGGATTCCACCTGATCAACTGGGTCAAGTGGGATGAGTCGTTCGGAAACACCCCAGGCCGCTGGAGTCGCACCGGCCGCCACATCCTCTACGCGACCAAGCACCGCACCAACCGGACCTTCAATGCCGCTGCGGCCACGTCTCTCTCCGCCCGCATGCGGATCTACAACGACGCCCGGGCCGGCGACGACGGGCACACCATGCCCGACGTCTGGACCGACATCCCCAAACTCCCCGCCAATCACCCCGAGCGTCTCCCCGGCCAGCCCGACCAGCTTCCCGAGGCCCTTATCAGTCGCCTGATCCTGACACTGAGTAACCCCGGCGACGTGATATTGGATCCCTTCACCGGCGCTGGCACCGTCCCTGTCGTCTGTCTCAAGACCGGCCGCAAGTGTCTCGCCTTCGAGATCGACGAATCCCGCGCCAATGCCGCCCGCCAGCGCGTCGCATCCGTTGCAACCAAAACTGAGGGCGAGATCGCGAGAGGGGGAGACGGGGAGATTCCCGCCCTCCCGCCCTCTCCGCTTCTCCCCCTCTCCGCGCCGTCCGCCGCCTGACGCACTGGCAACCATCAACTGGCAACTATCAACTCTCGGAGTGACCATGCTCGCAACCCTACAACGTTCAAACCGAGGTGCAAAAGTGAACTCGCACCCGTTATCTATCTCACCGGCTAACCCAAAGGAGCCAAATGACCATCGCCGACAAATTGGCGGCGATCACGGAGGATCATCGCGCACCGTACCTGTTTCAGACCAAGATCGCAGCGGACGCGGTCGGTTGCCATCCGAACAAATTCAACGACTGGTGGCAGAGATCCCGGCGAAAGCTGATCGACCTCTACCTGGCTCAGCCCGGAGAGCTGGCGGCCGAACTGGCCGTGCTGATCGCCGAGGCCAATGTGATTCGCCAGCAGCGGGAGAAGGAGACGCTGTGCGCAGCCATCGCCGCCGCCAAGGCAAGGCTGCATCTGCCGCCGCCCTGACGTCCGCCTTTGCCGCTTTCCGACTCTCCGTAGAAAAACTCGCCCATTCCACCCAGCGGCTGATCACCGCCTCCCCGCGCCGCAGTGATCTGCACTACCTTGCCGAGACCGCCCAAGAAGAGCAGGTCTGGCGTCTGCGTCAGATGATCCGCTTCCTAACCGACGGCGCCATTCCCTTCACGCACTCAAGAAGTTGATGGTTGATAGTTGATAGTTGATAGTTCTATTCCGCATTCCGCATTCAAGCATTCCGCATTCTTTTTCAGGAGCCCTCATGAAGCCCGCCCCCCGAGATCCGCACGACATTTCTCTCAAGACCAGCCTGCACGACCAATTCCCCACGCAGGTTGACCAGTACATCTGCCCGCAGTGTGACGCCGAGATCCCGCTCGCCCAGGTGGTCATCGGCCCCTACGACGATCGAACCAGTCGCCCCGTCGACAAGCGGCGCACGCAGGTGGTTCGCCGCGTCCAGGTGCAATGCCCCTATTGCAAGGCCGCGTTCGACAGCGGCCAGGTGTTGGAGTTCGGTGCCTGGCACTGTTCGGAGATCCGCCGCATCACCAACGCGAGAGAGAAGGCCGCGTTGGCCAAGAAGATCGACGCTCAGATCGGCAACATTCTCAGGCCGGCGGCCGCCGCCGCCTGACGGTTCAAGAGTTGAAGGGTTCAAGAGTTCAATCTTGACCCTTAAACCTTTGAGCCTTTGAACCCTTGAACCATCTTTCCGGAGCCCCCATGAACGACTTATTGACCCAAGACCGTAAGATCGCCAAGGCCAATCCCGAGTACCACCAGAGTCCCCGCACCCAGCTCGCCACCGACCTCATCGCCACCAGTGCGAGGATCCATCGTCTCCGCGAGCAGCTCCGCCGCGCCGAGGAGCTCCGCGAGTCCCAACTCGCCGAGATGTGTGCCCGCCACGGCGTCGGCGGTCCCAACCTGGTGATCAGTGATCAGTCATCAGTGAGCGGTACCGATAACCCGATCACCGATGACCGATCACCATCCCCGGCCGCAGAGGACGACATCACCTGGAGGGACTGGACTCAGCACACCGCCGATCCCGATTACTACAACCAGATCCAGCAACCGATTGAGCCAGAACTCGGCGCCGCCTGACCATCCACTACCAACTATCGACTATCGACTATCGACTACCCATGTCCTCCCTCCCCCAATCAACCTCCTCCCCCTGCGACACGTGGTTGTCCCTGCAGGACGCCGCCGCCCGGCTCGGCCAGTCCGAGGGCCACACCCGCCGCCGCGCCGGCTCCGAGTGGTTTTCCCAGGGCAAGGCCCGCAAGCTCGCCGGCCAGGCCTGGGAGATCCGCGGCGACGCCGACCCATCGCTCCTCTCCCCCATCTCCCCCTCTCGCCCTCCCGCCATCGACCTCGCCCTTCTCTCCGGTAAGCAACGCGCCAAGCTCAACGAGCGCCAGCAGATCCTCGCCGAGTGGCAGCAGGCCAAGGCCTCCGCCGCTCAGCTCGGCATGTCCGAGCAGCAAGCCACCGAGCGGTTCATCTTGAGCCTGCACGATCGCCGCGGCCGCGTCGTCTCTGCCCGGACCTTGTATCTCTGGGCCGCCAAGGCCCGGGATAACGATCTCCTTGACGGCCGTTCGAAGCCCCGTGAAAGCACCCTCGAATTCGCCCCTTTTATTGCCGAAGTGCATCGTCTCTGGCTGCGCCAGTCCCGGCCCGGCCTCAAGACCTGCTACGACTTCGCCAAGCTCAACGCCCAGCCCGGCTGG
>JANYKD010000071.1 GCA_025361735.1 Phycisphaerales bacterium
CGCTGGTCGCCCGCCCGCTGGCCGTCATTCTCTGCCTGTTGCCATTTCGCTTCAAAACGCGCGAGGTGGCCTACGTCAGTTGGGTCGGGTTGCGCGGCGCCGTGCCCATCGTCCTGGCGACGTTTCCCGTGCTGGCCAATGTGCCCGGCGCCGAACGCCTTTTCGACATCGTCTTCTTCATCACCGTGGTCAGCAGCATCGTTCCCGGTGCCACCATCCGCCCATTCACGCGCTGGCTCAAGCTTGATGCACCGGAGCGCCCGGTACCGTCGGCGGTTCTGGAAATCAGTTCGGCCCATGCGCTCAACGGCGAGTTGATCTCGTTCTTCATCGAGCCCCAGGTCGCTGTTTGCGGCGCCTGCATCGCCGACATCGAATTCCCCGCCGGGGCGGCAGTGGTCATCATCGTCCGCGGCAAGGAAATGATCGCCGCCCGCGGACGAACCATCCTCGAGCCGGGCGACCATGCATACGTCTTCTTCAAGCCCGAAGACCGCCCGTTCATAGAATTGTTGTTTGGCTGTCCCGAGCAGGCGGGCTGATCGCCTCCCGATTATTCGCTACCTTATCGCCTTCCGGAAAAACCGTCATTTTCCTCTTTGCAGGCGAGACTTTTTCCCGTCCGGCGCTTAGATTCCCGCCATCTTTAACCAAGGAAAGCGCATGCAGATCGCGAAAGATTCGGTTGTCGCCATCGACTACACACTCACCGACGACACCGGTCGCGTTCTCGATACCTCCAAGGACCGCGAACCCTTGTCCTACCTGCACGGCCAGGGCCACATTATCCCCGGCCTCGAAGCCGCCCTCGACGGCAAGTCTGTCGGCGATGAACTCAAGGTCACGATTCCCCCCGAACAGGCCTACGGGATCCGCGATGAGCGCATGATCCAGAACGTCCCCGCCAGCGCCTTCAGCGGTGTTCCCGAGATCAAGGCGGGAATGCAGTTCCAGGCCAACACGCCCGGCGGACCGCGCGTCGTCACCGTCGTCGGTGTCGAGGCCGACCAGGTCAAGATCGACGCCAACCATCCGCTCGCCGGCGTGACGCTCAATTTCCAGGTCAAGATCATGGAGGTCCGTCAGGCGTCTGCTGATGAACTGTCCCACGGCCACACCCACGGCACGGGCGGCCATCATCACTGATCCGCGGTGTTTCTGCGCATGACGAAATAACGAACCGTCATCTGCGTTGTATAAGGCGCAGGAAGCAATTTCGGCCGACCTGCCGGAAGGTCCGGCGGGTTGATGATGTCTGTTTGCCAGCCCTAATACGGCTAGGAGATGGTTCTATGAAGCTTATGGGAATCGCTGTCGGTTTGTTTGCTCTGCTTATGTTTGTTGGCACCAGCTATGCTGCCAAGGCCCCAAAGGGTGATGTGGTGGCCGGTAAGATCACCGCGATCACCGCGCCGACCGCGGAAAAGCCTGGCAGCATTACGATCAAGACCAAGGCTGACGAGGTCACCTTGGCGACCACCAAAGACACGACCGTCACGGTCGATGGCGCTGCCAGTACCCTCGATAAGCTCGAAGCCGGCATGAACGTCAAGGCCAGCCCGGCGACCGGCACCGCCACCAAGATCGATGCAATGACCAAGAAGCCGAAGGCCAAATAAGTGAATCTGCCCGACTCTTGTCGGATCAGAATCTGCATAACGCAAAGGCCCGCTGCGGTTTACACCTCGGCGGGCCTTCTTCTTTTCGCTCGCTCTTACCGCGCTGGCTGGTGTGTGGCCGCGGTCGGCGATCGCGCCTATCGGCGCCTCTTGCCGCGCGGGCCAACTGCGGCGACCATATCGGGTTCATATGAGTAAGAAAATCTCCACCGGAAACGTCCTCTCCCTTCCGCCGCGCAGCAAGGTTCCGACCGCCGATACCTGGGACCTGTCCAGCCTGTTTCCATCCGACGCCGCCTGGGAAAAGGCCTTCGATGCCTGGTCCGGGCGGATCGATGGGTTCAGCCGCTTTAAAGGCCGCCTCGGCCGCAACGGGAAAACCCTGACTGAGTGTCTCCAGTTCGAAGCCGACATCGATCGCGAGGGCGAACGGCTCGGCAACTATGCCTTCCTCAAGGCGGCCGAGGATCAGGGGGACAGCACCTACCAGCGCATGAAAGGCCGCTTCCAGCACGTTGCCACGCGCGCCGCCGAGGCCGCGAGTTGGATGCGCCCGGAGATCCTCGCCATCCCGACAAAGAAGATGGACAAGTTTCTCCGCGATCCGATCCTCGCGCCCTGGCGCCTGGCACTCGAGCGCATCCTCCGCTACCGCCCGCACACGCTGACCGAAAAGGAAGAACAACTCCTGGCCATGCAGATGCCGGTCTCGATGGCCTCCAGTCAGGCCTTCCGGCAGCTCAACGACGCCGATCTGAAATGGGGCATGATCCGCGATGAGAAGCGGCGGCTCGTCGAGCTCGGCCATTCCTCGTTCTCGGCGTTCCTCCACTCGCCCAGCCGCAAGGTGCGCCAGGAGGCATTCCACAAGTACTACATCCAGTACGATGCCCACAAGAACACCATCGCCGCCACACTCAATGGCTCGGTTCAGACCGATGTCTATCAGGCCCGCACCCGCAATTATCCCTCCGCTCGCGAGTCGGCCCTGTTCCATGACAACATGCCCGTCAGCGTCTACGACAGCCTGATCGCGTCGGTCCACAAGAATCTGCCAGCGGTCCATCGCTATCTCGACGTTCGCCGGCGAAAGATGGATCTCAAGGACATTCACCACTACGACACCTATGTCCCCATTCTGTCGAGTCTCGACAAGCGCTATACATGGGATCAGGCCGTCGAGGTCGTGCTCGATTCGCTCTCGCCACTGGGGCCGGAGTACTCCGCGGTCCTGCACGAGGGGCTCAACGAAGCCCGCTGGGCCGACCGCTATCCCAACCAGGGCAAACAGTCCGGCGCCTTTTCCTCGGGTGGCTACGACGGCAAGCCGCATATCCTGACCAACTACCAGCCCGACGTCCTGGACCATGTGTTCACCCTGGCCCACGAGGCCGGGCATTCCATGCATTCCTGGTACTCGGCGCGTTACCAGCCATACCAATACTGGCAGTACACGATCTTCGTCGCCGAGGTCGCCAGCACCTTCAACGAACAACTTCTGGCGCATCATTTGATGCGCCGCGTGCGCAGCGTCAAGGAGCGGGCATATCTGGTGAACCGCCAGATCGACGCCATCCGCGGCACGATCATCCGCCAGACGATGTTCGCCGAGTTCGAGAAGGTCATCCACGCCCAGGTGGAGGCCGGCGAGCCGCTCACGGTCGACAGCCTCCGCAGCCAATATCGCAAGCTCCTCGATCTCTACTTCGGCCCGGGTTTTGTCATCGACAAGGAACTGGAGCTGGAATGCCTGCGCATCCCGCATTTCTACCGCGCGTTCTACGTCTACAAATATGCCACCGGGCTGTCGGCCGCCATCGCCCTGTCCCAGCGCGTGCTCAATGGCGGCAAGCGGGAACTCGATGACTACATCGGTTTCCTCAAAGGCGGTTGCTCGAAGTGGCCGCTCGACCTGCTCCGCGGCGCCGGCGTGGACATGGAACGTCCCGACCCCGTGAATGCCGCCCTGGGATACTTTGACAAGTTGGTGAGCGAACTCGACGAACTGCTCTGAAGAGCACCTTGCGTGAGGATATTGCGTGATCGAAGCCAAACTCGAAGAAACCCGCCGTCGTTTGCTGGATCTGACCCGGAGCAACCGGCTGCTCAACCATCGCGACAAGGGGCAGCGGACTCTGCAGATCGTGGATGAGGTCCCCAAGGAAATCTACGGCCTGCTGGTCACGGAGAGCGAGACCCTGCAGTTCCTCGCTCGCGAGGAGGCGCCGGAAGAAGTCCAGGCACTGCTGCCTGCCGAAGACGCTGAGGCAAACGCCCAAGCCGAGGCTTCGGCAGAACCGGTGCTACAGAGCCAACTGCCGCTGGCGCCAATCAACACCAGCGCCGCGCCCGCCGGCCGGCATGTCGATCTCTATCTTCAGACCAGTCTCTCGGGCGAGAAGCTGCAGAGCCGCCTGGTTAATCTCGCCAGGGAAGCCGCCAGTTCTCAGGAGGAACAGGGCTACAACATCCTCTATCTCACGCTCGGCATCGTCGAATGGCAGGAAGCGGGCGGGCAGGGACCGATATGCCGGGCCCCGCTCCTCTTCATTCCCGTGGAAATGCAGCGCAAGAATGTGCAGAGCCGTTACTGCGTCCGCATGATCGACGATGACATTCTCGTGAATCCCTGCCTAGCCGAGCTCTGCCAGCGGCAGTTTGCCTTTGAGTTCCCGACTTTCGACGCCGAGGGCGACCTGGAGGTAGACGACTATTTCCGCGAGGTCGAGAACAAGATCAAGGGCATTCCCGGCTGGCGGCTCATTTCCGAGGTCAATCTCGGGTTGTTCAGTTTCTCCAAACTGCTGATGTATCGCGACCTGGACCTGAAGAACTGGCCGGCCGACAAGCAGCTCACGGCGCATCCGTTGATTCAGCAATTGGCCGGAGTTCTGAGCGAGACCGATCATGCGGCTAATGGCGTTCCCGATCCAGCGACTCTCGATGAGATGATCGCGCCCCGCGACTGTTTCCAGGTGATGGATGCCGACTCCAGCCAGCAGTCGGCCATTCTCGCCGCCAAGCGGGGCCTGAGCATGGTAATCGACGGCCCGCCGGGAACGGGCAAGTCGCAGACGATCACCAACATCATCGCTGAATGCCTGTCCGCGGGGAAAACCGTGCTGTTTGTCGCGGAGAAATCCGCCGCCCTGGAAGTCGTCAAGCGACGTCTGGAGAGCGTGTCCCTGGGCGATTTCGTGCTCGAACTGCACAGCCGCAAGGCCAGGAAGAAGCTCGTCTTGCAGGAGCTGCAGCGGGTCTTGAACAAGGCCGACCCGGCCCCTCGCGTGAACGAGATCGAAGCGAGGGAACTGCTCCAGAGCCGCACCCGGCTCAACGAGTATCAGCGCCAACTACACGCGCCGCTGGGCAAGCTGGAGATCTCGCCCTTCCATGCGATATCCCGCGCCACCAAACTGGCCGACCAGCCGGAGCCAACGTGTCAGATACCCGATGTCCTGGGTTGGTCCCGCGAGCTTCTGCTGGATGCGGATGAGAAATTGAACACGCTGGACACACGCCTCGCCCGCGTCGGCGATTGTTCCAAGCACCCATGGCGTGGCGCGGGCGTTGTGCCGCACGGGCTGGAGGCTCGGCAGCTTGTCCTCGGTCGGTGCAAAGAGCTGGCCGACGCCATCGTCGTGTGCCTGTCGAATGCCGCCGGCGTGGCGGCCGAGCTCGGCGCAAAACCCTGTGCCACGCTTGAGCAGATCACGCACCTGCTGGCCGATTCCAAGCTTTTGCTGCAATCGCCCCAGCTCTCCGCGGCCAGCGTGAGCGACAGCCGCTGGAACGGGTTGAGCCCGGGATTGCAGCAGTGGCTGAATCTGGGACTCGAGCGGCAGAAGCGCAAGGCTGAGTGGTCCAAGCTGGTGACCGCGGCAGCTGAAGATGTGGCGTGGCAAGATGTGCTGAGTCGCCGCGATGCTCACAAGAGTTCACTGCTGCGCTGGCTTCGTCCGTCCTGGTATCAGGACAACCGTCGAATGAAGACTCATATGCTGTCCGGGAGCCTGCCTCCGGTTGAACAGCAACTGGTTCTCCTGAGTCACCTCGTGAGGAGTGCCGACCTTCGCAAGAAGATCGAGGAATCCAGTGCCAGCTTCTCCGACTTGTTTGGACCGGCCTGGGTCGGGCCCGACAGCGACTGGGTTCTCTTGAAACGGTACGCCGAATCTGCAGTCGCCATCCGGCAGATGGTTGTCAAGGAATCGATCGAGACCTCCGCGGCCCAGCGCCTGGCGGCCAGCGATGAGTGCGCGAGTCTGGCCCGGACAGTGGCCGCCCTCGAGCAGTCGCTGACGCAGCTCGCCATCGCCTGGAAGCAGTGGCTCGACAGCATCCAAACCGATGAGAAGACCTGGCTCGGTGCGGATTTCAGCCGCGAGCCGCTCGCCGGTTTGCGTGAGCGGCTCTCTGCGCTGCCTTCCGCGATTGATCTGCTTCAGGATTGGGTCGATCTGCGCAGCATTATCGTCAACTGCCAGAACGGCTCGCTGGCATCATTCGTGACTTGGTCCTGTTCCGCGGACGGCGCCGTAGCCCGCGGCCGGCTTGCCGCCACATTCCAACGCCACTTCTATCGCCTCTGGATCGATCAGGCCGCCGCCCAACGCCCCGCCTTGCAGAGTTTCCGCGGCGAAGAGCACGAGGCGGCAATTCGACGGTTTGTTGACCTCGATTGCAGTTGGCTGGAGGCCAGCAGGCATCGGCTCAATGCCCTGATCACGCAGAACCGCCCGGACATCAATCACTCCGCACACAAGCAGTCGAAGCTGGGAATTCTTCAGGCGGAGATTCGCAAGAAGACCCGGCACATGCCGCTGCGCAAGCTCTTCTCGTCGGCCGGCGAGGTCGTCCAGTCGATCAAGCCCTGCTTCATGATGAGCCCGCTTTCGGTGGCCCAGTATCTGGCGCCGGGAGGCATCGAGTTTGACGTGGTCATCTTTGACGAAGCCAGCCAGGTGGAACCGGCCGACGCCTATGGCGCGGTAGCGCGTGGCCGGCAATTGCTGTTGGTCGGCGACGAGAACCAGCTACCGCCCACCAGTTTCTTTACCAAGACCGATACCGATGAACCTGTGGATGACGACGAGGATGATGAGGTCAGAGCAGGCGACCTGGAGAGCATATTGTCCCTGGGCGTGGTCCGGCTTGCCGATCGTTGCAGCCTGCGCTGGCATTACCGCAGCCGCCACGCCAGCCTGATCCAGTTCTCCAACGAGAAGTTCTACGATGGCCGCCTGCGTGTCTTTCCCAGCCCGCACACGGACTGCGCGGAGTTGGGATTGGCATTTCAATACGTTGAGGCGGCCGTATACAAGCGTGGGTCCGGCCGCTACAACCCGGTCGAGGCAACCGCGGTCGCCGAGGCGGTCATGCGCCATGCCGCCGCGACCCCCCAGCTTTCATTGGGCGTCGGCACGCTGAACGTGCCGCAGCAGTTGGCCATCCAGGACGAGATCGAGCGCCTGCGGCGGGCCGCACCAAACCCCGACACGGACAAGTTCTTTGAATCCAATGCCGAGGAGCCGTTCTTCGTCAAGAATCTGGAGAGCATCCAGGGCGATGAGCGCGATGTCATCTTCCTGAGCGTGGGCTTTGGCAAGGATGCCTCGGGCCGGCTGCATTCCAATTTCGGCGCCCTCAACAGTGAGGGTGGGTGGCGGCGATTGAACGTACTGATCACGCGTGCCCGCCGGCGTTGCGTGGTCTTCAGCTCCATTCGCGCGGCCGACATGGCCCTCACTGGAACCCAGCCGCGCGGCATCGTGGCTTTGAAAGAATACCTCGACGCGGCCGAACACGGCCGGATCAGGGCGGCCGAGGTTGCAGGTCAGGACCACGATTCGGAGTTTGAAGCCGAGGTCTGCCGCGCCGTGCGCGAAAAAGGCTGGACCGTGGATGCCCAGGTCGGCTGCGCGGGTTTTTCCATCGACCTGGCCGTTGTCGATCCCGAAAGTCCGGGCCGATACATGCTTGGTATCGAGTGCGACGGCGCTACGTACCATAGTCTGCCGACCGCCCGCGACCGCGACCGGCTGCGGCAGGAAGTCCTGGAGAATCTCGGGTGGAAGATCCACCGCATCTGGTCTACGGACTGGTTTGGCCGGCCTCGCCACGTATTGGACAAGCTACTACAGCGGCTCGACGCGCTGCGGCGCGACCCGAGCCGCAACGCTGTCTCCACGCCGCCGGTGGTCCCCACTCCGCCGATCACTCCGCCGGTCGCCAGCGACGTTGCCGACGCCGCCGTCAAACTCGAACCACCCGCGGCCGAGCCCGAAGACGCGGAGTCGATACCCGAGGGCGTCGTGAGATATGAGCGGTGTGCCATCCGCCATCGCGGTGACCAGTCGGCATTACTGGCCGCTCCACCGGCGCGAATTGTCGATCTCGTTGCCGACATCGTCGCGGCCGAGGGTCCCGTCCATATCGACGAGACCACGCGCGTTCTCGCTGAGATGTATTCGACCCGGGCCTCGTCCCGCACGCGCGCCGTGGTTGATGTCGCCGTGGCCGTCGCGGTCACAGCCCGCAGAGTCGTGCGTCGCGGGGATTTCCTGTGGCGAGTGGAGGATGCACACCCACGCATTCGCCATCGTGGCGACGGCTGCCCCGTCACCAAGCCCGAACTGATTGCGCCCGAGGAATATGAGGCCGCCATCCGCTTCGTGCTGGGCAAGGAGTTTGGTCTCGGGCCGGAATCCCTGGCCGCGAGCACCGTCCGGCTCCTGGGTTTCCACAGGCGCGGAACTCAGTTACAAACGCAGATCGAAGTGGCGATCTCACGGCTCAGAAGCTCGGGGGACATCGTCGCAGATAACGCAGGCTTTCTGGTCCTGGCCAAGAAGGACTGATCGCCGTGCCGCCTTCCGGATTCGCATCATCAGGCGGGCTCGGCCTACATCGTCCCGAGCTGCAGTCGCGTCCTATAGTGTTGGCATGCGCAAACACTCTCCGTGGCCCGTTCTGATTATTGCGGTATGGTTGGGAATCCTTGGTGGCTGGAATCCTGTGCTGGCACAGGCTGCCGACGCGCAGGAGCAACGGCTGCTGTATGTGGCCTCTCCTGGGATTCGCAATTACCTGGAGCATGGCGGGTATGGGGTGCTCGTCTACGACATCGATCAGGGGCACAAGTTCATCAAACGCATTTCTCTGGCGATGTCGGGTGACAAACAGCCCGTCGAGAACATCAAAGGAATCTGCGCTTCCGCCGCGACCGGCCGCCTGTACGTGAGCGACCTCTCGCGGCTCAAGTGCCTGGATCTGGTCAGTGATAAGATTCTCTGGGCTCGGAGCTACGACGGCGGTTGTGATCGCATGTCGATCTCTCCCGATGGGAAGTTGATCTACCTGCCCACATTGGAAAAGAACCATTGGCATGTGGTGGATGCGCTGAGCGGCGACGTGATTGCGAAGATCCAAACCAACTCCGGCGCGCACAACACCGTCTACGGGCCGGATGGACGCTATGTCTATATGGCCGGGCTGAAGTCGCCGCTTCTGCGCGTTGCCGATACCCGCACCCACGAGACCGTCAAAACCGTTGGGCCGTTTGGTGACGTCATCCGGCCGTTCACGGTCAACGGGAAACAGACGCTGTGCTTCGTGTGCGTCAACGAACTGCTGGGGTTTGAGATCGGCGACCTGACGACCGGTAAGATGCTGCATCGAGTGCCGGTTGAGGGTTTCAAGACAGGCGAGGTAAAGCGGCACGGATGCCCCAGTCACGGCATTGGCCTGACGCCGGATGAAAAGGAACTGTGGCTGTGCGATTCGTTCAACTGCCGACTGCACATCTTTGACATGTCCAGCATGCCGCCCAAGCTGGTCCAGAGCATCACCACCAGGGATCTGCCGGGATGGATCACCTTCAGCATTGACGGCAAGTACGCCTATCCGTCCAGCGGCGAGGTTATTGACACCAAAATCCGCACCGTCGTTGCCGAGCTGCAGAATGAGAACGCCAAACCAGTTCAGAGCGAGAAGCTGCTGGAGATTCGCTTCAAAGCCGGCAAGCCCGTTCAGGCAGGCGATCAATTCGGGATTGGGCAGGTCGTCAAGTAGTTGGCGGATGCGAGGCGACAAAAAAGGCGGCGTGGACCTCTCGGATTTCCACGCCGCCAAGGGAAGGAGGATTGTGTGATATTTATTTGCTTTCTTCTCTACTATTATACGTTGTGTCTCGCCTCGAGGTTCCGCATAGCCCGATTCAGGAAAACCGGCTGCGCGGTCGGCTCATTCAGCACATCTCGACGGTTCGCAATCCCTTACCCGGCAAGCCTCTGTGGCAATTCCGGTACGTTGTCCTTACCACTGCCATCGGCCGCGGCTCATCAAAAGATTAGCCCGGCCCCTTTGTTTTTTTAACCCGTCGGATTTTCCGTTTCGGAAAGCTGGGTAAACGCTGACGATGGTAACGAGTTCTACGGCGCCGGCCGTTCGGCGAGCTGTTTGGCTGTGCCCAATGGATCGCTCAGCTTTCCCGTCGCGCGGTCGAAAAGATAGAACATCCGTTGCGGCTGGCGCTGGGCGTAATAGCGGTAGATCTCGATATTTCGCGGCCCCAGATCGTGAGCCTTGATAACCGGGGCGTCGTCAGGCCACGCCACATCCGAATTGTACACCGGCTCAGCCGTGATGGGGTCGCCATGACGGTAGCGAAACAGCACGACCGCCGGCGTTTGCACCCTGTGCGGCAACTCCTCGTGGACAAACCAGAGCATGGTCGAGGGGAACGTCTCGTCATAGACGGCCGGGTTGAACTCGTGCAGCGAATTGAGAGAAAGCCCGATGACGAAGGCGATTGCGGCACAGACGATCGACGGACCCAGTCGTCCGCAGCGGTCGGCCGCCGCCTGCAGGCCTGCCAGCGTCAGAATGATGACCGCCGGGGCGACGATCACCGCGTAGTGCTCCAGGAAGAACGTATTGGGCACATAGACGGCGATAAAAGCGACGAGCATGAAGGCCGCCATCCAGATCCACCTTCGGCGCAGCGCAAGCAACCCCAGCGGAAGCAGCAGCAGGAGCGGCCGGCCGGGCATCGTGGAATCGACGATCATCGGCGACCACTCAACCAGCCAGGTTCGCAGCAACCGATTTGGCTGGTGCTTGGGAAGGTATTGAGAGAGGACATCCCGGTAGTAGTCCCGCTTCTGAGCGAGGGATGATTTGGGTTGCAGGGTCGAATCCGGCGGATAGAAGCCGTACGAGGTGTGCGGCTGTTCGTTGTCGACGTACTCGACGTAGGGAGTCCGCAGGCAGTGGCCGGTCACGCCGTGGTCGAAGATCAGTTGCAGGGCCAGGAACGGCACCATGCAAGCGATGGCCACCCCGACAGTTAACAAACGGTGCCGCCACGCACAACTCCGCAGACGCAGCAGCACGGCGATCGCCGCGGGCGCTGCAAAGATGACGGCGTCGGCCGGCCGGATGATGAACGCCCAGCCGGTCGCGATTCCAAGGAGAACCGTCCAGCGCAGTCGGCCAGTCCGGACAAACCGGATGCACGCTAGCAGCATGATCAATCCGAACATCAGCATCGGCGGATGCGACATCACCAGGATCGACAGCATCCGGAACCACGACAGCGAGAGCATCCAGATCGCGGCGACGATCGCCCATAACCCATCGAGTAGTTCACGTGTCAGCAGGTACACCAACCCGACTATGACGCCGCAGACGCACACCGGCATGAGCCAGGTGGGAAGACCCAGCCAGATGGTCGGCACGTAGAGCATGGCCGTGCCGGGGAAGTAGAGGGAGCAGTAGACCGGCTTGACGAAGATGTAGAATGAGTCGAAGAAGTCGGCCAGTGGATGCTGCGGATACCAGAGGCGGAATTTCGCAAGCTGCTGCATGCCCAGGAGGTACGCCCCTTCGTCGTGCGTCTTGGGAAAGAAGTCGCGCTGCTGGAACATGGCAGTCAGGATGAAGTAAGTCGTGGCGAGTATGCAGACGGCGATGAATGTCCGCTCGCGCGCCTTAGGCGAGGATTGGCGGAGACGGTCGAACAGAGGTCGAAAACGCTGAGCGACGACCGGGACCGCGAACGCGGCCGTGTTGAGCAGGATCATGCCGAGCCGCGCGGGAGTGACGAGGCGGCCATTCCCGAACCAGGCCCAAAGTGCGCCGCCCACGACGAGACACGTGACCGCCCAAACCGCACCGCGGCCGCACGGTTCTGCGATGGCGGGAAGCGGCGGCTGTCTCGTACTGGGCTTTGCGGGCGGCATGGCGCGTTGAGGATAGTCTGTGTGTGCCAAGGTTCCAAGCAACCTCGACGGCGCAAGTTCAGCAAAACGGCGTTGTTCGCCACACATTGAACCCCCATTCCCAAACCGTTAGGCTGTGCCCTTCGATCCGCGATGACCGTGGATCGCTCGCAGGGATACCGAAGGAGAACTCGTGGCCAAGGTTCGCATCCAGTTCCTCTGTTCATCCTGTGGCTCGGTGCATCCGAAGTGGTTCGGAAAGTGCCCCGATTGCGGGACTTGGGACTCGCTTCAGGAATACAAAGAACCCGTGCATGACGACCGCGCCGCGTCCGCCATGGCCGGCTCGGGCATACAGCAAGGCGCCAGCGAGGCGATGCCCATCGGCGAGATCTCCGAGGCCGACGCCCCGCGCATCCGCACCGGCATCAACGAGTTCGACCGCATCCTCGGCGGTGGCATCGTCCCCGGGTCGGCGGTCATGATCGGCGGCGAACCCGGCATCGGCAAATCGACACTGCTCCTGCAAGTGGCCAATGCTCTGGCTGAAGGCCAGACTTCGGCGGTCGGAGAGGGTTCACGGTTCGGGGTTCAGGGTTCAGGAAAGAAGCCCGCTCTGAGCGCTGAATCCCGAGCCGCGAACCTTCCCAGGAACCCGGTGAAAGTCCTCTACGTCACTAGCGAAGAATCCGCCCGGCAGACGGCCATGCGCGCGTCGCGCCTCGGCGCCAAGTCGCAGACCCTCCTCGTGCTGGCCGAGACCAACGTCGAGCGCATCACGGCGCAAATTCACAAGCACAAGCCCGACGTCGTCATCGTGGACTCGATCCAGATGATCTACAAGCCCCAACTTCCCGCCGCCCCCGGTTCCGTGACCCAGCTCCGCGACTGCTGCATGGAACTTGTGTATCTCGCCAAAGCCACCGGCATCGCCGTCTTCTTCGTTGGCCATGTCACCAAGGAGGGCACGCTGGCCGGTCCAAAACTCCTGGAACACATCGTCGATACCGTCGTGTATTTCGAGGGAGACCGCTTCCACACCCACCGCGTCGTCCGCTGCATCAAGAACCGCTTTGGCTCCACCCACGAGATCGGCCTGTTCGAGATGACCGGTGGGGGGCTCATCGAGGTGTCCGACCCCGGCCGACTCTTCACTGAAGAACACGGCGAAGCCGGCCCGCCCAGCGGTAGTGTCATCACCGCCGCCATGCAGGGCTCGCGCGTCCTGCTCGTGGAAGTTCAGGCTCTGACCGCCAGCAGCGTCATCGGAGCCGCCAAACGAAAAGTCTCCGGTGCCTCCTCCGACCGCGTCGCCATGATCATCGCCGTCTTGGAAAAACGCGCCGACATGCGCCTGGCCGCCGACGATGTATTCGTCAACATCGCCGGCGGCGTCAAGGTCGCCGAACCCGCCATCGATCTCGCCATCGCCCTCGCCATCGCCTCCGCCCACTCCGGTCGGCCGCTCTCGGCGGGAACCATCGCTGTTGGCGAACTGGGCCTGGGTGGCGAAGTCCGCAGCGTTCCTCAACTCGAGAATCGCCTCCGCGAAGCCTCGCGCCTTGGTTGCTCGCAAGCCATTTCACCCCGCTTGGGCACCGCGATCCCCAAACTCGGCGGGGTGGCCGTCCATGAAGTCCGCTCGCTTGCCCAAGCCCTCAGCGCGGCGAGGTAGCCTGTTTGGAGTACCGGCTTCAGCCGGTCTTGTGTTTAAG
>JANYKD010000127.1 GCA_025361735.1 Phycisphaerales bacterium
GTGGCCGGTAAGAAAGAAGGCGTCATCGCCGCCGCCTGCCGCGTGACCGACCAGAAGATCGCGGCCGATTCCATCACCTTCCGCGCCGACGGCATCGCCCAAACCCAGGCCGTCGTCTGCGTGGCAATGGCATCCAAGCCGAGGACGGTGACCGTTGGCGGCAAGGCAATCGATTTCACGTATGCCGGCGGTGTCCTGTGGATCAGATTCGACAACGCCGTGGAGCCCATGACCATAGAGATCCACAAGTAACCTCGGACTGGAGCCACACGGCCACCAGCGCCCAGGGCCATCGCATTTGGCCGCTGAAAGTGCTGCCAGTGCCCTCACTGGCAGAAAGCCGGGGGACAAACCTGCCAGTGAGGGCACTGGCAGCACTAAATGCGATGGCCCTGCACCAGCGCCGTGGCTGTCGTTCTGGGTTTTGCGGACGACAGACCCAAACGTTAAACTGGTCCGGTTGACCGGTGCCATGGATCACTCTTATTCAGGAGGTCTCAGCATGGAACACTGCATCTCCCGCCGACGTCTTTTGTGGACTGCCACGGCCGTCACCGCTTCCGGTAGACTTTTGTACGGCCAGGAGGCGCCGGCTGTCGTAGCGCCGCCGCTTGTCACCTCGGCGGCGCCCGCGGCCGCCACGCGATCCGTCGTGGGCCTGGCCAGTGGCCAGAACCGGCGCAAGAATATCTGCGAAGCACTGATCGCCATCGAAGACCAGATCCTCCCCGTGCTCAAGACCAAGAAGTACGTGGTCCTCAAGCCCAACATCGTTAACACGGTGAACCAGCTTGCCTCCACCAACGTCGACGCGCTTCACGGCATCCTGGATTTCCTCGAACCGCGGTTCAAGGGTCCGGTGGTCATCGCCGAATCCTCGGCCGGCTTCACGACCGAAGGCTATGACCATTTCCACTACAACCAGACCATTGCGGAACACAAGCCGCTGCCGATCAGCCTCGTCGACCTGAACGAGGAAGGCAAATACAAAACGCACACCATCCTCAACGGCGACCTCCACGCCGTGCCCGTCCGCCTGGTGGCCCGGCTGCTGTATCCCGACGCCTATATCATCTGCTCGGCCATGCTCAAGACGCACAACACGGTGATCGCCACCCTCTCCATCAAGAACATGTGCCTCGGCGCGCCATTGCACAGCCCACAGAAGGAAACCAAACGCTGGAACGACAAGCGCCTTTACCACGGCGGCGTGCGTCAGACCCATGTTGACATCATGCTCACCGCCCAGAAGCTTCAGCCCTTCTGGGGCGCCGCGGTGATCGACGGTTACGAGGGAATGGAGGGCAACGGACCCAACGACGGTACGCTCGTACCCTCGCGTCTGGCCATCGCTTCAACGGACTTCATCGCCGCTGACCGCGTTGGCTGCGCCACCATGGGCATCGATGCGTCCTGGGTGGGATATCTCAACTTCTGCGCCGAGTGCGGACTGGGCCAGAACGATCTCTCCAGGATCGAAATCCGCGGACCCAAGCTGGCCGACGTAACCAGGAAATACCGCATGTCCGACGACATTCAGCGCGAGCTGCGCTGGATGGGCCCGATGAAGGAAGTGCCGGAGAAGATGGGCTGACGGCCCTTGGCAGACGGCACAACACGACCGGCCGACCTGACGCAGCGTGGCCGGCTATGGCCCGAACCCTATTGCCCCGAACCCCAGTTCGCGTGCTCGGGAGCAACCATGAACCACCATCTGCATCTCCGGCGAATTCCCTTTCCCGGACGCTTGACAGCACCCATTTCCTCCGCTGACATCTTGCGCCCATGAAACTCCATTATCGCTTGGCGTCCGCGCTGGGTGTTTTGTCCGTGGCCCTGCTGCTGCCATCCTGCCAGTCATCTCGGCAGGACGCGGACGGTGACAACGGTGTGCCGCGAAGAAGCGTCGTCAACCGCGGCGAGTTCGATGACGCCGTCGGACCCGGCCGGGACTTCTTCCAGTACGTCAACGGCAAATGGTTCAAGGCCCATCCCATACCCGCCGACCAGACATCCTGGGGCGTGGACTACGTTCTGCACGATCGTGTCCAAAATGACCTCAAGACGATCGCCGAAGAACTGCAGGCCGACCCCGCCGCCGCTGACGATCGCCAGAAGGTCCGCGACTTCTACGCCACCGCCATGGACGAGGGCGAAATCCAGAAAGCTGGCATCACCCCGCTGCGGCCGGAACTCGATCAGATCGCCGCGATCAAGACCGCGGAAGACCTGGTCCGGGTCGTGGCATCCATGCACCAAGGCGGCGCCGGACCGCTGTTTGGCTCGAACGTGAGCCAGGACGAGAAGAAGAGCGACACCTATGCCCTGCATCTGTGCCAGGGCGGAACGGTGCTCCCCGAACGAAGCTACTACGTCGACGACGACGAACACTCGACGCATATCCGTCGGGAATACCTGGCTCACATGTCCCGTATATTCCGGCTCCTGGGAGATGACCAGCCCGCCGCCGACGCTCGTGCCCGCACCGTGCTGGCCCTGGAAACGCGGCTGGCCCAGGCCCAGATGAATTCCGTCGAACTGCGCGACGTCGAGAAACAATACAACCGCATGAACCGGATCGATCTTGCCAAACTGGTCCCTTCATTCAACTGGGACACCTACTTTCAACTCCTGAACGTCGCCAATGCAAATGAGATGATCGTCGCCCAACCCGCGTTCATGAAGCGTCTCGAGGAAATGCTGTTGCAGGTGTCCATGGAGGACTGGCGGACCTATCTGCGCTGGCACCTGCTGTGCGAGGCCGCCCCGTACCTGAGCGATCCCTTTGCCGACGAGAATTTCAACTTCTTCGGCCGGCTCCTGGGCGGCGCAGAGAAGATCAAACCTCGCTGGAAGCGGGCGATTGCCACCATCAACAGCGATATCGGCGAGGCCCTCGGACGCCTGTACGTCGAGAAGCACTTCAGCCCCGAAGCCAAACGGCGCGTCAGCCTGCTGGTGGATAATCTGCTCGCGGCCTACGCCGAGCGTATCCGCACCCGCGACTGGATGAGCCCGGCCACCAAGGAGAAGGCCCTGGTCAAACTCCACGCCATCGGCCGGAAACTCGGCTATCCCGACAAGTGGCGGGACTATTCAGCGCTGAAGATCGTCCGCGATTCCTATCTCCGCAACACACTGCGGGCCCGCCAGTTCGAATCGCGCCGCCAGTTCGCGCGCCTCGGCGGACCGGTGGATCGCGGCGAATGGGGCATGACACCCCCGACCATCAACGCCTACTACGACCCGGCCATGAACGAGATCTGTTTCCCCGCCGCCATCCTCCAGCCCCCCTACTTCGATGCCGCGGCCGACGATGCCCTGAACTACGGCGGCATCGGGTCCATCATCGGCCACGAACTGACCCACGGATTTGACGACCAGGGCTGCAAGTTCGATGCGGCCGGAAACATGATCAACTGGTGGACGGACCAGGACAAAGCCCGCTTCGACGAGCGAACCAAGCTGCTCGTCAAGCAATTCAGCGCATGCGTGGCCGTGGAGGATGTGCATATCAACGGCGAGCTCACGCTCGGCGAGAACATCGCCGATCTCGGCGGCGTGGCAATCTCGTTTGAAGCCTTCAAGCGCGCCACCGCCGGCAAGGAGGTGCCGCAGATCGACGGTTTCACCGGCGCCCAGCGATTCTTCCTCAGCTACGCAATCTGCTGGCGCGACATCGACCGGGACGAGCTGCTCAAGAACCGCGTGCGGACCGACGAACACGCGCCGCCGCATTTCCGCGTGCTCGTACCCCTGTCCAACTTCCGGCCATTCTATGACGCCTTCGGCGTGAAGCCCGGCGACCCCATGTACCGCCCCGAGCCCGACCGGGCGGAAGTCTGGTAAACCTTTCTCGACATGTCCGTTGGCAGCCTGAGGGCCTGCCTCACGACGGAGGGCAAATATCGCTTGGACACAGGAATAGGCAAGAGGAATAGAAAGGGGACGGGAACAAGGAAACAGGGACGCGACACCGGACATTAATCGTGGCCGCTCACCGTTTCATTCCTCACAATGTCCGGTGTCCCCATTTACGGTCCCCGACCAGCCAACGCAGCGAGAGGACACGGAGACGCGGTTCGCGAGTATTGAACCACTATCTGCGTCCCCGTCGGACGCCCCCGCGCCAACGTACCTGCGGGCAGATGCCCATGGCTGTCCTGTCCGGACAGGTGATTTACAGCTTCACACATACTGCGGCCTTTCCCAGTCGGCATGGGCAACTGATACAGTAGCGACGGAGCAACCATGAACATCATGACAGCAAACTCACGGGCTGAACCATGGCTAAACTGTTGCTCCGTTGTGCAGGCTGTTTCGAGGTTGTCTGCAGAGCCCTTCTGACCCCTTTGCCGAGCTCGTAGCGATGTTGCGGCTTTGCGTGAGATACGCCGGGCAAGGTTTCGGACTGACCGTCTTGTTGTCCGCATCCGTCATGCTTGCCTCCCTTCCGCCTAGGGCGGGATGATTTCCCTCCCCGGTAGTGCCACCCGCAGTCTTTCAACTCCCGTCGCCGTGGCATTCGTGCCATACAGGACGATGACACGGAGGCCTTTAAGTTCCATTAGGTGGACCAGCCCCGCGTCGGTGACCTGCGTGCCGCACAGGTCAAGCGACTGGAGCCGCTTGAGCCCCTTGAGATGGACCAGTCCGGCATCCGTGACTTGCGTCCTGCTCAAGGTCAGGGTACCAAGTTCTTCGAATTCCTTGAGGTGGACCAGGCCCACGTCGGTAACTTGCG
>JANYKD010000195.1 GCA_025361735.1 Phycisphaerales bacterium
GAGTTCTGGGGCTTGCCGGTGTTCTGGACGCCCTACTCGGCGGGCGCTGCCAACGAACAAGGGTTTCCGTTGCGCTCGGTGGATTTCGGCAGTTCTGAGCGATTCGGCACCTATCTCCGGTCCGAGTGGGGTCTGTTTGAACTCTTGGGCCGTTCGCCTCCCAAGGGCACGGACGTCTCTTTTCGGGCCGACTATCTGACTCTTCGCGGGCCGGCCGGGGGCGTCAACGCAAAATACAGCGGCGGATTCATCACCGACGCGGATCGCCAGCCGTGGAACTATGAGGGGCGGCTGGACACGTATTTCATCGCCGATCACGGCACGGACAAATTCGGCGGGAACCGGCTGGACGTCGAGCCTGAGACAGAGCAGCGCGGACTGGCGGCCTGGCAACATCAGCATTTCCTGCCTGATGACTGGCAGGTGCAGCTCCGCACCGCGTGGGTGAGCGATCCGACCTTCCTGGAAGAGTACTACCCCGCGGAGTATCGCGGGGATTTGCCGATGGAGAGTTCGCTCTACCTCAAGCACCAGCGCGACACCGAGGCGCTGACCCTGCTGGGCACCACGCAGCCCAACGGCTTTGTCACCAGCAGCGAATATGCCCAGGAGGGCCTGGAGGTCCAACGCTCGCCCGAGGTGAGCTATCAGCGCATCGGCGATAGCTTTGGCGACGACCGATTCACGTTCTTCAGCAGCAACAGCGCCGCGGAGCTGAAGATGCAGTTGTCCGACGCGACGCCCGCGGACCTGGGTTATCGGGAAGGAACCTCGCAGGGCATTCCCGTACAAGGTCGTTACGGCGTTTCGGAGGAAGCGGTGAGGCGGGGCGATACGCGTCAGGAGATCGACTATCCACTACAGGTGGATCGGTTCCGCGTCGTGCCCTATGTGATGGGGCGCTACACCTATTACTCGGACTCGATCCAGGGCGCTACCCAGAACCGGGTCTATGCGGGCACAGGCCTGCGCATCAACACGGCTTTCTGGAGGGTGGACGATTACGCGGCCTCCGAATTGTGGGATATTCACCGCGTGCGTCACGTCATTGAGCCGGAACTGCATTTGTTCGCCAGCGGGCAGTCGGTGGATCAAACGGATCTACTGATCTACGACGAGCAGGTGGACCGGGTGAACGATATCCAGGCGGTGCAGTTGGCTTTGCACCAGCGTTGGCAGACCATGCGCGGGGGCCCGGGCAACTGGCGCAGCGTCGACTTCCTCACCTGGAACACCGAAGGCAACTTTTACGCGAATAAGCCCGCCGACGCGGCGTTGGAACCCAATAACTTCCGCGGGATGTTTTTCCCGTCGGCTCCCGAAACATCAGTGCCGCGGAACAGTATCAACACCGACCTGACGTGGCGCGCCAGTGACTCGACGGCGTTTCTGGGCGATGCGCAGTACAACCTGGACAAAAAGACGCTGGCGACTCTGTCCGGCGGCGTTGCGGTTCAACGCGGAGATCGGATGAACTGGTATGTCGGCAACCGCTACATCCCGGCGCTGGACTCCAACATCCTGAGTTTTCTGGTCAACTATGACCTCAGTACCCGATACACCCTGGGCTTCGGGCAGAGCTACGACTATGGCGCCGGGCAGAACGTGACCTCGAATGTCTCGCTGCTGCGGCACTTCGATGTGTTCTACATGGTCTTCAGCGTGCGCTACGACGACTCGACCGGCGAACGCGGTCTGTACGTGGGCCTGCGCCCCAACTACATGGCGCCCGGAGTGGGATCGAACATCATCCCATCAGTCGCCCGAGGGCAGTAGTGACGTGAGGTGCAGCCAAGCCGCATCCAAACTAACCGCGATAGCGCGAAGAACGCGAGGCAAGACGCGAAAAGACAACAATGCGATGTCTTTTTCACGTTTGTCATCGGGCAGGTTAATTGGGCGCGGTGGTGTCGGCGGTAGCGCGCCGAAGGGCGGCGGTCTCGCGGCGGAGGTTGCGAAGGTAGGCCAGGGCCACCAGAAGGGCGAAGAGAGCGCAGATCACCACGGTGACCGCCCACATCGCGCGAAAGCTGGCGGGGCGAAGATCGGTGACGGTGACATCCCCGGCAGTAAAGGGTTTGGGATAGACGACCCGGTCGGCGAGGTCGCGTTTCTGGGCAATCTGGTCGGTCGTGTCGTTGATCTTCTGGATCAAGTCGATTCGCTGCGCGACGAGTTTGTCTCGACTCTCACCGGCCTCTCGAGCTGCTTTGACCTGCTCGATAAGACGTTCCAGATTGTGTCCGGCGGCAACTCGCTCCGGCGCTCCCTCACTGAGGCGTGAGAGGTACTGTTCGGTCGCGTACGCGGCCGCGGTCAGCGTCGATTGTTGCAGCGCCAGCGGCGAGAGATCATCGATCTGCTGTCGCAGTTCGCTGGAGCGCTTCTCGGTGTCGGCATTCTGTGCTTCCAAGGCTTCCGCGGCGGCTTGGTACTGCGCGATGTCCTGCTGGCGCTGTTGCCCCAGCAGAACATAGGCATTGGCCATCGTCCGCAGACGCAGGACGTCCGTGTCGGGGTCTTCGGAGCGGACGGTGAGATCGAGCCGGCCATCGGGATACCACTTGCGGTCCAAGGCACGGTGATACTCCAGTGTATCGGTCACATAGGATGGATCGACCGTTCGGGGACCCTGTGAGAGAATGCCGCGCGCCATGGCGCGCAACTCGTCGCTCTTGAGCAGTTGTTCCTGATCGATTTGAAATTCTGCCTGTTGGTCGGCCGCGAGTTTGTTGTAGTTGACGAACGCGATGGACGCACGAACGGTCGCCGACTCGGGAATGCTGATTTTCACGGTCGAGATGCCCAGCAGCAGTACCAGGACGAATAGCGGCAGGATGTAGAAGGGGCTGAAGAGATGGGCCAGCAACTCCTGCCGGCGGCGGCGGCTGTTGAGGAATTCCTCGTCCAGCCCATCAAGGCTTTCCTCCACGGGGCTGACCAGCGCGTCTTGGGCGGCCTCTTCGGCATCGTGTTGGGTTCGGTTGATCGCCTCGGCTTGGGGATTGCGATACCAGTCGCGAAGCGGGGGGGCGATGCCACCGAAAATCGGCGGTTCAGAGGGCGAGTGGGTGGAGGGGTCGGCGACTCCAGTGCCGGCCGGATTGTCAGCCGGTGCAGGTGGCGGGTTCGCGGGGGCTGGCGGCGAAGCGGCGGGGCGCAAGGCCCGACGCTGAGGCGCACTGGCGGGGTTTCCCGCATGGGCCTCGGTCGGGCGATCCTGACTTGGTTGGACATTTTCGCTTGCCATAGAGAAATTTAATTCTAACAAGATTGGCGAGATACCCAAGCGGCCGACAGCGGAGACGCGATTTAAGCACTGCAACGACGCAGCGATGGCCGGGTCATGCAGACATCCCGTCCGTTAATAGTGCCGGCGCAAACTGGCGAGTCCCCGCGGCGTCCTTTCTGTGCCGATGAGCGTGCCGCTGCTTTGACTCCCCGTCCCGGCGCGATACAACGGGGGTATGCCGGTACGTTTCGTGCTTGGTCGCGCGGGGACTGGAAAGACTCACCACTGCTTTGATGCGGCGTGGGAGGAGTGCCGTCGGCGCGGGCTGGGAGCGCGGGTGTTTCTGCTGCTGCCGCCCCAAGGCACGTTCATCGCCGAACGCCGTCTGGCCTGTCTGTCACAGCGCACGCTGGCCGGCGTGCAGGTGGTTTCGTTTGAGTCGCTGGTGCGCGAACTCACCGGGCAAGATGCCCGGCTCAGCGTCAGCGCCCAGGGCCGCCGTCTGGTGCTCAGTCATCTGCTGAGGCAGAACGCGGGGAAACTTAAGTATTTTGGCAAGTCGGCAACGCAATCGCACCTGGCGGCGCGGATTGATTCGGTTTTGGACGAGGTGGAGTCGGCCGGGCTGACGGTGGATGACATAGAACTCGCCCTGGTCGGCGGGTCTGTCTCTCCCACTATTTCCGACAAGCTTCATGATTTGCGACTCATGCACGATGCGTGGGAGACGTTTCTGGGCCACGATCGGGTGGACCCGGCCAAGCGCCTGCGCGAGGCGGCCGGACTGATCGAGGCCAGTGGCCAACTCAAGGATTCGCTGGTTCTGGTGGATGGTTTTGCCACGTTCACCGCCATCCAGCGCCGGATCCTGCTGGCCATCGCCAGGGTTTGCCGACACATGGATATCTGTCTGCTGATGGAAGCAAACAGCCCGGTGGTGACGGATGCCCGGCCGCTGGCCCGTGAAGTGGGAATGTTCGACCGCGCGGAGTCGGCCTATATCAAACTGCGGGATCTGTTTGAGAAAGAAAATATCGAAATTGCCCCGCCCGTGCGGCTTTCCCAGCAGCGGCGGGGGAGCGATCCGGGACTGGTGGAACTCGAAGCGCGATGGGGCCATCCGGGGAGCCAGCCGCTTGCTGCAAACCCTGTGCGTCTGATCGAAGCATCCTCGCCTCGCGATGAAGTGGAAGCGGTCGCCCGGCAGATTCGTCACTGGCAGCGCCAGGGGTTTCGTCTGCGCGAGATCGGCGTGTTTGCCAGGCAGGTCGGGCCGTATCGCCCGTGGGTGTCGGCGATCTTTTCCGAATATGGCATTCCCTGTTTCATCGACCAGCGCCGGCCGATGAGTCATCATGCCCTGTTACGCTGGGTTCGGGCGGTGCTCAATCTCATGCGGCTGAAGTGGCGGCAGGAGACGGTGATTGAGCTACTCAAAACCGGTCTATTGCCGCTGCGCGATGATGAGTCCGACCGGCTGGAGAACTTCGCCCTCTTGCATGGCATCGACCGGGAGAAATGGGTGCAGCCCCAGCCGTGGCGATTCACCAGCCGCCCCGTTCGCGAGGATGAGGAGCCCGACGAGCAGACGCGCCAGGAACTTCAAGAGAGCCAGGCGTGTGATGATCTGCGCCGTCGAGCCTTGGAACCGATTCGCCAATTCATCGGCCGGGTGACCGACGCTTCGCACCCCGCCCGTGAAATGGTGGCTGAACTGTATCGCCTGCTATCGGGGGATGAGCGGAGCCCCCGTGCCAGCCTGACCGGGTGGATTGAGGCGGCCGATGCCCAGGGTGATGTGCAACTGCGCGCCGAGCACAAGCAGGCCTGGGTGCGGGTGATGGCGGTGCTGGACGAAGTGGTGCAGCTTCTGGGCGACCAGACGATGGAGGCGGCCGCGTTGGCTCAGTCGCTCGAAGCGGCCATGGAAGGGTTTGATCTGGCGATCACCCCGCCCACGGTGGATCAGGTGCTGGTCGGGCAGATCGACCGCAGTCGCAGCCCGGAGTTTCGCGCGGTCATCGTCATGGGGATGAATGATGGAATGTTCCCCGCCCGGGCGGATGAGGACCAGATGTTCTCCGATGCCGAGCGGCAGACGCTGCTGGACCGTGGGCTGGAATTGCTTCGGGACCCGTTAAGCCTGATTCTGGAGGAGCGGGAGCTGGCGTATATCGCCCTGACGCGGGCGGCCGAGGTATTGGTGTTGACCCGCCACACCGCCGACGAGAAGGGCATCGAGATGCCTCCGTCCCCATTTATCGCTGAGGTGGAGCGAATCATCCCGCTGTCTCGCGAATCCGCCGACGGCGCCACGTGGATGGATGGCATCGCCACCCGAACGGCGGCCGTGCAGCATCTCGCCCAGGCCTTGCGCCAGGCCCAGACGCGACAGGGCACAGCGCCACTGCCCGACGGGGCGGCCGACTTGCAGAAATGGCTCGACGCTGATCCGGCGTCGCGATTGTGGATGGATGCCGGCGAGCGAGGCCTGCGTTATCACAATGTCGCCACGCTTTCTGCGCCCATCATCGCCCGGCTCTTTGGCTCCACTTTACACGCAAGCGTTTCGCGGCTGGAGGCGTTCGCAGCCTGCCCGTTCAAACATTTCGCCCAGTACACATTGCACTTGCGGGATCG
>JANYKD010000203.1 GCA_025361735.1 Phycisphaerales bacterium
AGTGCCGCCGGTGTCCTCACTGGCGGTCTTTGGCGACGAGCGTGTCTCGCAGCCTCCGCCGGTGAGGACACCGGCGGCACCGCAGACGACCGCCCCGAATTTAACCTGCGGATTGCACTCACGTTTCTTGACTCCGCACGCAAACCCTTTTATTCTCAGCGTTAGTATAATTCGGCTCCCGCCTCGATTGCGGCAAGAAGCTGGCAGTGAGACGGCGGCAGGACCAGATTTTTCACCTGAGGAGGCCGGCACCATGGAACGACTGCCCCGGCTCGGACAGTCCTTGGCTCTCGCCTGTGTACTGACACTTCCCGTTGTTTATGCCCCATCTGTTTGGGCGGCGGAAGCTGCGGACGCACCCGCCGCGCCTGCCGCCGCACCCGCTGCCGCTCCGGCCGCCGCACCCGCGGCTGTGCCTGCGGCCGCTGTGCCTGCTGTAGCGCCCACCACTGCTCCCGCTGTCGCACCTGCGGCCGCTGTAGTGGCGGCTCCCGCGGAAGCGGCCCCCCAGATCAACGCGGAACTGGCCAAGAGCGTCGAGGATTTCTGGCACTACGCGTCAATCGCCCGCTACGATCTGGCCAAGGCCGAAGGCGACAAAATCGCCGCGGCCGCGCCCGCCGACGTTCTCGCGGCCTTCGAGGCCGTGCTCGAACAGCGCAACGCCCGTGTGCCCGCCGACCGGCGCGTCGAGCTCGACGAACGACTTCTCGCCTGGCAGCGCACCGCCGATCTCAAGGATACGGCTGTCAAACTTCTCGATGTCTTTTCCAAGGCCCGGCTTGCCCGGGCGGCGGACCTGAACTTCATCGAGTCGCAGGTGCAGCGCCTCGGCAATGGCCGCCGGGCCTACGTGCTGGCCGTCGAACAGCTCAAGAACAGCGGCGAACTTGCCCTGCCGGTCATGCTCGCCTATCTCAAGGATCCGGCCAAGAAGAACCTGCATGTCGAGATTCGCAGCGCCATGCGCGATCTCGGCCAGCGAGCGCTCAACCCGCTGCTTGCCGCCACGGATGCGAAGGACCCGAATCTCGCCGTATGGGTCATGATTGCCTTGGGCGACATCGGCTATGACGCCGCCGTGCCCTATCTCGTCCGCGTGAACCGCGGCGATGGCCCGGTGACGGTCAAGGCTGCCGCCGGCGAAGCCCTCGCACGGCTCAATGCCAAGGTCGGCAAGGACGTCAGCGTCGCCCAGCTCTTCTTTGATCAGGCCGTCAAATACTACTACGACAAAGGCGCCGTCCGTCCCGAAAAGGGCGTGCTCGGCGGCTATATGTGGTACTGGAATGGGAATGCCCTCGAGAAGAAGGATATTCCGCTGGCCGTCTTCCACGACGACATGGCCCTGCGTATGTGCGAGCAGGTTCTCAAGGCCGATCCCAGCCGTTCCGACGCTCTGGCGCTCTGGATCGCCGCCGGTTATCAGCGCGAGGCACAGATGCCCGAGGGCGCAACCGATCCCTTCTGGGATGACAAACACCCGTCGACGCACTTCTATGCCGTTGCCGCGGGAACCCGGCATACCAATGCCGCACTGGCCCGGGCTCTGAACGACAAGAATGCCGCAGTTGCCCTGCGGGCCGTCAAGTCGCTGCAGGAAATTGTCGGCGCCAGCAACATCTACGAAGGCCAGGAAACCCGGCCGTTGCTTGAGGCCCTGCGCTATCCCGACCGGCAGGTTCGCTTCGAGGCCGCCCTCGCGGTGGCTCAGTCGCTGCCCCAGAAAAGTTTCGTGGGTCAGGAACGCGTGATCCCGATTCTGGCCGAGGCCCTCAGCCAGAGTGGCAAGCCGGGCGTTCTCGTCCTGGCATCCGAGAAGGAACTCAATGCGGTTGTCGCCGCCGTCGGCGCGAACAACGCTTATCAGGTCAAAGGTGGCGCGACTCCCGAACAGACGGTCGCGGCCGCCGCGGGATTGAGCGGCATCGATGTTATCATTGTCCGCGAAGGCGATCCCGGTCTGGACCGGCTCTTTGAGCTCGCTTCCCAGAATATTCGTCTCGAGCGCGCCTCGAGGCTCATTCTCGTCGCCTCGAAGAATGCTTCGCCGTTTGCGACGATTGCCCTCAGCAATCCGCTGGTTACCGCGACCGATGTCAAACTCGAAGACGCCGCCGCTCTCACCGCGGCCGTTGATGAAGCCCGCAGGCGCTCCGGCGGCCTGCCGTTGGACGATAAGGCCGCCGCGGCCTACGCCCAGCGAGCCGCCGACATGATCGCCCGGCTGGCCATCAGTCGCGGCCAGGTGTTCGACCTTACCGCGGCGCAACCGGCTCTGGTCGCCGCCCTCGACGACGCCCGCATGGAAATCGCCAAGGCCTCCGGCACAGCCCTGGGTTATCTCAACACCCGCGAGTCGCAACTGGCCCTGGCGGTAAAGGCGTGCGATGAAAAGACGGTCGACGAACTCAAAATCGCCCTGCTGAAGAATCTGGCCACCAGCGCCAAGTTCTCCGGCAACCAGCTTGACGCCGTCCAGATTGACGCGCTTATCAAGCTCGCACAGACCCATGCCAACAATGACGTTCGCTCCGCTGCCGCCGAGGCACTGGGCGCGATGAACCTGGCATCCGAGAAGGTCAAGACGTTCATCAACGACCAGGCGAAGTAGAGCCTGACGTTCGACAGATCACTTACGCGCAAACCCCCGTCCTCTCGGCGGGGGTTTGTGTTTTGGGCATCGGCGAGCGACAGCTTTGTTGCCGCCTGGATCCGGTCACGCGCCAGAACTCAAGGTCACCCCCGATTCGCCATCACCGCAACGCGGCCAACACCCGCCAGTAGTATCAACGTTCGTTACCTCTCAAACGGAGATCCATCCATGTGCCGAATTGCCATCCCGTTCTTTGCTCTGCTCGTGGCGTTGCTGTCCTACTCGCTTGCCGCCCAGGAGGCCAAACCGCAGGGTCTGCCCAATCCCTTTTACGCCATGGATACCTCGTTTCAGCGGCTGGGGCTTACGCCTGCCCAGCAACTGGACCTTGTGAAGGAACTGGGTTACGCCGGCGTGGCCTGGCACGAACAGGCGCCCGATCAGGCCAAAGCCACCGTCGACGATCTCGCCAAGCGCGGCCTGAAGATGTTCACGATCTACTGCCCCGCCAAGGTCACGCCCGACGGCGAACTGACCCATTCGCCCGAGTTGCCCAAACTCATGGAAGCCCTCAAGGGTTCCGGCACGATCATCTGGATTCACATCGGCGGAACCGGCCCGGCGTTTGACAAACTGACCGGCAAGGAACCCGTCGTGACCAGGCTTCGCGCCTTGGCCGACACCGCGGCCGCCAACGGCCTGCGTATCGCCATCTATCCTCACCTTGGCGAGTGGACCGCCCATTTTGGCGACGCGACCCGGCTGGCAAAGGTCGTCAACCACCCGCAGTTCGGCGTTACCTTCAATCTCTGCCACTGCCTGGCTGCCGGCGACGAAGCGAAAATCCCCGCGCTCCTGGACGACGCCAAAGACGTGCTCGTCACCGTCACGCTCAGCGGGGCCGATGCCGGCGTCTCCGGCGGCAAGTGGGACAAACTCATTCAGACGCTGGACAAGGGAACCTTCGATGTCGGGATCGTGGTCAAGAAACTGAAACAGATCGGCTTCACCGGCCCGGTGGGGTTCCAGGGATATGCCATCAAGGCTGATGCCCGCGAGATTCTTGTGCCCACGATGGATGCCTGGCGAAAGCTCTCAGCCGCGGCGGCCAAGCAGTAATCTCACGCCACTTGCTCGGAGTCTTCCGACGCAAGGTCGCGCGAGAGTTCCATCACGAAGCGCGCCTCCAGATCGACCGGATCGAGGGATTGGCGCAGCTCGGCCATCGCCATGAGGATGCCCAGAACCATGGTGAGCATGCCGAGGATGAAAAGCGTCGCGGCCGGGATGATCAGCCCGGAGAAGAGCGTGCTCAGGCCCAGCGCCAGCGAGCACAGGGCCAGACAGCCAATCGTAATCAGCAGGCACAGGAGCGTGGCGCGGATCAGGTAGGCGCGGCGTCGCACGCGATCGGTCTGCACCTTGAGCATGCCCAGCAGTTCCTGGGCGCGGACCACGTCCAGCGATCCCGTGCCGGCCTGCAACCGTGCCTTCGCCAGACGCTCGGTTTCGACCAGCCGCTCGCGGTGCAGTGATCGCAGCCGCGACACCACCGCCGCCAGGCGGTTGTAGAACGCCAGGCAAAGCAGCCCGCATGCCGAGATGACAATGATCGGGCCAACCCCGGCGGAGATGATTTTGGACCAGTCGTGCATGGTGACAGATCATAGCCGTGGTGCTGGGGGGCATCCATCAAGCACAGTGCGGATCACTGGCTCCATTCCCGCGGCACGGTAGAATGCGGGGCATCTGGATCCATCGTCACCGCGGATCGAGACGAGTACGAATTGCATCAGTTCGACATGTCGCCCGGACAGATCGAGGAGCCCGACCATGAATATGCGACCGCCGCGCCATCCTTTGTTCATAGCGTTGTCCGGGATTGCCATATCGCTGTTGATGTTGGCCTGCGTCCGGCCAGCCCTTGCCGCGGCCGACGAGCCGGGCGTGAATCTCGCCCTGGTCGCCAGTGCATCCACGTCCTACGTCTCGCCTCACGAGACGATCACCGGGCTGAACAGCGGCCACGATCCGCGTAACTCCAACGACAAGAGCCACGGCGCCTACGGCAACTGGCCCCGAAAGGGCACGCAGTGGGTCCAGTATGAATGGACCCAGCCGATCAGCACCGCCCGGATGGACGTCTACTGGTTCGACGATCGCGGCGGCGTGCGCCTGCCCAAGGTCTGCCGGCTCAGCTACTGGAAGGACGACAAGTTCGTCCCCGTTGAGAATCCCGCGGGGCTGGGCCTCGTCGGGAACCAATACAACACCACCACGTTCAGCGAAGTCAGCACGAACAAGCTCCGGCTCGAGTTCGACTCCAGCGGCGAATCCACCGGCGTGCTGCAGTGGAAGGTCTACGACTCGGGCAAATCGCCCAACTTCGCTCCGGTCGTAAAAGCAGGCGTCGATCGCGTGGTGGTGCTGCCCGGCAAGACGTTTCTCAGCGGGACCGTGAAGGATGACGGCAAGCCCAATCCCAAGCCCGCTGTCGCCTGGAGCAAGGAATCCGGCCCCGGCGAGATCACTTTTGCCGACGCGACCCTGGCAGACACCACGGCTTCTTTCTCGGCCCCCGGGGCGTATGTCCTCAAACTCACCGCCAACGATGGCCGGCTTTCCGCCTCCGACACGCTGAGCGTGATGGTTGATCTGGCACCACCCGCGACTCACCTCGATCCCGTCTACACGACGACATGGAAGGTGGCCAGCTCGCTCTGGAACCAGCGCGTCAAGAAGCTGATCACCAACTGGATTCCCCATTGCTATCAGATGTGCTCCGACCCGGCCACCAAGGAAGGCGGCATCGAGAACTTCACGCAGGCCGGGCTAAAGCTTGCCGGCAAACCGCACGGCCCGCACAAGGGCGCTGTTTTCGCCAACGCCTGGGTCCACAACACGACCGAGTCCATGTGTGTCGCCCTCATGGTCGATCCGCAGGGTGATCCCGAGATCATCGCCGCCCAGAAAGCCATCCGCGAGAAACTGGAGGATTGGATCCCCAAGCTGCTCTCCGCGCAGGAACCCGACGGTTATCTGCAGACCTTCTACACGCTGAACAACGCCCGCCGCTGGACCAACAAGCATGACCACGAAGGTTATCTGGCCGGCTATTTCATCGAGTCGGCCATCGCCCACTACCAGATGACCGGCCGAACCGATCCGCGCATGTACAACGCGGCAAAGAAACTTGCCGACTGCTGGTACACGAACATCGGTCCAGCCCCCAAGCGTGCCTGGTACGAAGGCCACCAGGAACTCGAGCAGGCACTCGTGCGGCTCGCCCGCTTCGTCGAGGATGTCGAAGGCGCCGGCAAGGGGCGAAAGTATGTGGAACTTGCCAAATTCCTGATGGATTCCCGCCGCAATGGCGAGGAGTACGACCAGTCGCATCTGCCGGCCATTCAGCAGTACGAAGCCGTCGGCCACGCCGTCCGCGCGGTCTATTCCTATTCCGGCATGGCCGACATCGCCTTGGAAACCGGCGATGTCGACTACCGCAGTGCCGTCATGTCCATCTGGTCCAACATTGTTAACAAGAAGTACTACGTGACCGGCGGCGTCGGCAGCGGCGAAACCTCCGAGGGTTTCGGCAAAAACTATTCGTTGCCCAACAATGCCTACTGCGAATCCTGCTCAGGCAGTGGCGAACTCTTTTTCCAGCACAAGCTCAACCTGACGTATTATGACGCCAAATACGCCGACCTGTATGAGGAGACGATCTACAACGCCATCCTCGGCAGCATCGACCTCGACGGCAAGAACTTCACCTACACCAACCCCCTCGATTCCGGCCACGCCCGCTACCCCTGGCACGTCTGTCCCTGCTGCGTCGGCAACATTCCGCGCACGCTGCTCTCGCTCCCAACCTGGATGTACACCAAAGGACCCGACACGCTCTGCGTAAATATGTTCGTCGGCAGCACCGTGTCGGTGGGCAAGGTCGCCGGCACCGACGTGCAGATGGTTCAGTCAACGGACTATCCGTGGAACGGCAAGGTTTCAATCACTGTGAACCCGGACGTCGAGAAGAATTTCAGCGTGAAAGTCCGTATCCCCAATCGCCAGACCAGCAGTCTGTACACCAGCACGCCCGAAGCGGCCGGCCTGACCTCCATCTCCCTCAACGGTACCGCACTGACTCCCACGATCGACAAGGGCTACGTCACCATCACCCGCGTCTGGAAGCCCGGCGACAAAATCGACCTGGTCATTCCCATGGTCGTTCAGCGTGTGAAGGCCAGCCCCAAAATCACGCCGGCAATCAGCGGCGTGGCCTTGCGCTACGGCCCGCTCATGTACAACCTCGAAGCCGCCGACCAGCCTCTCGACCTGGCCCTCGCCCCGAATTCCCCGCTGACCACCGAGTGGAAGCCCGATCTTCTCGGCGGCGTGATGATCATCAAAGGTACCTCCACCACCGGCGTCCCCATGATTGCCATCCCCAACTATGTTCGCAATAATCGGGGAGGTCGGTCGATTGTGTGGATGAAGGAGTAATGGAATCCGAATCCGAACAACTTGCCCGCCGTGGCCGGCTCATGCGGGAGATGGCCCTGCGCATGACCCCCGAACAGCGCATCGAGCGCGGCCGGCAGATGCACGAGTGGGCCATGCAGCAGTTGCGGGCCAATCCTGAGGCATGGGATCGTTTCATCCGTCGAAACTCCCGCCAGCGGGCCGTTCCTGCCAGAGACCACGAATGACCGGAACCATGACCAAGACGTGGCCCTGCGTCACGCCCTGCCGTAAGGTATAATTGCCGGTAGAGGAAAATCCAATGAAGAGCCCGTTCCCCGGCATGGACCCGTATCTGGAGCAGCACTGGCGCGACGTGCATACGCACCTGATTGCCTACGCATGTGATGCCCTAAATGCCGGCCTCCCGGACGACCTGGTGGCCCGATCCGAGGAGCGTATTGCGGTCCAGGCCGGCGATCAGCCGCTGCAAATCATGTATCCCGACGTAAACGTGAAGGAGAATGCCGGTATCTACGCGCTGTCGTCCGCCGCGGCCGCCGGATTGGCGGTGGCAGAACCGGTGGTCATGGAGATGTCGGGCGAGGTGGCGACCGAGCGCTTTATCCAGATACACGATGCGGGGGGATCGCGGGTGATCACCGTTATCGAGTTCCTCAGCCCATCCAACAAGCGTGGGGCCGGCCTGGAGGACTATCAGGAGAAACGCTCACAACTTCTCGCCGGCGGAGTTCACCTCGTCGAGATCGACCTGATCCGCGAGGGCGACTGGCGAACGATGGTTCGTCCCGGTGTCGTCCCCGCTTCATTGCAGACGCCTTATCGAGTCATCACGCGCCGGGCCAATCGGCGCAGCCGCATCGAATACTTCCCCATTACTCTGCGGGAACGGCTGCCGATCATTCCGATTCCACTGCGACCCACGGATGAGAACGCCACGCTGGATCTGCAATCGTTGCTAGACCAGGTCTATCGCAACGGCCGATACGCTTCGCTGGATTACTCGAAGCCGTGTGTACCGCAAATCGAAGGAGACGATGTCGCCTGGGCGGAACACTTGCTGAAGCAGTTGGGGAAGCGATAACGTTCATCATCGCTTCACTGAACACCCCTTGAAGAATTCTTCCGCTCGCTTGCCCGCATACCGCCCGTCGACCAATCGCGAATCGGCCAGCCCGTTGCGAGCCTTGATTTGCAGCAGTTCGCTCATCTCGTCATCGCTCAGGGGATGGACCGACCCGATCTGCTTCACGAGCAGGAGGATCCGGGCGTAGGCATCGACCTCTTCCATGTTGTAGTAGCATTTCTCCAGGTCGGTGCCGAAGCAGACCACGCCGTGGTTCTGCAGGATGATCGTGCTCGCGTCCTTCACGAGTGGCCGGATGCTGTCGCCGAGGCGCTCGTCGCCCGGCATGACATATGGCGCGGTTCGCACCGGGCCCAGCAGGTAGTCGGCCTCGGGGTAGACGCCGCTGGGCAAATCCAGGCCGGAGATGGCGAAGGCGGTCGCGTGAGGCGGATGCGTGTGGATGACCACGCGCACGTCGGGACGTTCCTGGAAGATCGCCAGGTGCATGAGGATTTCGCTGGTGCGCCGGCGCTGCCCGGCAACCTGCCTGCCTTCCATGTCCACGACACACATGTCCGCGGGCTTCATGAAGCCTTTGCTGATGCCCGTCGGCGTGACCAGCACCCGGTTCTTGCCGACGCGCACGGAATGATTGCCGTCGTTGCCGGCGCAGAACTGTCGCTGCCAGAGCCGCCGGCCGATATCACACATTTGTTTGCGGATCAGCGTTTCGTTGACCTTACCATAGACTTCGACATTCCTGGCCATGGAGTACCTGGGGCTTTCTGCGAAAGAAGGGAAGTTTGGGCATGGCGGCCACGATGTCAATGCCGCAGGTCGTGGCACAGAGGTCGTGCCCGATTCGGCCGTACTCCGATCCTGCTATTGCGCCGGGATAATCGTGTTCGCCCGTCCGGCCACCCAAGGCTACATCGTGTACGCCGCCGGCTGGAGGTCATCATAAAACTGGGCGTAGGCCGCGCTCATGTAGGGCACCAGCCAGAGGAACCCGATGCCCAGCGTCAGCAGGCACAGCAATGACCAGCCGAAGAACCGCAGGCCCAGCAGGAAAAGCTTGGCCTTGTTCCCGTTCATGAGCTGCTGGCTGCGCTCAATCGCGTTGAACACGCCCATGTCCGGATTGTCGGCCAGCAGATACAGCGTCTGCGAATACGCCAGGCCCTTGATGATGCCCGGCACGATCAGCAACAACATCCACAGGAACGTGAACAGCGCCACCAGCAGGTACGCGCCCAGCACGTTGCCGAAGTTCTGGAAGCCCTGGAACATCTGCCCGATTTCGGGCTTGCCCCGGCGCGTCAGCGTCAGGAAGAAAATGATCCTGCC
>JANYKD010000214.1 GCA_025361735.1 Phycisphaerales bacterium
ACGGACTACTGACTATTCTCCTTCTTCTTTTCCACAATCACTTCATCAATCACGGTTCGTCGCAATACCAAGCCGGGCTGATCGGGATGCTCGGCCTCCTCGACGCGCGCTTCACGATGCACGACCTCCTGCGTCTTCTGCACATCGGCCTTGACGGCGTTGCGCACATGCCCGATCTGGCGTCCCAGCCAGCCGAGAAATCCGTCACCAGGCTTTTGCTTGGCCATTTGCATCATCCGTCACCTGCCGCGATCACCGATCGCGGCCACAAATCAATGCCCGGCCTTCGCCTCTTCCCAACCGATCGTCGGATCCCGGTACGCATGCGCATCGTCGGGCAGCGAATCCAGCAGTTGCTCCAACCGCTCTGTCGTCAGATCCTCATGGAGCACTTCGTTGCAGAGCATGGCCGGTGCGGTGCCGCATGAGCCGAGGCATTCCATTTCGACCAGCGTGAACTTGCCATCCGGCGTGGTTTCGCCGGGTTCGATCTTCAGCTTCCGTCGGATGCTGTCCGTGATTCGTTTCGATCCGCAGATCTCGCAGGTCAACGATCGGCACACCTGCAGCAGATACTTGCCCTTGGGCTTGAGCCAGTACTCCTCGTAGAAGCTCGCCGTGTCCAGCACCTGCGCCGGCGCCAGCTCGAGAAACTCGGCCAGTTCCTGCATCGCCGCCATCGGAATCCAATTGTACGCGTGCTGGATCAGGTGCAGTGCCGGCAACACCACCGCCTGCTTCGTCGGATACCTCGGAAAATACCGCTCGCGAAGCTGGGTCTTCATCTCGTCCGTGAGATAAGGCTTCTCCGGCGTCGGCACCGCGCTTCGTCTGTTCTCAACTCGCCAGGACATAATTCACCGATCCAGTTCCGCCGCGATCACATTGATGCTTCCCAGAACCGCCACGACTTCGGAAATCGTGTGTCCCTCGATCAGCTTGGGGAACACCGAGTAATTGATGAAGCTGCACGGCCGGCACCTCGCCCGCCACGGCACATTTCCGCCGGCACTGACGATGTAATACCCCAGCTCGCCGTTGCCCGATTCGATGCACCCGTACACTTCGCCGTTGGGCGCCTCAAAGCCGCGGTTCCACATGATCATCTCGAACTGCTGGATCAGCCCTTCGATGCTCCCGTACACCTGGTCCTTCGGCGGCAACACTTCCTTGCCTTCGGGACTGACGTTCACGGATCCTGCCGGAATATTGTCGATAAGCTGGCGAATGATGTTCGCCGACTGCTTCATCTCCTCCAGTCGCACCAGGTAGCGGGAGTAGACATCACCCGTGGTCATCACCGGCACCTTGAAGTCCACCGCGGCCGCCCCCCTGCCGTCCCAGTTGTCCGCGAAGCAAAGGTAGGGTTCGTCCTTGCGGATGTCCCGCCTCACGCCGGCTGCCCGCCCCATCGGCCCGGACAGGCTCCAGGCGATCGCGTCCTCGCGCGAGATGGCGCTGACACCCTTGGTGCGGTCGACAAAGATGCGGTTCTTGTTCAGCAGTGTTTCGACGTCCGTTGTCGCTTTGGGCAGGCTTTCGTTGATGAACTTCTTCACCAGGGTCTTGAACACGGCTTCATCGGGCAGGTCCATGTTCAAGCCGCCTACCCGGGTCCAGCTCGTATGGAAACGTTGCCCGGTCATAAACTCCATGATGTCCCAGATGGCCTCGCGTTCGTTGAAGCCGAAGAGGAACGCCGTGAACGCCCCCAGGTCCAGCCCGGCCGCCCCCACGCACAGCAGGTGCGACTGGATGCGCCCGAGTTCGCCCGCGATCGTCCGCAGCACCTTGCAGCGCGGCGTCAGCTCGATGCCCAGCAGTTTCTCCACGGTTCCGTGCCAGGCCAGTTCGTTGTAGATCGGGGCGGAGTAGTCCATCCGATCCACGATCGTGACATATTGATTATAGTTGAGGTGCTCGCCGAGCTTCTCAAAGCCGCTGTGCAGGTAGCCGATGTGCGGCGTGCAGCGGATGATCCGTTCGCCGTCCAGTTCCAGGACCAGGCGCAGCGTCGTGTGCGTGGCCGGGTGTTGCGGGCCGAAATTCAGCGTCCACTGGTTGGCGACGCCGCCCCCCTGCTCGCTGTCAGGCGGCTCAAGCACGGGGCTGAGGGTGTAGGCCATGGGCATCCTCTCTCGGGGCGCACTTCCGGGACCGGCCGAGACGTAACTCGCGCCGGCGTACCGGTTTGAACGAGCGTGATTATAGCCGTCACCGCCGCTCCCGCCAGCGGGGGTGAATCGCGGATTAAACACGAAGACACGAAGGCACGAAGCGGGTTCTGGCGTCTAATGGCTGAAAGGCAACGAAAAGCTACGTTGCCAAACTGAGAGGGCACTAAAGCAGAAGGATTGCGATGCCTGTTCGGCTTTTATTTGATAGCTTTGTGCCTCAATCTGAAATGTGGTTGTGGGAGCGGCTATCGGCACGCTCTCCCTGTCCAAGAATGAGAGTGGTTTCGCTTGCTCGCACCCATTCTCGATGCGTTTCGAGACACCTAGAACCGCTTCGTGGCTTCGTGTTTAATCCGCTCCGCGAATTCTCGCCCTGTCGGTTGCATCTCGCTTCCCAAGTGGTATGTTGTCGTATCGGAATTGTTCCACGTGGAACAGCTCCCAATCGCGCAATCTCGCCTCTCATGGGAAAGGAGTCCCGATGTCCACCAAGACAACTGCCAAGAACAAACCGCGGCTCGGCCGAGGGCTCTCCAGCTTGATCTCGATCTCCGAAGTTCCCATTCAAATCGAGCTCCCAGCGCCGCCCGAGCAGCAGGGGACTGCAACCGCCACTCCCGACATCCCCCCTGCTGCCCTTGCCAGCGAATCCATCCCCTCCGGCCCATCTCACCTTCGTGTCTCGGAGATTCGCCCCAATCCCCATCAACCTCGTCATCACTTTGACGAGAAGAGCCTTGCCGACCTTGCCGCCTCCATCAAATCGACCGGCCTCATCCAACCGATCATCGTGCGGCAAGTCGGTTCTGAATACGAACTTATAGCCGGTGAGCGCCGTCTCCGCGCCGCAAAACAGGCCGGGCTGACCACGATCCCCGCCCTGATCCGCGATGTCGACGCGGTCACCCAGGCCCAGATGGCGCTGATCGAGAATATCCAGCGCGAGGATCTCAACCCCATCGACCGCGCCTTGGGTTATCGGACCCTCATCGACCAGCTCGGGCTCACCCAGGCCGAACTCGCCACGCGGCTGGGCGAGGAACGTTCCTCGATCGCCAATTTCCTCCGGCTGCTCGAACTCGCCGAGCCCGTCAAGGCGCTGGTCAGAGATGGCCGGCTCAGTCTTGGCCACGCCAAACTCATTGCCGGCGTGACAGATATATTAGAGCAGGAACGGCTGGCCAATCTCGTCATGCTTCGCAGCCTGACCGTGCGCGCCCTCGAGAAGGCCATCGCCGATGGCCCGGACACCGCCGTTGCGGCGCCCGAACCCACCGGCGCTCAGGCTCATCTCAAAGACCTTGAGAAAACGATCACCCGTCAGCTTGGCCTGCGCGTCAGCCTCCGAGCGGCCGCCAAGAAAGGCAAAGGCAAGCTGATCATCCACTACGCCTCGCTCGATCAGTTCGATGAACTCCTTTCCCGGCTCGGTTGCACGACGGAGGTCTGATGGGAATGTTCCACGTGGAACATTCTACGGAAGCCGAGAATCGCGGATTAAACACGAAGGCACGAAGACACGAAGCGGCTTCTGGTTGACGAGGACAATGGGCAAGCTCAATCAATCTGTTTCTCTGAGTGCGACGATTCAATCATCCTTTCTTGATGTGCATTGACGACCATAGACCGCTTCGTGACTTCGTGCGCTTCGTGTTTAATCTCTTTGCTTTGGAGATCTGATGACCATTTCCCGCCGCTCGTTCCTTGCCACGGCTGCCGCAACAGCGGTAGCGGCAGGGGGGTTGCTTCCGACTTTCGCCGCTGATGACCTCCCTTTCGTCCGCGTCAGTCCGCGGGATCCTCGCTATCTGGAACTCTCCGATGGCACTCCCTTCATACCCAACGGTCTGAACATGGTCACTGCCTGGGCACCACGCGGCCAGCGCCCCGTCGATCAGACGCTCGCTTGGATCGACAAACTCGCCGCCAACCGCGGCAATTTCTTCCGCCTCTGGCTCTCCGCGCCTCCGTGGGACGTCGAGAACACCAAGAGCGGCCAATACGATCCCGAGCAGTCCAAGATCATTTCCACCATCCTCGCCGCCGCCCGCAAACGCGGCATCCGCGTCAAGCTCACCTTGGAGCACTTCCGCTCCATCGTGCCCACGTCCAAATCATGGTCCAATAAAGGCCTCCACCACACCACTGTCGGCGGGCCGGCCAAGGATATGGCCGATTTCCTCGCCAATCCCACCTCGCGCAAGCAGTTCATCGCCAAACTCGAGTGGCTGCACACCCAGTTCGGCGACGATCCCACCGTTTTTGGCCTGGAACTCTGGAACGAGATGAACGCGGTAGGGGGTGGCGACTACATGACCTGGACCCGCGTCATGCTCCCCGAACTGCACCGCATCTTCCCGAAAAACCTCTGCATGCAGAGCCTGGGCAGTTTCGATCACGACGCCGTCCGCAAAACCTACCGCGAACACGCCCTGCTTCCCGGCAATGACCTCGCCCAGGTCCATCGCTATCTCGATCTCGGCGCCGCCCTCGATGTCTGTCACGGTCCCGTCGATATTCTCGCGGCCGAAGCCGTCCGCGAAATGCTCGCCACCAATCCCGGCCGACCCGTCATGCTCGCCGAAAGCGGCGCGGTCGAACCCAAGCACTCCGGCCCGTTCAAGCTCTACGCTGCCGACAAATCCGGCATCATTCTCCACGACGTCCTCTTCGCCCCCTTCTTCGCCGGCGCCGCCGCCTGCGGCCAGTGCTGGCACTGGGACCAATACGTCGACAAGAACAATCTCTGGTGGCACTTCTCCCGCTTCGCCGCCGCCGTCGAAGGCATCGACCCGCCATCGCAGAAATTCCAGCCGGGCATGACCGACCATCATCGTCTACGTATATACACATTACACGGCATATCGCAGACGTTAGTATGGTGCCGTGATACCCAGAACACCTGGCAGACCGAACTCGCCGACCAGAAGGCGCCCGAGGAACTCAAGGCCGTCGAAATTGACCTCTCCTCAACTCTCGGCCGCACGTTCGCCGGAGAAGCCCACGTCTACGATCCCTGGACCGACAAGAAGGCGACCATCCGCGCAGCAGGGGGGAAGTGTACCCTCCCGGCGTTCTCCCGCTCGATGGTGCTCCGAATCCCGCATGCGTGACCGGGAGCGATACCAACACATTCGGGACACAAGCGCCATCATCTTGACTGGCGTTGCCTGTGCAGGGGTGGAATTGGCTGATAGAATGCGCGAATGCACTTCGCGCGTCAGGATAAACATCATGGCGTAACGCTCGTCACAGGCCCGAACTTTCTGACGCTGTGGCTCGCACTTGCCGAAGGCGAGCGAGACCCTTCGCCTTACGTCGTGCAGCTCCATCATCCTTGGTGTCCCCAGATCGACGCGGACACGGTCCGCGTCGCCGTATTGACCGGGATCGACGAGGCAAACGCGAAGTTCGGGACCAAGCGGTTCCCGCTGGAAATCAAGTTTGTCATGGAGCGGCCAGCGGACTCTCTGCTTCAAACCGCGGCCTTCCGAATCATCGAGCGTCTGGCTACCGTTGGAGAGGCTGGCTACGTGCCACCCGTCGTTGAGACAAAGCACGGCAAGATCATTGCCCAACTTCACGGATTCCAGGTCATCGTGCGGCTGGAGGATGGGCAGGAAATTCACGCCGTGCTCTCAAAGCGGCTTGTGCGTAGCGCCTTCCTTCTGAAGCCCGATGATGAAGCCGATATTGTCCTGAAACCTCCTCCGAAGCTGGCCAGAGTCGTGCGACTCTGGCGATTCGGCCGGCCCGTTGGATAGATGTTCACGATCTCGTGGATCTAAGGGGACGCGAACCTAATCAATCTCCGTCTTCCAACCACAATCTCCCGTTGTCGACACACTCAAACCACTCTCGTCACGGACATCACCGATTCCACGGACAACCCGAGCCGTCCACCGCCTTCCCCCGTCATTCGCAATTCGAATCTCGAGTTTCGCTATCCCCTCGCTATGCCCGGCGAGTCGGCAGCTGCGGATTGCCAACGAGGGGCCGGCCGCATTCCGGACAGACGCCTGAGACGTTGCCGGTCAGGTTGTAGCCGCAGTTCTCGCAACGTGGCGGGCCCGGATTGGCGGCCGGCTGACGCGACCGAACGTACAGAATCCACGCAAATACGCCAAGCGCCACGGGCATCATGGCCGGCGGATTGACGATACCGGCCGCGATCTGCATCAGACAGACAACTGCCAGACAATTGCGCCAGAAGGATCTGCGCCGTTCGTCCAATCCCATGAAAACGAGCAACCCGACGGTTGCCTGGATCCCTGCCGGCTCGATCCACTTCCAGGCTCCTTCGACGACGCTCAGAAGAACCTGGCCAGAGTTCTCCGCCGCGTCGCTATGCGCCAACGCGCTGTCCGGCTTTCCCCCGCGCAGCACAATGCCGATACGCGTGCCCGCGGGGCGGTTCAGCAACTCCACGGCATCGCATTCTTCGCCGAGTGGGTGCCACACTCTGGAACGCGACGCCCGGCTCACTGGCCCGAACTGGCCGACAATGTTGTCCAGGGTCAGGCGCTGCTGCTCGTCGGCCGCGCGATGGATCGCCCAAGAGATGCGATCTGCCAGCGCCCGCGCTTGCGCAAAATTGACATCGGCGACCTGTCTTCGTCTGTGTTCCAGGCCGCGCAGCCCGTACGTGGCGCCCACGAGCGACGCCAGAACGCTGGCGGCAAGGCCCATCTGCCAGAGCCATCGATGAAGTGGCGGACGATGGTCGTGGTTGCTGTCCATATCGTGACATTGCAGCGCATCGCCACCGACGACGCCTTGGCATCAGTATACCGCAACCTCGATTGCTCTAAATGCATGAGGCCACAAACCGGCGAGACCACGACCCGGGGTGGATGTGATTGCGATTGTTCGCGACATTTTCGTCATTTCCCTCGCGTCCTTCTCTCTCCCCCGTGGACGCACGCCGCGATTGCCCTACAATCTCCCCTCGCATGGCGTCCACTGAAGAAAAACCCGCTTCTGTCCACCACGAGGCCTTTGACCCGGAAGAATTCCGGATGAGCCTCGGCGACCACCTCGAGGAACTCCGCTCACGGCTCCTCAAGGGCATCTACTTCTTCATCGTGGCGGCCGGGATGTGCCTCTGGTTCGGCGATAGGGTCATGGCCTTCTTCTGCAAACCACTCACTGACGGCCTGCAAAAATACAACCTGCCGCCGCAGCTCATCACCACCGGCCTGACCGACTCGTTCTCCGTCTACATGAACGTCAGCCTGATCGTGGCCGGGGCATTTGCGGCGCCCTTTGCCCTCTATCAGCTCTGGCAGTTCATCGCGGCCGGGCTTTATCCCAAGGAACGCAAGTACGTCACCAAGTATATGCCCTTCAGCCTGATCCTGCTGATCACCGGCATGTTGTTCCTCTACTTCGTCGTGCTGCCGATCACGGTCAACTTCCTGATCCATTTCACCGTGGGTATCCCCGGCATCGGGCACCATTCACCGACGACTCTGCCGACCACGCAGCAAGTCATGATCGCGCCCACTCTCTACGGCGATCCTGTCGAGCCCCTTGCCGGCCAGCTCTGGTACAACAGTTACGACCACAAGCTCAAGTTCTTCGTCAACCATGAAATCCGCGTGCTCCAGTTCGGCTCGGACAACCTGCTCTCGCCGCTGATCGATCTGCGGGCCTACATCAACCTGGTGCTGATCCTGCTCGTGCTCTTTGGCGTGTCGTTCCAGTTGCCGCTGGTGGTGATGGCCATCGCCCGCATCGGGCTCGTGGAAATCTCCACGCTCAAGAAGAGCCGCCGCGTGGTCTATTTCCTGATTTCGATCCTCTGCGCCGTGATCGTCCCGGACGTGGTCACCGGCATGGTCGCGCTGATGATCCCCATGATCTTCCTGTACGAGCTGGGCATCTACCTCGCCGTGCGTGCTGCCAAGCAGGCGCGACTGGCCGAAGAGGCCGAGGAAAAAGCACGACTGGAAGAAGACAAGAAGGAACGTGAGCAGCACGCCGCGGCCGCCGCCGCCCGCGCCCAACAAGCCGCCGCCCAAGCCGCCGCGGCGCCGCCGCCAGCCCAGCCGACGCCTCCCGCCGCACCGCCGTCCACCCCTGCTCCGGCGGCCGATGTCCGATCCGAGGCGCCCCAGCCGGCCGACGCGACTCCCGCGTCCGAGCCGCCTCAGGCACCAGCCTCGTCCGAACCGTCCAAACCGGCCGACGCGATTCCTGCGCCAGAGCAACCTTCAACACCGGCCTCGACTGAGCCATCCACGCCGGCCGACGTCCAGCCCGAGCCGCCCAAACCTGGCGTTACGTCCCCGGCACCCGAACTACCTCCAACACCGGCTCAGCCCAAATCGCCCGAGTCGACCGACGAGAACAAGCCGCAGTAGCCATTGGCGAGACCGGCATGGTCCGAAGTGCCGCCGGTGTCCTCACCGGCGGAATCCGGGCTATAGGTGTGCAACGCCAAACCGAACCAGTGGGCGTACCGGCTGCACGTTGTTTGCCACATGCGTTAGCCCGAATTGTTCCGCGGAGAAGCTTAAACCGCCGATGAACGCACATGCACGCGGATGTTCAATCGTGAAGCCAGCACACTCTGTCACACCATCTTCTGGTGACGTCGTCCTCATCTCTTTTCTTCATCGGCGTTCGTCCGCGTTCATCGGCGGTTACTCTGAATAATCCGGGTTAGCCGCGCCCCAAAATCCGAACCCGCCACTTTTTCCGCGACTTCTCCACTTTCGGGTGGTATATTTAGTAGAGCACATCTCTGTTTGCGGGTTTGGGAATTGCGGAAGGACACGTCTATGAGCGCGGAAATCAAAAGCGGTCGGTCTGGAAACGTCGCGTCTGCGGCCAGTACTTCCGTTGATGCCGGCGACAGCATCGCCGCCGAGGAGTTGTCTTCCTCCGGGTCGGTCGCGGCCAGCAGCAAACATGCCAAAGCCTGCTGTATCTGCGGGACCAACCTGGCCGGCGAGAAGCGCTACAAGGATGCCCAGGGTCAGTACTGGTGCTGCGATTGCGCCAAGGCCGATACGGAGAAGAAAGCCCCGGCCGTCTGCCCCGAATGCAACCAGCAACTGATCGCCGCGGACCTCATCAACTTCGAGGGCCTGAAGCTCTGTCGCGAGTGCGTCACCAAACACCAGCACGCCGCCAAGCGCGCCGCCCAGCGCAAAGCCGCCGCCGAGGAGGAATCCCGCCTCCAGCAGAAGCACCATCGCATGGTTCTTCTCGCTTCCGGCGTGGCCGCCGCGCTGATGGTGGGTTACGCGGCGTTCCGGTTGATGCGGTGATCAGACCATGCTGTAGTCATACGGCTTGCGCATCTCCCGCGCCACATACTTGCTCGCTTCCGGATCATTGATGTAGTCTTCCTTGACCGGGTCCCAACTGAGTTTGCGGCCCAGGCGGATCGCGGTCACGCCCAGGTGGGCGATGCTGGCCGAGCGGTGGCCGGTTTCGGCGTTGCAGATGGGGTCTTTGCGCGTTCGCACGCAATCGACAAAATTGCCCATGTGGTCGTTGCTGACCACGACGCGTTTGGCGTCGTCGGGCAGTGGCTTCTTGAGCAGATCCGGATTCAGGTCATCCATCTTGTCCGGATTGTTGCCGGCCTTGATCACGCCGCGCGTCACCCAGATCCAGCCTTCGCTGCCGGTGAACTTCAGCCCGTGCTGCTGGCCCTTGGGATCCTTCACGCCGCCGTGCCATTCGCTGGCCGTCGTGCTCTTGCAGTAGTGCTTGATGCCGTTGGGATAGGTGTAGAGAACTTCGTATTCGCTGGCGGCCGTGTAGCCGCCGGGGATCATATCGACGAGCTGTTTGCCTTCGATGCTCGCGGGGCCCGTGCGGTCCAGGTCCAGGCACCAGCCGACGATGTCGTTGTGGTGGGCGCCCCAGTCGGTCATGGTGCCACCGGAATAGTCCCACCAGTAGCGGAAGCTGAAGTGGGTGCGTTCCTTCACATAGTCGACTTTGGGCGTCTGGCCCATCCAGAAGTCAAAATCGAACTCCTTCGGCACTTCGGAAGTCTTGAACGGCCCACCGCGCAGGCCGGCCGGCAGCCACACTTCGACTTTGTCCACCTTGCCGATCCGGCCGTTGCGGATCAGGTCGGCCGCCAGACGGAAGTGCATGCTGCTGCGCTGCTGCGTGCCGGTCTGCAACACGCACTTGGTCTCCTTCTGCACCTGCACGAGCCGCTTGCCTTCGTCGATGGTCAGCGTCAGTGGTTTTTCGCAGTAGACATCCTTGCCGGCCTTCATGGCCGCCATCGATACCAGCGTGTGCCAGTGATCGACCGTGCCGCAGATCACGGCGTCGAGTTCCTTCTTCTCCAGCAGCTTGCGGAAATCGGAGAAGCCTTCGGCGCCGGCAAATCGCTTCTTGGCGTTGGCCAGATGACCCGCGTCAACATCGCACACTGCGACAATCTGCCCATGTCGCTGGGCATTAACGGCATCACCCGTCCCCTGGCCGCCACAGCCGATCAGGCCGATGCGCACCGGAGCACCTGCCGCCGGAGCGGCCTGTTGCGCGAGGGTTTCCTCGACGAACCAGGCGGGCAGAGCAGTGGCGGCCGCAATGGCCGGGATGGACTTCAGCAGGCTGCGACGGGAGGTGGTCATGCTATTTCTCCTATGTGGATAATGTCATGGGTGTTACGCGCTGGCGGGCGCTCCGTTGACGGCCGCCGCACTGGCCGGTTCATGCACAGATGTCGCGATGATTACGATAGCAAGCCTGAGATTATCGGACCAAAGGACCCGAAAAGCGTGAAACAGATTCACGGGTTGTAGAAAGTGCACGGTTGAAGGTGCGTTCTTTCTGGCGATAGTCCCGAAATAACCGCATTAGCGGGCTGAAAACGACACGTGTCCGTCATGGCACGCCCATTGCTTACTTACTCCAGCATTAGGCGAGTTCCCCCGTGAGGATTCCCTCCCCCCCCCGACCACCTCACGGCAACTCGCCTTTTTTATTGCCAGAATTCGCGTCGCGCGGTCTTCGGATCGCGCGACGCGTTTGGTTTCTGGGACGGGGATTAAACACAAAGACGCGAAGGCACGAAGCGGGGTGTGGTGGAGGATGGCGTGGAGGCGGGGTCGAATCTGAGATCTGAGATCTGAAATCCCGGATTCGAGATTCGTTACTGGCGATCCTTGGATGGCGCGTGCCCAGGACTTCTTCCACAGTTGCACTTTGTGAGCGGCTGCGGTGATAATGGCGGCATTGCGACCGGTCTTGGCTTGGCGAACAACGAGGTGCGGCCATGGAATTGCGGACGATCATGCGCTGGTGCGGATTAGTCATATTGGCGCTGGCGTGCGCCGCGGCGACGAAACCGGAGCCGGACCCAGTGTGGTATGTGAAGAAGGGGACGTGGCTGGAGACGATGGCGGCGTCGCGCGAGGCGCTGGCGCGGCTGGACTCAAGCAAGACGATGCTGCTGGAGATCAGCGATGTGGTCCGCGGAGGCGAGCCGCCGAAACATCTGTTGACGAAAATCGCCGGCCGGAGCGACTTGTATCTTTATGTTGTCGGTGCGCCCGACGTCGTGTACGGGGCGGGAACCTGGGCGAACGCGTATCTGAGCCGCCAGGAGGGACCGGATGTCCGGTTGGACGCGATCAAGGGGCTCAAGGTGATCGAAGGCCAGCTCAGTCTCAATGTCAATCTGATGAGCGGCGTGAGCGGGCCGCTGAAGATTGCCGGGACCACATGCGTATCCGGTGTGCATGTCTACCCGAACCAGGTTAGCAAGGTTTACGTGCCGCTGCCGGACAAGTGCGACACCCTGGACTCCTACATAGGCATCGACGATTGGGTCGGCGGCAAAGGGGCGGTGCGCTTCATCGTGGCCGACACGGCCGGGGCGGCACGGGTGGATTTGTGGCAACTGGTGGCGCGGGACTTTGCCGATGGCCAGTCGCGATGCGAGCAGAAATGGCAGCGGTCAGAGAAGCAACTCCTGGCTGCCAGTTGGGGTTCCTCCACGGAACTTGCAAGGGTTTACAGGTGGCTGATTCCGGCAGGGTGGGAGAAAGGCGAAGGGGCAGCGCCGGGATCCCTGAAAGAACTCACGGATGCGGCCGCTGCCTATCACCGATGGAAGAGGCTGGAAGAGGTCGCTGCGTGCGCAAAGCACCTGAAGACTCGGCCCCTTGCCGACGCGATCGAAGACCTCGCGCTGACATACCCGAAGCAATACACGCGAGGCGGTGAATTCCTGGAACGGTTGTCGAAGATACTGTCGGTGCTGCAGGAGGTGAAGGATGCGAAGGAACCGCAAAGCATGGAGAATAGATTGGCTCTGGAAGCGGCTGTGAAGCAATTCGACGCCCTGCAGCGCGAAGCTCTGCTGGCCAATCCGCTGCTCAACTTCGAGCAGATGCTCGTGGTCAAGCGCAAGCCGGATGGCGATCCGCGCATGCCGATCGGTACGGGCTTCGGGCTGGGCGAGTTCATCGGGCTGCCGCGGCAGACGTCCAAGCACGATCCGGATATCGACCGCTATTTCGGCTGGGAAAATGAAATCGCCACCGTGTCGCTCAAGAGTGGCGAGGTGAAGACCGTGTATCGGCCGGAAAAGCCGAAGCTCATCAACGACCTCTCGCTCCACTGGGATGCGGGACGAATGCTCTTCTCGATGCCGGGGTCACACGACAAGTGGCATGTGTTCGAGGCCAGCATCGACGGCCAGTCGGTGAAACAAATCACGCCGGGCGATCAGCCGGACGTGCATTACTATGATGCGACGTATCTGCCCAGTGGCAAGATCGCGTTTCTCTCCACCGCGTGTTTCCAGGGTGTGCCGTGCAACGCGGGTGTGATCGTGGGGATGATGTACACCATGAACGGGGACGGGAGCGGGATCCGCCAGATCTGCTTCGAGCAGGATCATGATTACTGTCCGACCGTCACCAACGATGGCCGGATCATGTACATGCGCTGGGACTACACCGACACGCCGCATGTGTGGAACCGCATGCT
>JANYKD010000260.1 GCA_025361735.1 Phycisphaerales bacterium
CAGCAGACTACTTGGTCGGCGGGGCGGTTTCGTCTGCCTTCTTGGGGGCCTCGGGGGCCTTGGGCGCATCGGGGGCTTTCGGCGGCGGGCCGAAGAATGCTTCGTCCAGCTTCGCATCGGCCTTCTTCTTCAGGTCGTCGACCATCTTCTGGAACTTCTCCTGGCGGAGATGATTGGCAATCGGTTCCTTGCATTCGTCAAAACTGGCCGTTTCATGGGCCTCGACCTTGATGATGTGATAGCCGAAGTCGGTCTTCACGGGGTCGGACGTGTCGCCGACCTTCATTCCGAAGGCGACCTTCTCAAACTCGGGCACCATCTCACCGCGACCAAAGCGGGGCAGCTTGCCTCCGTCCTTCTTTGAACCGGGGTCCATGCTCTCGGCCTTGGCGATGGCCTCGAAGTCGCCGCCGGCGACGAGCTTTGCCTTGAGCTCCGCGATCTTGGCCTTGGCGTCCTCGTCCTTGAGGGCGTTTTCGCCACGAGTCAGAAGCAGGATATGCCGGGCGGTCACGCGCTCGAAGTCGGCCTTGTGCTCTTCGTAATACGCCTTGATCTCCTCATCAGTCGCCAGCGAATCCTGGACGCTCTGCAGCAACAGGCCAACCAGGATGTTGTCCTGCATGATCTGGACCTGCTGCTGGAACTTGGGGCTCTTGTCCAGGCCCTTGGCGCGGGCCTCACCGGCTAGCATGCGCAACTTGACGAGTTCCTCGGCCGTCTGGCGCTTGCCGTCGCCTCGCGCGGCGGCCTGGGTTTCAGGCGGCAGCACGGAAATAAAACTGGCGAAGTCGCCATAGGTGATCTTCTGATCGCCCATGGTGATGATGACCGTTGCCGGATCCGGAGTCTTGTCGGCCGGGGCATCCTTCTTGTCCTGTGCAAGGGCGACAGAACCGATGGCCAGCGAGCCGGCCAACAGGGCCACGATACGTAATTTGCGAATCTTCAAGGCATTCTCCTTTTATTGACTGTAGCAAAGAGGGGAAATCTATCGCAGATTCCGCCCATTGGCAAACCACTGCAATGGTCAGACACGCCCGGACGCGAACCGTTGGGCCGGAGTCGGCAACGCCAACTCGCCAGGCCGGTAATGGCGGATGAAACGGAACGGTTCCGCCTTTGGAGGTTCGGCTTGAAGCCAGCATCGCCGGTTCTTCGGTTCTTTGCCGTGGTCGTCGCCATGTCACTGCTCGGCGCCATTGGGTACCTCTTGAATCTGCTTACGTCATCCGGCCCGGCCGGTTCGCAGCGAGTCACTGAGACGACGGAGACGATTGCGCGCGACCACCGCTCGCACGGAATCGAACCGGCCAGGGAATACGGCGTGCCGTTGGCGAGCATCCCCTGGACCCGCAACAGCAACGATCCCGCATTGTCGCGGATCGAACTGGCCGCCCAGCCGTTCATACACCGAACCGGCCGACGTGCCGCGGTTCCGCTGGCATACCTGCCGACGATCCGCCCCAAGCACGATCTGGAGCGACCAACCGCTGCGACGGTGGCGGTGGCGGAGGTTCCCTGGGGCCGGCTGGCGCCGATCTCCAGAGTGAAGCATATCGAGTTGGCAATAGTGCCGCGCTGGGCCGCCCGGCGCAACCCGGCGCACCCGGATCAGGCTGTCGTGTCGGCGGCGTGTTTGCCGTGGGGGCGAGACACGCAAAGCCCGCTGCAGACGTACGTCAGCGGCGCGAGAATTCCGCCGGCACTCAAACGCACCGAGCCCAAGTAAGAAAGGATAGTGAGTCGCCATGAGAGGAACGAAAGCCGCTTTTGTTCTGGCCATTGTGTCAGCCATTCCGGTTCTTGCCCAGCCGGCGCCGGCCGCGAAGCCCGCCGCCGCAACGCCAGTGATTGTTCCCGCCGCACCTGCCGCGGCACCCGCAGTGCCGGTTGCACAACCCCCGGTGCCGCCGGCCACACATCCGCCCAAGGCACGATTGGACACTCAAGCGATACAGGAAATCCTTGACCAGCTCGCCAGCCCCGACGCCGCCCAGAAGAAGGCGGCCGTCGAGGCAATCCGTCAACGGATGCAAACGCGGGGAATCCTCGAGCTCCGCTCGAACTTCATCAAGGCCATGCTCAACAACAAGATGTTCAAGGAAACGGCCGACTTGGCCGATGAGGCCATCCTGTCGGCGCCATGGGAAACCCGCTCCGTCGAGCAGATCCTGCAGGCGAGAATCAGGGCGCTGCTCGCCCTGGGGCAATCGGAGCTGGCGCTGTCCGAATCCAAGAGCCTTTTCAATGTGGCCAGTATGGCAGGCACGTCGGAGGCAATCCTGACGACCGTTGAGTGCATCAGCGCGGCCCGGCCCAAGGACGTGGAGCTATTCAACCGCTTCCGCGAAGAACAGATCGCGGGAGCCGCGACGACATCCGCAAGTACCCAGCCGACAACACAACCCCGAGCGATCCGCAGTTCCGTGCTGGACGGCCTCAAAGTTGACGCGAAACGATATGACGAAGCCCTCGCGAAATTCCCTGGCGAGGATGGCCAGGCCCTGCTGGCCCGTGGCAACCTCTTGCTGCTGGCCGACAGACCCAAAGACGCCAAGGTGATTTTCGAGCGCATGTACTCGTTGTCGTCAGTTGAGTTGATCGAGGCCAGCGAAGCACTGGCTCGCCAGATGAAGGCGGAGGATGGCACGATCGGCCGGGCCAACGCCTGGGTGATTTCGATCCGGCCAAAGCTGAAAACGCCGTGACCCGTTCTGGAGGCCAGGAAAGGCTCATTCATGAACAACTTCTCAATCAGAATGGCCGGGACCGTTTGCGGCCTGCTGGCGATCGGCCTCTTTGCCGGCCTCGTGTTCAGCGGACCACGCGTGGATGCCGCCGAAACGCAGCAGGCCTCGCGCCCCGGCGGATATCATTTTGACGGGACAATCTCCCGGGAAGTGCTGGAAAACTACGTCTCGCGTTCCATCACGATGGAAGGCCTGCTCAACGGCCGGGGCGACCTCGACGACAACATTCGCATGCTCAAGACCATGGGCGCCAAGTTCATCGGCCGCAGCCTGTGCCTGTGGGGTGGCGAGGCCAATTTGCTGGCAAATCTCGAACGAGCGAAACAGCAGATTCCCAGGGTTCACGCGGCCGACCCCGAGATGGTGCTGCAGGCCTGCATCTTCGAGATCGTGACCACGCAGGTGGAACAGGTTCCTGTGCCCGACTGGGCGTTCACGGCGCTCGGTCAGCCGGTGGAGAAGAGGAACTTCCGCTACGCCGACATGCTCTATCCCAACGGACGATTCAAGGACCACTGGCAACCGGGCCATTCGGTCCCCGATGTGAGCCGCCCGGAAACCAAGCTCTGGTTTTATTTCCTGGGGGTGTCCTACATCGATGCGGGCTGCGAGGCGATCCATTTCGGGCAGACGGAACTGATGAACGGCAACGACAAGCCCCTGGAGCATTATTCACAGGTTCTGACGCTAATCCGCGCCTACGCGGCCAAGCACGCCCGCCGGCACATGCTGCTGTGCGACTCGCACGTCCCCAGCGGCGGCTTGGTTCGCGATGGACAATTGCTCATGGATTTCCATTCGTTTCCGCTGCGGATCATGGAGGTTCCCGACAAGCCGGAAGAGGCGATCCTGAAAGTCGGCTTCTCCGACGGCATCTACAACCGCAGCAAGGGCGGCACAACGTTCAGCGGCTGGAAATGCGAGCACCTGCCCTACCTCGTGGAAATCGACAATTGGGGCGTCAGCAACAAACCCAGTCAGGCGAAGGCGGGCAGTATCTGGATCTGGGGCTATGACGAGATCAGTTGGTTCGCTCACCAGAATAAGGAATATCGCGCCAACTGGCTGCGCTATGCCTGGGATTGGGTTCGCAAGACGGACCCCAATGGCCACCTGCAAATGCCGGGCAGCCGTACGATCCGGTCACCGCTGGACGGGCGGCGCTGGTACTACGCGAACACTCCAAGTGCTGCCGTTCCCAATGGATTTGGGGACGAGGAAGCCATTCGCGCCATCTGGGCGGCGGATGAGGCGACAAGGCAAAAGGCCAAGTGAAAAACGCAAAATGCAAAATGGAGGAGGCGGGCGAGAGGCTGCGTTTAGCATAAGCGCTTTGTGCATAACTGGTTGCGATTGCATGGGCGGGGCCGGTGGCTGGAAAAACTGATCCAGAAGCAATCCAGAAGCAATCCAGAACCGATCCAGAAGCGATCCGAAATCGATCCAGAACCGACACGGAACCGATCCGGAAGTGGTATGGAATCGACGGGCTTCGCAAGGCAAGACGCAAAGTGAAAAAAGCGAAATGAGAGGATGGCCCGCGAAGCCAGACCCTTGGATTACTCAGGGCAGGCTCCGGCGCGCGAAGGAATTGCTGGATGCGAGTGCGAGGGTCTTCGATTGTTAAAGAACATGGCGGGCATATTCCTAACATAGCCGCCCATCGTTGTCAAGCTTTCAATCTGGACAATTAACTTCCGCAGATGGGCGTAGACTCGCAGAGGGCGGTTTGGAAATCGGCGTTGGTCTGCGAAATCAGCGGATCGATGTCTTTCGCCTGTTTGGAATCCGTGGTGTGAAGAAATTGACCGCGGATAACTCGGATGGCGCGGATGAAGGAGAAGATAGTTGATAGTCGATAGCCGGAGGGCGGATGCGAATTCCACTTCCCGCTTTCCATCCACTGCCAACTACACACGATCAATTGCGACCCATACCGAACTGTTTCACGCCAAGTCGCCAAGACGCGAAGAAAGGCCGATCCATCTTCTTCTTTGCGCCTTGGCGGCTTTGCGTGAGATAGAGAATGCGAGAGCGTGGCGGTGGGAAGGGACCAGCCACGGATTTCACTGATGACACGGATAAGACACAGACTATGAGCGCCGTGAATTGTCCGTGAAATCCGTGACGTCCGCGGCGAATCTGCTCTGTCTGAGAAGAAGAGAAAAGGATCGGTGGGCGACAGTCGGAGGCCGGATGCGAATTTCACTATCAACCATCAACTATCCACTACCAACTACGGACACAATTCCTGTTTGGTGCGGTAGTCGGTCGCGGGAAGTCGAAGCGGAACGGCGGGCGGTTTCCGAGTGTCAATGGGCGGAGTATCCTGCGAAACGAATCCTGACCCATTTGAACTTACTCCCATTTGAACTTACTGACCCATTTGAATTCACTAGTTGGCCCCTGCTTCGGTGTAGGGTAGGCTATCGCAAACGCACTTCCATTTCGGTGGTCGTTGTCAGAGGTGATCTCATGATCGGCAATAACAAACTCATGTGGTTCAAACTGATGGATGAGTTCGAGTGGGACTCCTTCCATCGATGCTTCGATCTCATCGAGAACTCTCTCAAGGGGGAGGTGAAGCGTTTCAATGATCGTGTGGCCGAAGCCCAGCGAGCGCCCGATTCCGATGGTACAGGTCCGGGCCTTGACATGTACGCCGAGGAGTGGGATGAGTTGTCCCTAGATTTTCCGAATACCTTTCGGGCCTCAATGTTCGTGACACTGTACTCGCATCTCGAACATGCGCTTGACGTACTGTGCAAGGTCGTGCATCACGAAATGAATCTGACGCAAGCACCTGCCCCACGGAACAACGGGCTATTCCGTTCAAAGTCCTACCTAAAGAAAGCGGCAGGCATCGCGTTTCCCGACACAACGGCCGCGTGGAATGCCGTGGTTCACTACAACAAGATTCGGAATCAGATTGTGCATTCTGGATCGCGACTGCCGGCCGGAGACTCTCGAAAGGCGATTGAGAAGTTCGTCGCCCAGACGCCAACCTTAAGCATCACTCCCGAACCTGACCGGCGGATTGTGCTGTTGGCGGGTTCTCTGGAGCAAGTGTTTGACAATGTTCGGCATGTTCTGCACGACGTGCGCAATGTGATCGGCTTATGATTGCTTGCATCGGGAGTCGAAGCATAACATTGTCTGTTTTCTAAGCACAGTGGGCGGAGAATGCTGTAGAACGAATCTAGGCTTTGAATTCTTCCAAGAAACAAAGGTTTACGGCAATTCCAGGGCCAACCGTAAACCGATGGCGATGTTCTTGGGGGACTCATTGGGTTTTTCCGAGATGCCGCGGCAGGCAGAGCGGCAGTGCCACGGGTTGTTGTGCCACGCACCGCCACGAAAGACGCGACGCACCTCCAAGTCTCGATTCCCATTTTCTTCAAACAAGGGTGCCAAGGAAACGAGCCCTTGACTATCTGAACACCACTCCCAGACATTGCCATGCATGTCGTACAAGCCCCAGGCATTTGGTCGCTTGGTGCCCACTGGCTGACACTTGCCATCACTGTTCCCATGAAACCAACCCATTTCATCAAGCTTTCCCGTACCAGCGTACGGGCCGGTTGAGCCGGCGCGGCAGGCGTATTCCCACTCGGCTTCCGTGGGCAGGCGGAAGTACTTGTCTGTCCGAGTCGATAGGATTTCACAGAATTTCGTCGCGCGCTTCCAAGTGACATCCTCCACGGGCATCTCTGGTGAATCTTTGTAGCCCCTCATCACATTCTGCCATTGCGCCTCCGTCACTTCCGTGGTAGCCATCATAAATGCCTTGGTGATCTTCATCTGATGCTGCGCTTCGTCATTCTCGCGGGCCCCTTCGGTCGTCGGGCTCCCCATCAAGAACTCACCAGGTGGAATCAAGATCAAACCTATCGTTACGCCATCGCCAAGAGGAACTTCTTCATATACGGGCACGCCTTGAGCTGAAGCTGCCGCCCGTTGTGCAGGTGTTGCTGTTTGTTCTGCAACAAGACGGCGAGCATCCGCCACCTTCTTGGCAGCCAAGCGCCGGGCATCATCGACAATACGCTGCTCTTCTTCCTCTTTCTTACGGGTAACTTCTTCCGCCGCGGAGCGTTCGGCGGCGGTGCGTTCAGCCGCTACTCGCTCAGCCTCAGCAAAGCGAGCCAGAACGACGATGAGCCACACGCATCCAGCGAGGGCAAGCGAGCAGACGCTGGCAATAAGAAGAGATTTGAGAATCGCCTTCCTGGCATTTAACACCGGGGGTGAGGTGTGAGCCAAAGGCGCAATACGCACGTTGAGTGGCGCGGCAGGTTCCTTTCCGAGGGAAGTCGCGGGCTGCAACTCTACAATAATCGTGGTGCTTGACGCTGGAGGATACACATGATCGAGATCTTCAGCAAATTCTTGAACGTTCTTGTACCGGTCATTATGGTCAGGTTCGAGGGCCTTCTCCAGGGGCAGAGTCAATCGGCCATCCACGCCTGCGCGCTGGAGCAGTTTCGCAATTCCGAGTGCCCCCGGTCTTTGTCCGGTCAACAGTTCACATGCCATGATCCCGACCGCATAGATATCGTCCCCAACATCCGGAACCTCTCCCGCCTGCTGCTGTGGAGACATGTACTGAAGCGTCCCCGACACACTCCGGCCCTCACCGCTGACGAGGCTGCCGGAAATCACAATTGACTGGGCCACAGTCGCCTGCACCTTGCCCAGTCCAAAGTCGCTGACTTTCACATTTCCGTCGGCGGTCAAGAGTACGTTCTCGGGCTTGAGGTCGCGGTGCAGGACACCATTCTCGTGGGCGTGGGCCAGGGCCAAGAGAATCTGGCGGAGGATGGCCAGGGCCTCGGGGACGGGGAGTTTGCCGGCGGCCGTGAGCTTCTGTCGCAGCGTAACGCCTTCGATGTACTCCATCGCGACATAGGGCGGGTCGTTGAGCGTGTTCATGTCGCAGCCGCGCACGATGTTCTCGTGCTGGAGGCTGTAGATGATCTTGCCCTCGCGGCGGAGTTGCTGGACGTAGCGCGGATCGGTGGGGATCTTCAGGGCGCGACGCTCGCCCAGATCCTGGTGAATGGCCAGCCAGACCTCGCCGAAGGTGCCCCGGCCGAGTTGACGCTCCAGGGCGTAGGGGCCGATCAATTGATTGGGCTGAAATGGCATCCTGAACTCCCGGAGTATCATCAACTGTGGGTAGGATTTGGTCAAGGGAGGGTTCAAGGGTTCAAGAGTTCAAGGGGTCAAGGGGTCAAGGAGAAAGAGTTAAACACGAAGGCACGAAGACACGAAGCGAGGTATGGTGTTCTTGAACGAGTTGCGATGGGGTGTATCCGCAAAATGGTGGCAGCGGGGTCTTGCCGCTGGTTGGGAACACACAGAGCCGAGACGGCTCTGCCACTATTGCGTGGCAGCGGCGGCTCGCCGCTGGTTGGGAATGCACAGAGCCGTGACGGCTCTGCCACTATTGCGCAGTCACGCCGCGCCCGCGAGCGCTGCGTGAGTGCCCACGCAAGCTGGCGCGGGACGGGTCGGTGCAGACGCAGCCGTCTTTTGGGGTTCGGTTATTTGATGTGGGAGGGGTCGGTATCTTGTGCATCGCCCGAGACCAGCAGGGCCTGGCGGAAGAATTCGCGGGCGAGGCCGGGAGAGCGATTCATCATGCCCTGGAGCTGGCCGCGCATTTGCGCCCGGTTCAGGAGGATTCTCGCCAGGCGAACATCGCGTTCGGTCTTGAGAAGGCCGAGACGCCGGGCCTGTTCGAGTTTGGCGTTGATGCCCTTGTCCACGACCGAGGAGTAGCTCTTGCCGAGGCTCTCCACGACTTTGGATTGGCCATTGGCCGCGGCGCCATCCATGTGGTTTACGAGCATGGTTGCGGTCTCGCTGAAACGGTCGGCTTCGGCAACCGCATCATTGTGCTGGGCCAGCCAGGCGGCATCTTCGAGCAGGCGGAGGGCCAGGCGCCTTTCAACAGGCGACAACTGTAGTCGCGCCATTCTCTGGCGGTAGGTGTCCACGCCGCCGGCATAGGCACGGGAACGATCGGCCGGCGTCGCGACCTGCCCCAGTTCGACATTCCACGACACCATCTGGCCGATCAACTCCGTGCGCGCGGCTTCCTGACGTCTCTCCATGGCGTGCCAGAACAGCGTGCCGCCGATCGCGAGAATGAGGGTGGCGGCAATCGCCAACAGAGGCCGGACCAGGCGGTGATTCCAGTTGATTCGCAGCAGGCGAGGTCTCGCCGCCACCGCGCGGGAATTCAACATGCGCTGGAACTTGGCGTCCGCCTCGGCCGCACCCTCGCATTCGGGCAGCCAGGCGACAGCCTGTTCGAGGCGGCAGAGCTTGCGGTAGAATTCGTGGCAGGCGGCGCATCCCTCGACATGTTCACGGATGGGCCAGGGCGGCACGCTGGTCTGGAGCGAGTCGATTTGCAGCAACAGTTCCTGTGCTTCCTGGCAGTTCATCAGAGTTTCCCGTCGAGTTGCGACACCAATTCACGCCGGGCCTGCATCATGTGCCAGCGGGCGGCTTCCTCGCTGATGCCAACGGCCTCGCCGATCTCCCGAAACGACATGTCTTCCTCGGCCCGCAGCACAAACACCGCGCGAGGCGTATGCGGCAGCCGGGAAATGGCAGACGCCAAGGCCTGACCCAATTCCTTGCCTTCCAGCCTCGCGTCAGGCCCACGCGCCGTGTGCGGCACATCTTCGACAAGAGGATGCGTGGACGCGCTCCGGCGCTTGCGGCACTGGTCCAGAAAGGCGTTGGCCGCGATCTTGAGCAGCCACGACCGCAGATTGGTTCCAGGCGTGAACTGGCTCTTGCGTTCGATGGCCCGGACCAGTGCCTCCTGGGCCAGATCCTCGGCATCGTGAGCGTTGCCGGCCATGCGGTAGAGCAGCCGGTAGACGTGCTTCCAGTGGCCCGCCATGCAGGCGACCAAATCATCCGCCACACCGCTGGCAGCGATGTTCTCGCTTACCGCGACACTTTCCGGCAGAGGCTGAAAACGCTCGATGGAAGACACAACGTAAAGAACGCCCTATTCGTGAGTGTATTTCGCAAAGTGCCATCGAAGCGGGTCCGGCGGGGTGGGTCATCGCATTTAGTGCTGCCGGTGCCCTCACCGGCAGGTTCGTCCCCCGGATTTCTGACAGTGAGGGCACTGGCAGCACTTTCAGCAGCCAAATGCGATGGCCCTGGTCCGGCGGGTTGTGTTGGCGGAGAAAATGACACTTTCACTCACGGAATCGCCTGGTGCCCCGTTGTACCTCTCAGGAGCGGAGTTTGTGCGGCCGGAAGAATGCGGGAAGTTATGTACCTTGCCGCCCGGCGGTTAACTTCGCTTCGCCCGCAAAGGGCCTTTGTGTGGAGGACGTCATGTTGTTCAATCAGTTATCAGCCATCGAGTCGTTTGAGTCCCGAACGATGCTCTCAGCCTATATGCTCGGCAGCACCCTGCATGTGGATGGCTCGGTCCTGCTGGCCAACGCGATCGTCGTCGGCAACGGCGCCGGCGGCACGATCAGCACATCGATCACAACCACCACTCCCAAGGGAGTGACCAAGACCGTCACCAAGTCCTTCCCGGCCACCGGGATCAAGAAAGTCGTGATCGTCGGCGGCATCAAGGCCGATAATATCTCGATCGACGAGTCGGTGAGCCCGTTCGCGATCGCGACGCGGATCGAAGGCAGGGCCGGTGACGACGTCATCACCGGCGGAAGCGAAAAGGATGTGATTGCCGGGGGCATTGGCAACGACAGCATCAGTGCCGGCGCGGGAAACGATCTCGTCCACGGCGGGCTTGGCAATGACACCCTGCTGGGCGGCGATGGGAACGACACGCTCTGGGGCGGCGCCGGCAACGACAGCATCGACGGCGGCAATGGCGACGACAAGCTGGGCGGCGTCAACGGGACCAACATCCTGCACGGTGCCGCGGGCAAAGACACCTTCGTCATCAAGGCCGGCGGCAATAGCCAGGCAGATGATTACAACTCTCAGGAAGACACGTTTACGATCAAGCCGGCGGCCAACGACGCGAACGAGCCACCGGCGGCGTGAGTTCAACGATTTTTGACGGCCGGGAGTCCCGCGAGGGCAGGCTCCCGGCCGTTCTTTCGGTAAACATGACAGTGCTATCGAAAAGATTCCGACAAGGAGCAACGATGCGCAGGCAAATCATTCTAACATGTGCAATGGCGGCGTTACTCGCGTTCTGTGTCGCTCCGGCCACCACCTGGGCCGCGGGCGGCGGCGGCGGCGGCAAGGGCGCGAAGTTGCGGCAGGCGGGCGCGACCATCGCCGAGAAGCTCGGGTTGACCGCGGATCAGAAAGCGGCGGCCAAGCAGATACTGACGACCGCTCATGAGAAAGCGAAAGGCGAGCAGGATCACAAGGCCAAACTCGCGATCTACAAGGAGGCTGTGGCGAAAATCAGAGCCGAGGTGCTCACCGAGGAACAGCGGACGAAACTCGACGAACTCAAGCCGAAGATCCAGGAGTGGATCAAGGAACATCACCTTGGAGGCCGGGGCCAGCAGGGCGCCAAGGTTTGAGGCCACGATAGACAATCCACCAGGACTTCGTGATGTCAAACCACCCCATTGCCGTACTTGTCGGCTTGCTGGGTTCATGGGTCGCGTGTGCCGGGCAACCTGCCTCGCGGACCGCCACCGCCACGGCACCTTTGCCGGCTCCATCGGCCGAGGCAATGAAATCGGCCCGGCAATACAGCGAGTCCGTGCACGGACAGGCGCTGGTGGTCATGCGGGATGGGAAGATCATCTTCGAGGCCTACGCCAACGGGGGTGGCCCCGAGCGGCCGCAGATGCTCGCCAGTGGTAGCAAGAGCTTTGTTGGCGTGGCGGCGATGGCCGCGGTGCAGGATGGAATCCTCAAACTCGATGACCCGGCATGCCAGTCACTGACTGAGTGGAAAGACGATCCGCAAAAGTCCAGGATCACTTACCGGCAGCTCCTGAGCCTGACCAGTGGGCTGACCCCGGGAGAACGTGGAGCCGCCGTGCGCGGTCCGGCGTGGAAAGACATTGTCAGCAAGCCGCTCACGGGCAAACCCGGGGCGCAGTTCGAATACGGCGCCTATCACCTCAACGCCTTCGCTGCCGCGTTGGAGCGGATTCTTGGCACAGAGACCTTCGAGGCATACCTCAAGCGTCGCATACTCGATCCGCTGGGCATCACAGTCGAATGGCGATTCAAGTGTGCCGACGGCCACCCGCAGGTGGGCGGCGGCGCTTTCATGACCGCGCGCGACTGGGCACTCTTTGGTGAGTCCATCCGGCTCCAGGGCAAATGGAACGGCAAGCAACTCATCGACGCCAGACTTCTCGCCGAGTGCTTCCACGGCACCGAACAGAATCCCGCATACGGCCTTACATGGTGGCTCAAGAAGCCCGTGAGCAGCGAAGTGCGGCGGCGGATACCCATTCTCTCCAGCGAATGGGGCGATGTCGCCAACTCCACGTCACTGCCGGACGATCTGGTGGCCGCCTGCGGAGCTGGCAAACAACGGCTGTACGTGATTCCATCACTGCACATGGTGGTTGTTCGGCAAGGAGCTTTGTCCATGAGCTTCTCGGATGCCCGCTTTCTCGCAACCCTGCTGCCCGCGGCTGCGGATTCACGGTAACGTGACGCACGGTAAGTCCCGGCAAATGGCCACGTCTTCCGTGCCGCGGCCTTGAGCAAGCGCGGGTTATCAACCGATAGATTACTCAGCCAAGGCAATAACATTCGGCCAGTGCCCGTTGTATGAATGACAAGCTAATCCCGAAATGACCCGGCCATCGAGAGCCTGTACATTGGAGCGGCAATGACCCCATTTGAGAGCAGTGTCATCCCGATCCCTGAAACCGCGATCGACCGGGCGGTTTTCGGCAAGCTGACAAAGCTCGGTATCCAACCCGCCAACATCTGCTCGGACTCGGTCTTTGTCCGACGCGCGTTCCTGGACATTATCGGGACCTTGCCTACGGCGCAGGAAGCCAGGGAGTTTCTCGCAGACAAAACCGCGACCAAGCGGCGGGCGCTGATCGATCGCCTGCTCGAGCGCGGCGAATTCGCCGATTACTGGGCCATGAAATGGAGCGACCTGCTGCGGGTCAAGGCCGAGTTTCCCATCAATCTCTGGCCCAATGCCGCGCAGTCCTATTACCACTGGATTCACGCCTCCGTCAAAGAAAACAAGCCCTACGACAAGTTCGTCCGGGAGATGCTCACGGCCAGCGGCAGCAACTTTCGCGCGGCGCCCGTGAATTTCTATCGCGCGGTGCAGAACAAAGATCCCCAGGGCATCGCCCAGGCCGTCGCCCTGACGCTCATGGGCACACGGGCGGAGAACTGGCCGAAGGAGAAGCTCGCGGGGATGGCGGGCTTCTTCTCACTGATCGGATTCAAGTCCACGGCGGAATGGAAGGAGGAGATCATCTTCTTCGATCGCGGCAAGGCCAAAGGCGGCGTCGCACCGGCCGCGATCTTCCCCGATGGGACTCCGGCAACCCTGTCTCTGGACAAGGATCCGCGCGAAGTCTTCGCCGACTGGCTGATTGACGCGAAGAATCCCTGGTTCACAAAGAACATCGTCAACCGGTGCTGGTCGTGGTTGCAGGGACGCGGCATCATCCACGAGCCGGACGACATCCGGCCGGACAATCCGCCGGCGAATCCGGAACTGCTGGCACTCCTGGAACGCGAACTCGTTCTGGCCAAGTATGACCTCAAGCAACTCTTCAAGATCATCCTCAATTCGCGGACATATCAGCTTTCCTCCATTCCGGTAACCAAGCATGCCGAGGGCGAGGCCAACTTCGCCTGGTATCCGCTGCGGCGGCTGGACGCGGAAGTGCTGGCCGACGCGCTGTGCGGTATCACCGGAACGACCGAGCGGTACACGAGCTCGATCCCGGAGCCGTTTACGTACATCCCGGAGAACCAGCGATCCATCGCGCTGCCGGATGGCAGCATCACCAGCCCGTTCCTGGAGATGTTCGGGCGGCCGCCTCGTGACACGGGGCTGGAGTCGGAACGCAACAACCGCCCGACGGCCGACCAGCGGCTGCACATGCTGAACTCGAGCCATGTGCAGAAGAAACTGGAGCAGAGCAAGCTGCTGCAACCGGCGGGAATGTCTAGAAGCAGCAATCCCCGGGAGGGCGTGGACAACATCTATCTCTCGTTGCTTTCGCGCTATCCGACGGAGGATGAGTTGGCGATCATCAGCACATATTCCCGATCCGGGGTCGTCAAAGGACGCGAGGCATTGGTGGATCTGGCCTGGGGGCTGATCAACACCGCGGAGTTTCTGTATCGACATTAGGGGGAAGTTGTTAGTTGTTAGTTGATGGTCGAGTAATAGCAATGAGGTTCGAAATATGAACCATGACAGAATCAATTCCCGTGGCGCTCAGATCTCCAGGCGCGACGTTGTGCGGTTTGGAGCCGCTGGCGCGGCCGGGTTCTGGCTCGTGGAAGGCCTGAGTCTTCCGGCCATGGCCGCCGCTCAGACGGGCAAAGGCAAGGCCAAGGCCGTGATCCAGATCTGGCTTTGGGGCGGGCCGTGCCACCTGGATACGTTCGATCCGAAGCCCGACGCGGGCAACGACTACTCGGGTCCGCTGACCAAGCCAATCGAGACCAACGTGAAGGGCATTCGCATCTGCGAATTGCTGCCGGCGCTGGCCAAGCAGGCCGACAAATACTCGCTGCTCCGTGGCATGACCCACGGCGTGAATGCCCATGAGACCGCGTCCTACCTGGTGCAGACCGGGCACAAATCCGGCGACAACCTGGTTTACCCAAGCGTTGGTGCTGTAGTCTCGCTCTTCAAAGGATACGACGCCGGCTACAAGGGGCTGGTTCCGCCCTACATCGTGCTCACCGAACCGCAGGGCCGATTCTCCGAGGCAGGATTCCTGGGGGCCAAATGCAAGCCATTCGCCACCGGCGGCGATCCGGGCCAGGCGCGATTCGCGGTCGAGGGCGTCGTCGCCGAAGGTGTCTCCGACGAACGACAACGTGCCCGGCGTGAATACCTGCAAAAGCTGAACACCCTGGAACACGCCATGCAGGGCGACACGCGATTGGTGGCGTCGGCCCAGTGCGAACAGCAAGCGTATGACATGATCCTCGGCGACGGCAGCAAGATTTTCGATCCGTCGCAGGAGAAGGATGCCCTGCGCGAACGCTACGGCCGAAATACCTTCGGGCAGGCCTGCCTCGTCGCCCGGCGGCTCGTCGAGCGCGGAGTCCCCTACGTCACGATCAACTTCAAAGGCTGGGACACGCACAAGCAGCATTTCCAGACCATGCGACAGAAGTTGCCACAACTGGACAACGGCCTGGCGACGCTGTTGCAGGATCTGTCGGAGCGGGGTCTGCTCGACACCACCATCGTCTGGTGCGGCGGCGAGTTCGGCCGCACGCCCAAGGTGCAGTGGGAACCGCCCTGGAGCGGCGGCCGCGGCCATTGGGGTCAGGCTTTCTCCACGCTGATCGCCGGCGGCGGCTTCAAAGGCGGCCGCGTGGTCGGGGCGTCGGACAAGCGCGGCGAAGAGGTCAAGGACCGCCCCGTGCATCCGTGCGATCTGATCGGCTGTGTGTACGAACTGCTCGGCATCGACCCGGCGGGCAAATTGCCCCATCCGCAGGGCCGAGTCGTGGGCGTCATGCCCTCGGCGACCGATGGCGTGACACTCGGCGGACGGCTGAAGGAAATTATGTAAGTTAGTTGACAGTTGATAGTTGATAGTTTTTGGTTGTTAGCTATTAGGCGTCGTTCCTGATCAACTCCGCAGGCCCGAAGGGCCGTGACCTTTGGTAGCCGTGGCCGTGAGGCCACGGAAATCAAAGGCGAAAGAACAGAGGCCCAAAGGGCCGGCACTGTGAGACGCAAACGAAATGCGGAGTTGCTTGCACGAAGTCCCTCAGTTGTCGATGGCGCAAGGCAAGGAGCCCGGTATGTGCTCAATCCGATGGTCCGCGATTCTGGGTGTGGCGATCATCATGGCAATGATGCCGCCTGTGCAGGCCCAGCAGTTCTCGCCGCGCATCGGCTTTACCTATCCGGCGGGCGGGCGCCAGGGAACCACGTTTCAGGTGGCGATCGGCGGGCAATTCCTTGACGGCAGCGCCGAGGTGCATTTCTCAGGAACGGGCGTGCGCGCTAAGGTACTCGAGCACACCAGGCCGTTGACGGTTGCCCAGGCCGGCCTTCTCCGGGACAGGATGAAGGAACTGATGGACAAGCGGGCTGAGGCGATGAAGCCGGCTGGCCAGCGCTCCACGACCAGACCCGCTTGGACGGACGCCGACGACAAGGAAATCGCCGATATCCGCAAGAAACTCTCGACCTTCATTCCCAAGAACCAGATCAATGCCGCCATTGTCGAGACGGTTACGATCGAAGTGACCATCGCCGCGGACGCGCCGCCGGGAGAGCGCGACATCCGGCTCCGGGGTCCGCTGGGGCTGACCAATCCGCTCGTGTTCTGCGTCGGCCAGGTTCCGGAATTCAGCCGCAAGCTCGCGGTTGTCTACAGGGAGCCCAAGAACGGCATGGGGCCGAAAGTGCCGCCGCGCGAGCCCGATCTCAACATTACACTGCCAGCGACCGTGAACGGGCAGATCATGCCGGGCGCGGTCGACCGGTTCCATTTCAAGGCCACCAAAGGCCAGCGGCTGGTGGCCGCCGTCGGCGCGCGGGCGCTCATCCCTTACTTGCCCGACGCGGTCCCCGGCTGGTTCCAGGCGACGCTGGCGCTCTATGACGCCAAGGGCAATGAACTGGCGTACGTGGACGACTATCGCTTCAATCCCGATCCCGTACTCTTCTATGAGATCCCCGCCGATGGCGAATATGTGGCCGAGATCCGCGACTCCATCTATCGCGGCCGGGAGGATTTCGTCTACCGGATCACGCTGGGCGAACTGCCATTCGTGACCAGCACCTTCCCGCTGGGCGGCAAGGCCGGCACGCGGACGCCGCTCCAGCTCAAGGGCTGGAATCTGCCCGTGGACAAACTCGTGCAGGATGCCACGGAGAAGAAGCCCGGCATGATGCAGACGTCCGTGCGCAAGGGCGAGCTGGTTTCCAACCATGTCCCCTTTGCTGTCGACTCACTTGCTGAATGCAACGAGCAGGAACCAAACAACATGCCGATTACGGCGCAGTTGGTGACGCAGCCGGTCATCATCAACGGCCGGATCGACAAACCCGGGGACATCGACATCTTCCGCTTCGAAGGCCGAGCCGGTGAGGAGATCGTTGCCGAGGTCAACGCCCGCAGGCTCAACTCTCCGCTCGATTCGATGCTCACGCTGACGGATGCGTCCGGCAAGCAGTTGGCGTTCAACGACGATCACGAGGACAAGGGCTCCGGCCTGAATACGCACCACGCTGATTCCTGGCTGCGCGCCACGCTTCCGGCGACCGGGGCTTACTACGTTCATGTCGCCGATACGCAGCACAACGGCGGCGAGGAATACGCCTTTCGCCTGCGCATCAGCTCGCCAAGGCCCGATTACGAGTTGCGGGTGACCCCGTCCAGCATCAACGCCCGCGGCGGCACCAACGTGCCCCTCACCGTATATGCCCTGCGGAAAGACGGGTTCACGGGTGAAATCGCGCTGAGTCTGAAGGATGCGCCCGCGGGGACGTCGCTTGCCGGCGCCAAGATACCGGCGAACCAGGACCAGGTGCGGCTCACGCTCGCCGCGCCGGCAACGGCCCTGGAAACCTCCATCGCATTCG
>JANYKD010000275.1 GCA_025361735.1 Phycisphaerales bacterium
CCGATGGCAAGAAAGCGGCGGAAACCGGCAAAACTTCCGAAGCTCTGGAAGCTTTCACACAATCGCAGGATGCCGCCCGACACGAGATCCGGCGCGGAAAGTTGTGGTACGTATCTATTGTGCTACATAATGAGCTAACAGACTACGCTTGTTTAAGGACTAGTGCTTCGATCGTGTGTCGTCCACCTTCTTCGCTCCATGGGCACCGCCTTCAGCACGCGTTGTATGTTCCAGATCCAGTTTCTTCGCCGTCCTGGCCGTCCATGCATCATCACCAAAAGGCTGGCTGCGGCTGAGGCTCAGTTGCCAGCGGGATTTCTCCTTGTCGGTTACGGCCGCGTTCACCCAATTCGTCCAGTCCTTCGGCCGATCCGTCGGCCAGGCGGACAATACCGCCTTCTGCTCCGCGCTGCCATGCTCGCGAACCCACAGGCTGGACCAGGGCCAGTCCTCGGCACATTCCACCACGCCGGCGGCTCCGTCAATCCCTGGGATCCCGATACCGGCAATGCCGCCGCCTGTCCGCAAGGCCGCGTCCGTTTGTTGACGCTGAGTGAACCCGGCACGCTTCGGGCAACCCGCTTGACGCTTGCCCTGTTTGGCGCTACGTTCACACCCATGAAATTCGCCTTCAGCACTCTCGCCTGCCCGAAATGGGATTTCGTCACGATCGCGGCCAAGGCCCACGAATACGGCTACGATGGCGTGGAAATCCGCGCGTTTCTCAATGAGAACATCCTCACGACGGCCAATGTGTTTCTCACCGACCCGGCCAAGGTGCGCGAGTTGTTCGCTCGCGCGGGCGTCGCCATCGCCTGCCTGTCAACTTCGGTGGCGATGACCGGGGACAAAGTCCGCGATCGGCTGGCGGCCAACGACCTGCGACAGGGGATCGACGTGGCGGCCGCTCTGGGCACAGGGTATGTGAAGATATTCGACCTGCAACTGCGGCCGGGCCATAACCGCGAGGCGGCGGCCGCCGCGATGGGGCAGTGGCTGCGTCCGCTGGCCGATTACGCGGCGGAAAAGAACGTGAAGATTCTCGTGGAGAACCAGCTTTCATTCCGGCGGGCCAGCGAGTTGTGGCTGATTCTCGAGACGGCCGCCCACCCGGCGGTGGCCGCCTGCTGGGATGTGCTCAATGCGGCGCTGGCGGGCGAGCGGCCGGCGGTGTCGGTGCCGACGCTGAACTCCCGAATCGAACTGGTGCAGGTGAAGGATGCCTATCTGCGCGATGTCGGGGCCAACTACTGCAAACTGGGCGATGGCGACCTGCGCGTGCCGGAACTGGTCAATCGGCTGAAAGGCATCGGCTATAACGGGTGGATCAGCTTCGAGTTTGAGAAGGCGTGGCTGGCCAACCTGGCCGAGCCGGAAGAATCGCTGCCCCAGGCGATCGCGGTGTTGAAGGAAATGTGTGGGATAGAGACGGCGGCGGCCGCTGCCGCGGAATGACGAATTCCGAAACCCGAAATCCGAATCAAACCCGAAGGACCAATGGTGGAATTGGCGGGCGGCGCTTCGTCATTGGGTATTCGGACTTATTTCGTCATTCGAGTTTCGGGTCTTGGGATTTCGCCCCCAACTGCGTGACCATAACAAGACCCGCCGCATCGGCGCGGTCGTATGACAGCACATGCAACTCCAGGCGACGGGGCGTTATGCCTTGGCCGGGACGGGAACGCGCCGGACCACGGTGGCCTTCACTCCCTTGGGGCCGGCTTCCGCCTCGTACTCGACCGCTTCGCCGTCATCCAGGGTCTTGAACCCGTCGCCCTCGATTACGGAGTGGTGGACCATGATGTCGCCACCTCCTCCGTCAGGCATGATGAAACCGAAGCCCTTCTGATCGTTGAACCACTTGACCTTCCCCTGAGGCATAGAACAACCTCGTTCTTTCTGGCTACGCGAGGCACCGGCCCGACGCCATCGTCGGGAGCAACCCGCATCCAAAACACCCCGGCCTGGACCCGTCAACGGGCCAACAAAGCGGCCGGTCCACTCCTTCTATACGCATGGGTGCCGAACACGTTGTTGTCAACTTATCCACAAATCTCATGGAAATCTCTGGCGTGGGTGGTTTTCCCAAAACCGGACGCGACGGCAAAGCGGTGTGTCTAATGATTTTCAATAACTTGCTCAAATCAGCGGCGACTGACGAGAATCGGTCGAGATATAAGTATCTTCACAAACAGCAGTTAACAGATGACAGCCGCGTCTTTTGTTTTCGCCCCAAATTATCGGTCGTGTTAATAATCTGTACGAATGGGTAAATACGTATTGAATCGTCCGGCGGCATTGGCTTTTTCAGGAGGCATTTGTCCACATACCCTCCACAACGCGCGGTGGTACGGATTCCGATGCCCCGGAGACAGCAGGGCCGCTGGCGGCAGCTCTTGCGGGCGGCCTGGACCGGGCAGCGTGGATTTGGCGGAACTCATGATGGTAATGTGCGGCTCAGGGTGGCCGGCGAGCGGTCGAGATTGGCGTCGTGGGGACCGGCGGGTTGACGATGGTCGGCGCCGCCGAAGCGTCGCCCCTCGCCATGAGGCGGTGTTGCGGGTATTCTGGACGGACTCCAATGAATCTGCTCGAAGCAACCAAGCTAGTTAAGAGTTACGACGGCCGGGTGGTCGTGAACCAGATTTCCTTCGTGGTACACCAGGAGGAGATCGTCGGGATCCTGGGCCGCAACGGCGCCGGGAAGACGACGACGTTCCGCATGATCATGGGGATGATCCGCCCCGACTCGGGCGCTGTCGCCTTTGACGGCCAGGACATCACGCACCTGCCCATGTACAAGCGGGCGCGGCGCGGGATCGGCTATCTGTCGCAGGAGCGGTCGGACTTCCGCCGGCTGACGGTCTGGCAGAACATGCAGGTGGTGCTGGAAACCCGCAACCTGCGGCGGTCGGAGCGAATGCACAAGGCCGAGGAACTGCTGGGGCATTACGGGCTGCTCAAGCTCAAGCGTCAGCGGGCCGACACGCTTTCGGGCGGCGAGCGCCGCAAGCTGGAAATCTGCCGGGCGCTCTGCACCGATCCGAAGCTGATCCTTCTGGACGAGCCGTTTACCGGCGTTGATCCGCTGGCCGTGCAGGATCTCCAGAACGAGATCAAGCGGCTGAAAGTGGAGTTCCGCAAGAGCGTGCTGATCACGGAACACAAGGTTGTCGAAGCGTTGCGCATCTGCGACCGGGCGGTGATCATTGTCGATGGCGAGAAGATCATGGACGAGGTGCCCCCGAAGATCATCAAGGATCAGCGCGTGAAGCAGGAGTATCTGGGCAACACGTTCAAGGGGGATGAGTTTGATTGAGTGGGTGGTGGTCTTGGGATTGCCTGAGGATTCCCTGGCAAGCCAAACGTGGGAATCCGGAGGCGGTGCAATCTACGGATTATGGTGTCGTTAATTCTTGACACCCACGGATTTGCGATACATGATGTTGACTGTCGACCATCCCGGTTGTGCTGGGGCTTGCCGTTGAGGGTTCTGGCCGGGTGGAATTCGTGGCGATGGGCTGGAGGAACGGGCCATGTTTTCAAGATTGCTGGCAAAGCGCGGTCGTGGGCGGTCGGGCCGGGTGAAGCGTCCCTTGCAGGAGGCGATTTGCCAGCCGCTGGAAGATCGGCTGTTACTGAGTAAAACCATTTACGTGGATGTGAATTCGCCGGCGCCGGCGACGAATGGGCCGACGTGGGACACGGCGTACAAGGATCTGCAATTGGCGCTGGGGGTAGCGGTATCCGGGGATACGATCAAGGTAGCCGATGGCACCTATAAGCCGACGGCGACACTCACTCGGACGTTTTCGTTTGCGCTGAAGACCGGGGTCGGGCTGTATGGGGGATATGCGGGGTACGGGGCGGCCGATCCGGATGCGCGGGATGTGACGCTGTATCCGGCAATTCTCTCCGGCGACATTGGGACTGTGGGAACCAAAACCGACAACAGCTATCACGTGGTCGTCGGCAGCGGCACAAGCACCTCGGCCATTCTCGATGGCTTCACGATCACCGCCGGAAATGCCAACAGCGGCAGCGACATCTATGGCGGCGGGATGTACAACGCCACAGGCAGCCCGACGGTGACAAACTGCACATTCACCGGGAACTCGGCGTCCAGCCTTGGCGGTGGGATCTACAACTCCTCAGGCAGCCCGACGCTGGCCGATTGTACGTTCAGCGGGAACACTTCATCGACCTACGGCGGAGGGATGTACAATTCCTCCTCATCGCCCACCCTGACCAATTGCACGTTCAGCGGGAACACCGCCTTGAGCGGCGGTGGGATGTTCAACAACAACTCCTCCTCGGCGCCGACGCTGACCCACTGCACGTTCAGCGGGAATACGGCCTTGAACGCGTCCGGCGACAGTTGGGGCGGGGGCATGGTCTGTGACCAGGGCTCGGCGCCAACCCTGCGGAACTGCATTTTCAGCGGGAACAGCGCCACCACCACCTATGCCGCCCGCGCCAGCCTGGGCGGCGGAATGTATAGCATCAACGGCGCGCCGACCTTGACCGACTGCGTGTTTCTCCGGAACACGGTCACGAGCACGACAGGCCCCAGTTATGGCGGCGGATTCTACGCCTACGGCGGCTCAGCTCCGAAACTGATCAACTGTGTATTTCAGGGAAACACGGCCACAAGCACATCCGGCCCCGTCTGGGGCGGTGGAATGTACGACAACTCTTCGTCGCGGCTGACCAACTGCACCTTCAGCGGAAACACGGCCGCGGGAACCTTCGGCGCCGGCGGCGGGATGTACAACAACTCTGCCGCGGTGCTGACCAATTGCACTTTCACCCGGAACACCGCCATAGGCAACGGCGGCGGGCTATACGACAGCGTCGCTCCGACACTGGTCAACTGCATCATCTGGAACAACACCGCGGCAAGCGGATCGCAGCTCTACCCGACGGGAAGCACGGCCACCATCAGCTACAGCGACATCCAGGGAGGGTTCACCGGTACTGGGAACATTAACACCGACCCTCTGTTTGTCCGCAATCCCAGCCCGGGCGCGGACACCAAATGGGGAACGAACGACGACGACTACGGCGACTTGCGCCTGCAAATCTGGTCAACAGCCGTCGATGCCGGGAACAGCGGCGCTTCCGGCTTGACTGGTGTTACCACCGACCTCGGCGGCGGCGGCCGTTTTCTGGATGTTCCCACGACCCCTGACACCGGCGCCGGCACCACGCCCATTGTGGACATGGGTGCTTACGAGGTCGTGCCGGCGCTGGTGGCCAGCGCCGGCGGGCCATACGTTGGGATTCAGGGCCGGGGCCTTACCCTGAGCGGGCGGGGCGCCAGCACGGTGGCGGGAACCCTGCAATACGCGTGGGAGTGGACCGGCAACGGGGCGTTCGATGACGCCACGGGGACCAATCCGTCGTTCCCGACCTCGATCTGGGGAGCGTTGACTTCGGTGCCGGTGTCGCTGCGTGTAACCGATTCCGTCGGCTCCACTGTCGTTGACAGCACGACGGTCCAAATCGTGCCACCTCTTTTCGTTGACGATACCGCGACGGGAGCAAACAACGGCACGAGTTGGGCGGATGCGTACCAGGATCTGCAGACCGCGCTGGCGGCCGCAACAGCCGGGCAGACGATCCTCGTCGGCCCGGGCACATACAAGCCCTCGGCAACCGGTGATCGTGCGGCGAGTTTCGCGCTCAAGACGGGCGTGGCGATCTACGGGGGCTATGCTGGGTTTGGCGCTGCGGACCCGTTCGCCCGCAACATCGGCCTTTATCCCAGCATTCTCTCTGGCGACATTGGGACCGTGGGGAGCACCACCGACAATAGTTACCATGTGGTCGTCGGCAGCGGCACCAACAGCACGGCGGTCCTGGATGGTTTCACGATTACGGCCGGCAACGCCAATGGGACCAGCCCGACTGATTCCGGCGGTGGGATGTACAGTTCATCTGGCAGCCCCACTCTGGCCAATTGCACATTCAGCGGCAATATGGCAACAGCCAACGCAGGCGGGATGTTCAACTCTTCCAGCTCCTCCCCATCGCTGACCAACTGCACGTTCGTCGGGAACTCGGCCGCGGGCACATCGGGCGCCGGCGGCGGGTTGTACAACAACTCGACGTCGAACCCGGTACTCATCAACTGCGTCTTCCGCGGGAACATCGCGACCTACGAAGGCGCGGGCATGATGAATACCAATTCCTCGGCGCCGCAACTGACCAACTGCACTTTTGTCGGCAACACGGTCACCGGCACCACGTCCGGCTATGCCTACGGCGGAGCCATCTACAATTCATCTTCTTCTCCAGCACTGACCAATTGCACGCTGGCCGGCAATACGGTCGTCGGCTCTTCTCTGGCGTACGGCGGCGCGATATACAACTCATCGTCTTCGCCGACGCTCGCCAACTGCATTCTCTGGGGCAATACCGCGACCAATGGAGCGCAGATCTACCAGTCCAGCGGGACCACCACCGCCACGTACAGCGACATCCAGGGAAGCTTCTCGGGCACGGGCAACAAGGCCGTCGACCCGCTCTTTATCCGCAATCCCAGCGCCGGTGCTGATGGCACCTGGGGCACGGCCGACGACGATCTCGGGGACTTGCGCCTGCGGCTGATTTCCACGGTCATCGACGCCGGGAACAATGCCGCGATTGCCTCCAGCATCACCACCGACGTGGCGGGCAATCCTCGACGGCAGAATATTGCCGGCATCACGGACACGGGCTCGGGGACGGCGCCCATCGTGGACACGGGGGCGTACGAAGCAAACGCCAGCCCACAGGCACTCGCCGGCGGGCCGTATACGGTCCTGGAAAACTTCGTCATCACCCTCACGGGCACGGGTTACAGCGACAAAGGGTTGACCCTTTCGTATGCATGGGATCTCGATGCGGACGGGCTCTATGATGATGCCACCGACGCCAGCACGCCCTTCTCGGCACTCGGGATCACGGGTCCGCAAACTCGCGTTATCTCGTTGCGCGTGACCGATGCATCCGGCGCCAGCGTCTTCGACACGACGACCGTCCTTGTCGATCGGCCGCTGTACGTGGACGATACGGCCACAGGAGCCAACAACGGCACGACTTGGGGCAATGCCTATACCAGCCTGCTGACAGCCCTGACGGCGGCGACGGCCGGACAGACGATCCTCGTGGGCCAGGGCACGTACAAGCCATCGACCAGCAACCGTTCGGTCAGCTTCGCGCTCAAGACGGGAGTGGCGATCTATGGGGGCTATGCGGGAGCCGGTGCCCTGGCCCCCTACGACCGCGATGTCCGCCGCTATCCCTCGATCCTCTCCGGCGACATTGGCACAGTCGGATCGAACACCGACAACAGCTACAGCGTGGTGAAGGCAACCAGCACGACGAGCTCTGCCATTCTCGATGGCTTCACCATCACCGGAGGCAATGGCAGTTACGGGGGTGGAATGTACATCGGCGGTGGAAACCCCACCGTGCGCAACTGCGCCTTCAACGGCAACACGGCCTCCAGCGGCGGTGGCGGCATGTACATCAGCTCCGCGTCGCCGACGATCGTCAACTGTACGTTCAGCGCCAACTCCTCCACGAGCTACGGTGGCGGCATGTACAATTCATCCTCTTCGCCAACGGTGGTCAATTGCACGTTCACGATGAACTCGGCCAGCACGTTCTACTATGGCGGCGGGATGTATAACCTCGACGGAACCCCAGTGGTGACCAACTGTGTCTTCTGGGGAAACACGGCCGGAGACAGCGCCCAGGTCTCGGGAACGGGAACCTTCACGTATTGCGATGTTCAAGGGAGCTGGTTCGGCTCAAGCGGCACGGGCAACATCAGCACCGACCCGCTCTTCATCCGCAATCCCGGTCCCGGCACCGACGCCACCTGGGGCACGGCCGACGACGACTTCGGCGACTTGCGGCTGCGAGTGACTTCTCCCGTCATCGACGCCGGCAGCAATGCCGCCATCCCCTCCGGAATCACCACCGACCTCGTGGGCAATCCCCGCCGGCAGGACATCGCCAGCCGCACGGACACTGGGTCGGGCACCGCACCAATTGTGGATCTGGGCGCGTACGAGTTGAACCCCGGACCTTTGCCCTTGATTGGCGGCCCCTACTGGATGTTGGAAGGCGCCTCGCTTGTCCTCAGCGCTGTCGCCTACAGTGGCAGTGGGCTGACCATGTCCTATGCGTGGGATTTCGACGCCGACGGCCTGTATGACGATGCCACCGGCCCGAACCCCTCGTTCTCCGCGATCGGCATCCAAGGCCCACAGACCCGCGTGATTACGCTGCGCGTGACCGATTCATCCGGCGCCAGTGCTCTGGACACGACGACGCTGAGCATTGTCCATCCCATCTACGTTGATGACAGCGCCACGGGAGCGAACAACGGCACGAGTTGGACCAACGCCTACCGGGATCTGAAGACCGCGCTGTCGGCGGCCACGGCAGGCAAGATGATTGTGGTCGGTCAGGGCACGTACAAGCCTTCGGCGACCGGCGACCGCATGGCAAGTTTTGCGCTCAAGACCGGGGTGACGGTCTATGGCGGCTATGCGGGCGTTGGGGCAACCGATCCATACGCCCGCGATGTCCGCCGCTACTCGAGCATTCTCTCGGGCGACATTGGGACCGTCGGGTCGAACAACGACAACAGCTATCATGTGGTCGTGGGCAGCAACACAAACTACACGGCCGTGTTGGATGGTTTCACCATCACCGCCGGCAACGCCAGCGGAACCTATTCCCCGCTCTGGTTCGGTGGTGGGATGTACAACGAGAACGGCAGCCCGACGCTGGCGAACTGCACGTTCCTCGTCAACTCGGCCGGCTCCGGCGGCGGGATGTACAACACGTCTTCCAAACCGACACTCAGCAACTGCACGTTCAACGGGAACACGGCCGTTGGCACACCTGGTTCCGGAGGCGGAATGTACAACGCCTCATCCTCACCGTCGCTCACCAACTGCGTATTCAGCGGGAACGCGGTCACAAACACAGTCTGGTCGGGTGGCGGAATCTATAATGATTCCGGTTCGCCGACGCTGGTGAACTGCACGTTCAGCGGGAACACGGCGCCATCGGGTGGCGCGATCTCCAACTCCTTCGGTAGCATGGTGCTGACGAATTGTATTCTCTGGGGCAATAACGGCTTATTAAATCTGCCTTTCTCGACGGTCACCTACAGTGACCTTCCGGGAAGCTGGAGCGGCAACTACAACGCCGACCCCCTTTTCGTCCGCAATCCCAGCCCAGGCGCCGACGGCCAATGGGGCACCGCCGACGATGACTACGGCGATCTGCGGATCGGCTCGCTGACCTCTCCGGTTGTGGACGCCGGCAATAACGCGGCCATCCCGACCGGCGTCACCACGGACCTCGCCGGCAACCCTCGGTTTGTCGACATTCCCCAGAAGACCAACACCGGATTGGGAACCTCGCCCATCGTGGATATCGGCGCGTATGAGCGCGGCCCGGTGGCCACGACCATTTCCGGCACCGCCGGCGACGATACCCTGTGCCTCCGTCTATCGGCAAATCGCACGACGCTCGACGTCTTCAACGGTCTTACGGCCACCGGCCAGCCTGCGGCCACGTACACCCTTCAGTCGGGCGACGCCAGTATTTTCATCGATCCCGGCGCAGGCAGCGACACTGTCGTACTCACAGGCTTTGCATCCGGTGATCGCGCGAACTTCCAGTCCACCTTTACGGCGTTGAATTCCATCGTTCTCGCCGGCGCCAACGTCGAAACCCTGCTCCTCGATGCCCCGGCCGACAGCGCCATGCAGCTTGCTGCCCTGAGCGTTGGCCGAGCGGTCACATTGAGCACCGGCAAGAACATTACACTGCGTGTCCCCTTACTCAGCATCACCGGCACCGGATCATCGCTCGACCTGGCCGGAAACAGCTTGATTCTCGATTACAGCACGTCACCCATGGCACAGGTGCGAGCGTGGCTGTGCAATGGCCGGATGGGAAGCACGCCCGCGATCAAGGGGAGTGCGGGGCTGGGGATGGTGGATAATGCGCTGGTGCATCTGAGCAGTTTTGCGGGGCAGACCCTGGGCGGGTTCGGGCAGATACTGATCCAGGCAACGGTGGCCGGGGATACGAATCTTGACGGCAAGGTGGATGAGGCCGACTATCTGAACATCATCGCCAATATGGGCAGGACAAATTCGCAGTGGTTCCTGGGGGATTTGAATCATGATGGCGTGGTGACGGCGGATGATCTGGCGGAGGTGACGGCGAATTTCGGGGTGGGGGCGGCGTTCGCGGCGGGGCCGGGGTTGCTCGCGCCGGCGGTGAGTGCGAAGCCGGTTGCGGCTAAGGCCGTAGTGAAGAAGAAGGTTCAAGGGGTCAAGAGTTCAAAAGTCCAAGGGGGCAAGAATCCGACGCATGCCGTGGTTAAGGCGAAGGTGAAGGGGAAGGCGAAGGGGTGAAGCACAAGGGTGCGGGAGACCTGCGGCGCAAGTTCCGTGGGCGCTGAATTGGAGAGGCGAGAATGATCCGGCTGAACAGGGCGGGCATGACGGGCAAGTAGAGCCGACGCCCTCGTCGGCTACGTGAGGCGTGCCTCCGAAGAAACCGCCGGTGAACGCACCGGTCACACTACCGAATGCCGGTGGGGACACCGGCTTTACCTGGTCGGCACTATTTGCTCGGGGCGAAACTCGGAGAGGGGCGGCGCATCCAACATGAAGAAGAAGCTGCGGCTACAATGCACTGTCGGCTGAAGGCGGTGCGATGAGCGGGCGGCTACGGTGATGTGTCGGAGTTTCGACACCACGGACGGAAGCCCGTGCCACCACGTTCGGGCAGGGCTGCGAATCGACCGCGATCGGCGGTCGTGGGTACAATCTTTGGGTGTGACGGAGAGTGCGTATGCGATATATCACGCTTATCATCGTGCTCGGCATGGCCGGGAGTTTGTGCGCGGCGGAGCTTCGGTTGAAGCGGCCAACGACCCGGCCGGGGGTGGTGATGCAGGCGACGACGCGGCCGACGACCCGACCGGCGGCGAGCGTGGCGGAAGTATCGCCGGAGGTGCAGGAAGTGCTGGGGCGGATTACGACGGCATATGGTGAGATCAAATCGCTGGAGCTGGCGGGGACGGTGCGGATGCGGCTTGATGAGAACGGGCAGGAGCGCGTGCGCGAGGCGGGGTTTGCCGGGAAATTCCTGGCGCCGGGGTATTTCCGGCATGAGACCAGGGATGAGCCGCTGGTGGTTGGGACGGGAAAGAAGGCATATCTGTATGTGGCGCGCGAGCGGGTTTTTGAGCAAAGTGACGTACCGGATGGCCGGGCGGTGTTTGAGAAACTGAGCGAGGCACAAAGGCAGATTGTAATGTTGCAGGATCCGGGGTTGGCGCTGGCGCTGAGCGATAATGCGGGGCAGATGTTGCGGCGGCTGGCGAAGAAGATCGAGCTGGGCGGCGAGACGAAGGCGGGAGGGGCCGATTGCGTGGTGCTGAAGGTGCAACTGAAGGATTTCGATTCGCCGGCGGAGTTGAAGTTTGAGAAGGCCACGCACCTGTTGCGCGAGATGACGATGGATATGACGGCGTCGGTGCAGAAGGAGGGACGGCCGGATATCAAGGATGTGCGTTATGCGGTGAGTTATGGGACGATCAAGACGGATGCGGAGATGAAGGCGGAGCTGTTTGCGTTCGCGGTTCCGGCGGGCACGCGGGAGATGAGCGACGTGGCGTCGACGGACGATGGGGCCGATGGCGGGGACAAGAGCCCGTTGCTGGGGCAGGCCGCGCCGGATTTTGCGCTGGAGGACCTGCTGGGGATTACGGTGAAATTGACGGACTTGAAGGGGTCGGTGGTGATCGTGGATTTCTGGGCGACGTGGTGCGGGCCGTGCCGGGCGGCGATGCCGTCGCTCAATGCGCTTTACGAGAAGCACAAGGCGGCCGGGCTGAAGGTATACATCATCAATCAACGGGAGCCGAAGGAAAAGGTGGTGGCGTTTGTGGAGAGCAACAAGCTGACAATGACGGCATTATTGGACCTGAAGGGGATTGTGGGCAAGGCGTATCATGTCAACGGCATCCCGACGACGGTGGTTATCGGACGGGACGGAATGGTCAAGAAGGTGCATGTGGGATTTGGCGGCAGCCTCGATGAACTGGATAAAGAGGTGGCGGAGATGCTGAAAGCGGCGGAATAGGCGGCACGGGGAGAAGCGGGCTGGACCGATAAAAAGGGGCATCTTGCGCTGTTATCATCGTAGCGGGCTCGGACGATTTCTGTTGCGCTCATTCCTGTCCGGGACCGGTACGACGGACAATTAGCCGCGAAGACCCAAAGGCGCGAAGGCGGACGCGAAGAGAGCGGGATTAATGTTCTTCGCGTTTGTCTTCGCGACGTTCGCGCCTTCGCGGCTAATTCAGCACCGGAATCCGAGGTATCGCGCCACGGAAATACGCTGCAGGTTCGCGCGGGGATTTCATCAGCCCACACGGATGTTTTGCTGGACCGCGAAAAACGTGGCCGCCGGCGGTTATAATCGGTCCAGGCGCGAACTTGGATCGCGGGGACAATCACAGAAAGTCACACTCCGGGCGAGCCGATTTCCATGGTTGGCAGGAATTGAAATTCCTGCTGAAGATGATCATGGCCGGTCGGGAGAGACATGAACGCGCAGTTGCTTGACAAGATCCGGCAGTGCCCAAGTCTGCCCACCTTACCGGCCATCGCACTGCGCGTGCTGGAGATGGCGCGGGCGGAGAACTCCGACACGCAGGAAGTCGCCCGGATCATCATGAAGGATCCGGCGCTGTCGTCGAAGATCCTCAAGACGGTCAATTCCAGCTTCTATGCCCTGAGCCAGAGCGTCAGCACGATCAACCATGCGCTGGTGATCCTGGGTTTGCAGTCGGTGAAGACGCTGGTGCTGGGTTTCTCCCTGGTTTCCAATCTGTCCCAGAATCGGGCGAAGGGATTCAAGCACCTGGATTACTGGCGCCGCAGCATCTACGCGGCGACGGCGGCCCGGATCATCGCCGGCAAGCTGCAACTGGTTCAGCAGGAAGAGTGCTTCCTGGCGGCGTTGCTGCAGGACATCGGGATGCTCGTGCTGGACCAGGTGCTGGGCGAGTCCTACGGCACCATCCACGAGCAGGTCACGTCGCACAACCAGCTTTGCGCGAAGGAAATGGCGGTCCTGGGGGCAACGCACGCGGAGGTCTCCGGGCACATGGCGCAACAGTGGAAACTGCCGCCGGTGCTGGCCATGCCGATGGCATGGCATCACAGTTGCGCCCAAGCGCCGACGACGGACACGGCCTTGAAGAAACTGGTCGAGGTCGTGAGTCTTTCCAGCCGGTGCGCGGATGTGTTCGTGGAACAAAACCCCGCCGAGGCGATCGCCGACGTACGCAAGTTCTGCCTGGAGAAGTACAGTATTTCCGAGAGCGATTGCGACGCGATGCTCGACGATATCTGCAACCGGACGCGCGAAGTGGCGCCGATGTTCGAGGTCAGCATCGCCTCCGGAATAAGTTACGAGGCGATTCTCAAGAAGGCCAATGAGACGCTGGTCGACCTGACGCTGCGGACGCAACAGCAGGCCGCCAATCTCGAACAGCAGAACATACAGCTCAAGGTGGCGGCAACGACGGACGGCCTGACGGGGCTGGCCAACCGGGCGACGTTTGACAGGTTCATCGCCGAGCAGTTTGCGATGGCGGCGCAGGCCGGCAAGCCGCTGTCGATGCTGATGATCGACGTCGACAAGTTCAAGTCCGTCAATGACACACGCGGGCACCAGACGGGGGACGATGTGCTGCGCATCCTCGGCAGGCTGCTCAAGGGGGCGGCGCGTTCGCACGACCTGGCGGCGCGCTACGGCGGGGAGGAAATGGTCCTGGTCATGCCGGGGACGGCTCGCGGCACGGCGGCGGCGATTGCCGAGAGCATCCGCCGGGCGATTGCGACCAAGCCGCTGTCCACGGAATCAGGCCCCCTGCCGATCACGATCTCGATCGGCGTGGCGGCGCTGGACAAGGATCTGCCGTTCAAACACCACGCGCAACTCATCAAAGCCGCGGATATGGCGGTGTATGCCGCCAAACACGGCGGGCGGAACTGCGTCAAGGTATTTACCGTGAAACCGCAGGCGCCCCCGGCCGCGACCGCGGCGGCATAGATCATTCAACTGAAATGCCGTGGCCATCGTGGCGCGGGCTCCCAGTCGCGAGACGGTCCCAGCCGGGGTGCATGACACTTTGGGCGGCGGTTCTGCGGCCTGAAGGGCCGAAAGAATTCAGCTCAGGGTTTGCGTACTCGCATACCC
>JANYKD010000314.1 GCA_025361735.1 Phycisphaerales bacterium
GCGGACGCGGCAACCGGCAGCCCGACCGCGTCCGCTGAAGCGGACCCTACGCAGTCGTTACTTCATGCTCCAATACGGATGCGGCGGGTGCGCTCCGAAGATCCATGTGGCCTGGAAGAACAGAATCTCCTCGCTGGGCACATCGCCGCCACGGTGCTCGTATTCGAGGCGGAAGCGGAGGAACTCGCTCCAGTACCAGCTCACGTAGGGCGAGACGCCATACGCAGCCTTGTCGTCATTAAATGGATCTTGGGTGTAGTCCAGGCGGCAGCCGACGTACCAGTCGCGGTTGAGCTGCTGTTGCGCCAGCACGTAGGCGCCCCAGGAGTTCTCGGTCTGCAGATTCTCCTTATCCACCAAACCGTAGATGAACTCGCCCTGGAATATCTGGTTGTTGAACCGGCCCGTCGGATCGATGTGCAGCAGCGTGAAGTCGGCCCCGAGCAGGTTGGTGTGCCGGTGAATGTCGCTGGAGGTATGCCCCATCAGCCACGAGGCGCCGAGTTCCAGGTTCCAGTCCCTGGCAATGTCGTGGTTCCATAGTGCGTGGAAGTTGGCCGCTGGCGAAGTCACCGACGCATCGCCGTTCAACGTGGGCGACTCGGAATTGGCGCCCTCGCCGCTGACGATTTCGGCCACCAGTTCAAAGTACTGGTTCCAGGGATTGGGCACGACGTAACTCAGCGACAGCCCGGCATCGCTCAGCGACTCGGGCGCCAGAAACGCCTGGTTCACGAGTGGCGTGTCCGATGTGGGCAGGTCGTGGGCGTGGACCACATTCTGCCGGCCAAAACGCAGGTGGAAACGCCCGAGTTTGGCCGTCAGGTTGGGCACGCCGAAATCGTGGAGGAACAGGTAGCCCTCTTCGATATCGACCGATGTTTCAGGCCCGGATTGCTTCTCATCCGTCGGGAAGACTGGGTTGCCGACATCGCGCGCGAAGGAGAGGATCACCACGGCGTCGGCCCGCGGGTCGACGGCGGCCCGCAGGTCCAGTTCCACTTCGCCGACATCCATGCGGTTGAGCGCATCGTTGTTCTTGGTGCGGGCGATGGAACCGACGAAATTCGTGACCACCGCCATGTCGGGGTTGAAGCTGACCGGCGTTCGCTTGGTCGCCGCGTCACTTCGTTCTTTTGCATCGTTCAAGACCGCATCGCGCACCTTGTCCGTGGTCTTGTTGGTTTGGTCGAGTTCGGCCAGCAGGCTGTCGCGGCTGCGATCCGCTTCGCTCCGGGCCGCCGGCGCGGTGGCCGGTGCTTGGGGGATGGAAGCCTTGAGCCGGGCGATTTCCTCATCGCGGGCCTTGAGTTCGGCCTGATGCCGCTTCTCCATCTCTTCCATTCGTTGTTCGAGACGTTCCAGGCGTTCTTCGGCCGACGGCTTCTGTTGAGCCGCGGCATGCTGCGGAAATGCGAGCGCCAATGCCAGAAAGCAGGCGCACCAACCATGGTTCAGGTGCATGGGAATCTCCGATTCGTAGTGATACAAATGGACAACATCGGCGCAGTAGAGCACCGATTCACGCGACTACGAATCAGAGTGTTGGCGGACCGCGGCAGGAGCGATTGGGTGCAAAGTCGGCCGACACCACCGACTGGTCGGCCAGCGCCACGGTCTCGGTGGTTTCGGCGGGTCCAAGCGGCGGCAACTCGGCGCCGGTTAGCAGGAGAGGCGCGTGCAGCATCGCGTGGACGGGACAGTTACTCTCGTCATGCGGTGTGCCGGGCCGCTCATGCTCGCCATTGAGCGTCCGCGCTTCAAGGTTGTGCTGGAAGTCGTGGAGCGCCATGAGCGCCCCTGACCCGAGCAGGAAGACGATGAATGCTGCGAAGATGGCCACCCGGCGCCGGGACATACGCCATATAGAATGGCGACGGACAGCCAAAGTCAAGCGTACAAATTCACGCGGATTGGCCGACCGGCCGTGTCTTCCAACCCCGTTTCTCGACGCGGCGGAAATTCTCGATGCTGCGGATCCAGTCGAGAAACGGAAGCAGGTCGCGCAATTCGGTGTCGGCTTCGTCGCCAAGGAATGGCTTCACACGGATGTGATTGCCGAAGTTCCGGCTGAGCTTCTCCGGACTGTCGTCGATGGCGAGGATGCGCTCAAGCGGAAAGCCGAGGCGTCGCTTCACCTTCTGCAGGTTCTTGAGACTGTCCGATGTCCCGGTCTCCGGGTTGAAGTGCTGCGTGCATTTCGCATTGGACCAGAAGAACTCAAGGTGCGATGGTGGTGGAAAAAGGTGGTCGACGACGCGCGCCGCGTAGCCCTCGCCGGCCGACGTCCAAACCGCGAGCTTGAACCAGTTCGCAACCGCGATCAAGAAAGGACCGACATGAGGGCGAAGGTACACATGGTATGGCCCGACGCCAAAATCCGCTGGACGCGAAAGTGGCTGTTCGGTGCCGTAGACCAGAGTCTCGTCAAGGTCGAGTATGAGTAATGCGGGGTCCATTGGATCACGAGGATCATAACAGGCAGCATTCGAGACCGCCAAAGGCTGCGGCCCTCGCAGTGATCGCGATGCTGAACTCCTCGCCGCTATCAGTTACAATGCCCGCGTCAAACACGATCCCATGTCTGAACCCGAATCCCAACCCCTCGAACTCGCCGATGCCACCAACATCGTCGTTCCCGAAGACCGGCGGCCGAAGATGCCTGAGCCATTGCCGGTGCGGCTCGTGGCGGTGGCCGATGTGCATCTACCCGCGCAGGCCGAGCTTGAGAAACAGCATGACGACTTCTACTGCGGCCTGCTCAAGATGGTCAGGGACGAGCCCCGCGACCAGCGTATCTACCGGGCGGACAATCACCGCGTGGTGTTCGAGTTGGGCGAAGGCATGATCCAGCGGGAGTCCTGCCGGCCGCTGGGGGTGGAGGTCGAGTCGCTGGGCCTGGTTGAAGCCTGGCTGGTGGAACGCGAGATCGCGTACGAACGACTGCGCGGAATCGTGCCGGGCGTGGAGAGCATTTTCGTCAAGGACCCCTCGGGCAACTGGGTGGAAGTGATGGAGTCGCGGCCGGTTTGACAAAACGCGCGGGGCGATCGCATGTAGTGCCGCCGGTGTCCTCACCGGCGGAATTCCGCGACATGCCTGCAACGCCAAACACCGCCAGTGAGGACACTGGCGGCACTGTAATCGCCAAGGGCGAATGGTGCGCCAACGCGACACAGGCGAGACGCCTGTGCTACAAAAACAGCCTCTTGAAAGTATGATGAACCCATGATCGACACATTCGACGTCCGCGTGAAACAAAACTGCTGCCTGTATTGTCTGGCCGCGTCACTCCTTTCGATCTGTCTCGTGCCGTTAGCAGCACGCGCGGAATGGGGCAACTTGCCGGAGATGCACGGCTACAGCCAGTGTTTTGGCGTCGAGGCCAAACCAAAGAACCCGGCCTTCAAGGCGACGATGCTCGAATCATCCGCACCGGGCAATGTCTTTCACGAAGGCGAGCAGCCGCGGTTTGTCTTTCACATCGAGAACCTGACGGCCCAGCCGCTGGCCGCAAAAGGCAAGGTCGAGATCATCCGCTACGCGCAGGTTTCGTTTCCGAACGACCAGTGGTATCCCGACCTGAAGAAGCTGGAGGCCGCCGGCTCGCAGGAGATCGACGTCAACCTGCCGGCCAACGGCTGGTCCAATCTCACGATCGAGCCCAAGACACCCGAGACCAAGGGTGGCTACGGGCTGGTCGTCGACCTCGGCACCGGCCGGCGGGCATTTCTGACCAGCTATGTGCGGACGTTCAAACCCAGTCTGGAGCGGGTGCAGTTCCCCAAGCAGTCGCTTGAGGAAATGCCCGCGCCCATCCTGGAACGCCTGGGCGTGCAGGCGATTCGCTGGGGCGTGTCGTACCACAAGAGCGGCTCGCCGGAATACCAGCGGCAGTGGGACCGCATCAGCCGCGAATTGCGCGAGTTTCACGATCACAAGGTTACCGTTGTCGCCGAGGTCGGCGCCGGCAACCAGAACCAGCCGCTTGGCCGTGGCCGGCCACATCTCGACGCGAACGGTTTCATGAAGGATGGCGAAAAAGAGGACATGGTCTGGCTGCCGGAGTTCGACGAGGACTATCAGCAGTTCTGCTACAAACTCGCCGCCGAGTTCGGCTGGCCCAAGGGTCCGATCACGGGGCTGAAACTGTGGAACGAGCCCTGGGAAGGCCTGTCGATCTCCGGCTGGGGGGCGGACGTGGTTCGCTATCGCGAACTCTTCAAGCGCATGGGCGACGCCGTGTTCAAAGCACGCCGCGAAGCAGGCGTCGATGTGCTCATCGGCGGCTGCGACTCATCGGCCAACACCATCGACAAGCTCTTCGCCGACAACTGGGAAGAGTGGCTGCCGTACCTGGATTTCTGCTCGATCCACTATCAGGGCCTGTCTGCGCCCGTGCTCTATCCGGCCTGGAACAACCGCAAGCACTACAAGGGCCGCGTGCTGATCTGGGACACCGAGTCCTGGGTCGCCAACACCGACGACCGTTTTGCCGGCGTGGTCGCCGCCAACCGTGCCGCGGGCTACGATCGCTCGATGGGCACGCTCAGCCGCAATGCCGTTTCCACGCTGAGCCACAACCGGGTCGAGTATGACAACATCCGCACGGCCGAGGGGAAGAAGCGCGTGGAGCGCGTGATCGAGTCCCGCCCGCTGGCCGCCGCCTATGGTGCGTCGCAGCGCTTCATCGGCGAGCGTGCCTTCCGCGAAATCCTCTTCACCAACGGCCTGCCCTGGGTCTTCACCTTCGCCGGCCTGAAGGACAATGCCGACGATGGCACCGTGGTCGTCGTCGGCGATCTGGCGACGCTCTTTGAAAAGGGGACGCCGCTGTTCAACGGTGTCCGCAGTCTCGACGAAGTCCGCGCCAAGGATGAGATGCGTCGCGAACTGGCGGCGCTGAAGCCCGGCGATCCCAATCGGGTGGCGCTGCTGCGCAAGCTCAACCAGCCGCGCCCGCTTGCCGGCGCCACCCTGGTGATCGACGCCGCAAACCAGCCTTTCACCCTTTTCGACAGCTACGGCAATCCGGTGCCCGCCCGCGATGGCCGGATTGAGGTGCCACTCGACGAAAAGGGACATTTCCTGCGTGCCGATCCGGCGGTGGCCGGCAGCTTCGACAAACTCGTGGCGGCCATTCGCAGCGCCCGCGTCCAGGGCATGGAGCCGATCGAGATCATCGCCTGCGATCTCACCCGGCCGATCGAGCAAACCCCCGTGTTGCGCCTGCGGCTGACCAGCCAGCACAACCAGCCAATCACCGGCCGCCTCAGCGTGAAGCTCGGCGACCTGACCATCGAGTCCCCCGCGGAACTCTCCTTTGCCCCGCGCCAGCAGAAGTGGGTCGACGTGCGCCTTTCAGGCAAACCGCGCTCGGACAACACCTATCCTCTTCTTGTCAGTTTCGATGCCGGCCCGCTCGGGTCGGCCGTTCATCAGGAAGCCATGCATGTGAACTGGATCAGCCGCCGGACTGTCACCGTGGACGGCAAGCTGGACGACTGGAACGGCGCATTGCCCCAGACGATTGTGACCGATGCCGCCGCCGAGCAGTCGTTTGAAGAGGCGATGTACACGCCATTTGCCAAGTTCACGCCCGGCAAAGCCGGCGGGTTTGCGGCCGGTTTCATGGCCTACGACGCCGATTTCTTCTACTTCGCCGCGCGCATTGCCGACGACACGCCGCACCCAGGCGCGCCCCGCTTTGCGACGCGCGACGAGGACGCCGATTTCTATCCCGCGGTTTCCTATTCACGCAAAGGCGGCAAGGAGACCGAATACAAATGGCCGGAGGGCGTGCGCCGGTTCAGCTATCGCCGCTGGCCGTTCCTGCCCAGCGGCATGCCGCAGCAATCGTTCGACAACGTGCTCCTGGCATTCAACGCGATCCCGGCCGAGGAGAAGGATTGGCTGACGCACCTGCCCGGCCGGATGCCCCGGTTCATCGGCTACAAGAGCACGGACTATGAATATGCCCTGAACAAGGTGGCCAACTCCTTTGGCGGTGGCACCGAAATCTGGCGGCTGATCGCTCCGGGAATGCCCAACAAGCATTTCTTCCCGCGCCAGCCGAAGCATCCGCTCGAAGGCGCCGTGAAGGATGGTAAGCTGGTGGTCCGTTATGAGGATGACTTGCGGATTGTCGAGTGTGCTCTGCCCTGGCGGGAAATACCCGATGTCAAGAAACGCCTGGATGCCGGGCTGACTGTGAAGGTCAACTTCCGCGTCAACCACGACACCCGCAGCCCGGACATGACGCTCTCCATGGGTCGCAGTGCGGCCGAGGGAATCAGCAACAGTTTCCACCCCAACTGGATCCGTCAGTCGCCTAATGAGCTGGAGTTTGGCTTCGAGAAGTGACATCATGTTTCGCGGCAAACCCATCATCGGCCTCATCGGCGGCATCGGCAGCGGCAAGAGTTTCGTAGCCTCTCTCTTCGGCGAGCTCGGCTGCATGGTCATCGATTCCGACCGGCATATCGCCCAGGCCTACGAGCGGGAAGATGTCCGCCAGACGCTCGTTCAGTGGTGGGGTCCGGCCGTTCTCGACGCGGCCGGCCGGGTGAGCCGCAAGGCGATTGCCGACTGGGTCTTCGCCAGTCCGGGGGAAAGGCAGCGTCTGGAAGGTTTGCTGCATCCGCTGGCGGCGCAAATGCGTGACCAACAGATGGCCTCGGCTGATGCACAAACCGTGGCGTATGTGTGGGATGCGCCTCTGCTCATCGAGGCCGGTTTAGCCGGCCAGTGCGATGCCATTGTCTTCGTGGATGCCCCCGAGGAGGTCCGTATACGTCGGGTCATGGAAACCCGGGGCTGGACCCTGCAGGAATGGCAACGACGGGAAAAAAATCAAACCCCACTGGACAATAAGCGGAAAGTGGCTAGATTTATCGTTTGCAACACCGCCGGTCTGGACGAGGTCCGCTCTCAAGTCCGCCACGTGCTCTCCCGAATTGTCGCTGAGATACACGGCAGGGAACGCCCGAAGGTTTAACCGGCAAAGATTCCGACTCCTTAGAGGAACTGTTCACGTCAGAGTCCGCCCAGGATTATTTCCCCGGGCTGGAAATGAGTTAAATCTCCCTACCCCCTTTTGGAGGCCCATACCAATGGCCAAGAGTTCCCGGCGACGCACGCCCCACGACGATGCAGATTCGATAGGCAACGCCAAGACCGAAGGTGCGGAGTCGCCCGCCGCCGGAAAGTCGCATCGCGCCCAGAAACCCCATCGCGCCCCGCATCAGCGTGACCGCCAGGACCGTCAGGATCACGAGCCGGAAGCCACTGCCACAGCCCAGGTTGTGACTGACGAACCCGAGATCGTGGCGGCCCCTCCCGATCTTTTCGTGCCCCAGCCCGAGCCGGTTGCTCCCGTGGCCCCGCCGGCACCCGAGGTTCCCGCCGCCCGGCCTGCCCCTGTCGCGCCTCCGGCTCCAGTCGTTGCCAAGCCAGCTCCCGCCGCGCCGCAAGCGCCCGTGGCCGCCCCGGCCCAGCCCGCTGCCCCGGCGGCTCCCGCCCAGTCGCCCAACGGCGGTAACGACGTTGCCGTGATCGACGCCGAGACCAATGCCAAGTACGAGTCCGTCAAAGGCGGCAAGCTCTACATCCGCGACCTCCAGAAGATGGAAGTCCACCAGCTTCACGAGATCGCCCGCTCCGACGGAATACAGGACTACATTGGCATGAAGAAGCAGGATCTGATCTTCCAGATCCTGCGTGCCCGCATCAAGCAGAACGGCCTGATGTACGGCGAAGGCGTGCTGGAAATCCTGCCCGACGGCTTCGGCTTCCTGCGTTCGCCCGAGTTCAACTATCTTCCCGGTCCGGATGATATCTACATCTCTCCATCCCAGATCCGCCGGTTTGGTCTGCGCAACGGCCATGTCGTCCAGGGCCAGATCCGCCCGCCCAAGGAATCGGAGCGATATTTCGCCCTGCTCCGCGTCGAGGCCATCAACGGCGAGGACCCGGATCGCATCACCGAGATCACCAATTTCGAGGATCTCACCCCGTTCCACCCCAACCGCCGCCTGGTCCTGGAGTCCGACCCCAAGGACCTGAACATGCGCATCGTCGACCTGGTCACGCCCATCGGCAAGGGCCAGCGCATGCTCATCGTCGCCCCGCCGCGTACGGGCAAGACGGTGCTCCTGCAGAAGATCGCCAACGCCATCACCAAGAACCATCCCGAGTGCGTTCTGATCGTCCTGCTCATCGACGAGCGCCCCGAAGAAGTCACGGACATGGAGCGCAACACCAAGGCCGAGGTCGTCAGCTCGACCTTTGACGAACCGGCCAGCCGCCATGTCCAGGTCGCCGAGATGGTCATCGAGAAGGCCCGCCGCTATGTCGAATTCGGCCGCGATGTGGTCATTTTGCTCGACTCGATCACGCGTCTGGCCCGCGCCTACAACACTGAAGTCCCGCACTCCGGCAAGATCCTGACCGGCGGCGTGGACGCCAACGCCCTGCAGAAGCCCAAGCGCTTCTTCGGCGCCGCCCGTAACCTGGAAGAAGGCGGTTCACTGACGATCCTGGGCACTGCGTTGATCGACACCGGTTCGAAGATGGACGAAGTCATCTTCGAAGAGTTCAAGGGCACCGGCAACGCCGAGTTGCACCTGGACCGCCGCCTGGTCGACAAGCGCATCTGGCCGGCCATCGACATCAACGCCTCCGGCACCCGCCGCGAGGAATTGTTGCTCGACCCCAAGGAACTCGAACTCGTCTACCGCCTCCGTCGCGTGCTCTCTGATATGAACCCGGTGGAAGCCGTGGAATTGCTCAAGGGCCGCCTCGAGAAGGTGCCGAGCAACGCCCAGTTCCTGATGTCGATGAATCTGGATTGAGTTCTCCGAAAGCATGTAACGCAGTAGCGTTATATGCTTTGTGGCTGTGCAAGAACACCTCCACGCTCCTCCTGCTCCCTCTCCCTTCGGGAGCATAGGCGTTAACCTAACGCGAGCAAGATTCTCGCAAATGCCCGAAATCTGCTGGAATATCGGTCGTCGTTTATGGCATCAAATGGCAATCTCGTGGCAAATCATGCGGAAAACACTGCTAAGTTAACGCCTATGCCCTTCGGGAGAGGGTTGGGGTGAGGGCTTCTGCGAAGTTCCTTCTGCACGCTTCCTTGATTAACGCGAGAATTCGGGCTCTAGCCGCGCGGCAGCGCCATGGCGGTGGCCTGCCGTGATGGCAACATCGCCGCAATTCGCTTGCTCTGCGCACCGTCTCAAGCGTACACTCCCCATTATGAAACGAGTCATGTTCACGGCCATCATCGAACGCGAAGGCAACGGCTATGTCTCGCTATGTCCCGAACTCGATATCGCCAGCCAGGGCGATACGCGGGAGGAAGCCCGCCGCAATCTGACCGAGGCCGTCGAGGGGTTTCTCGAAGTCGCCAGCCCCGCTGAGATCAATTCCCGGATGACGTCCGAACGCTACGTCGAGAGCCTGGAGATCAACGTTGCCTAAACTTCGCCGCATGTCCGGGCGCGACGCCTGCCGAATCCTTGAGGAACATGGCTTTCGCTTTGTGCGCCAGAAGGGAAGCCATCGCATCATGCAACTTGCGCTGGCCGATACCACCATTACGGTTCCCGTACCTGACCACGACGAACTCCGTGTCGGCACGCTTCTGTCCGTAATTCGCCAATCGCGCCTGCCGCGAGAACTCTTCGAGTGTGAAGGTTGATCGGCTTCGTCCTCGTCTCATTCCCTCCTGGGCGTGAAACGCTCGGAACTGATCGCCAGCTTCGTTGTGGCCGGGTTGAAACGCACGGCGTGAGAGAAGCACCTGCGTCTCATTCCCCGGCCCATGGTATTATTCCACCCATGGCAAAGCCCACTGTCTACATTGAGACGACCGTCGTCGGCTATCTGACCGCATGGCCTCGGCCCCGCATCGCCGTGTAGCAGGCCCAAACCCGCGAATGGTGGGAGCAGGAGCGGCACGGTTTTGAGTTGGTGAAACCATGAAGATCACGTCGGAAGACGCCATTGTTGAAGAGGCGCGCGGCGGGGCGGGCCTATTTCGCACGTTTCAAAGACCTGCCCGCCGCGTTCGCGGACCTTCGCCGCCAGACCGAGGAACTGCGCCGCGCCGGCCGCCGTGTGGTGGCGCCACCCCCGCGCCGGGCGCAACGGCGGGGGGTGGCGGCGAAAATGGCTGGGTGAAGTGAGCCGGCTGGTGTGGATCGAATGAAGAACGCCTTGAAGCAGGCGCACGAGCTGCGTCCCCGTCTCATTCCTGGCTTGCTGGCGGCCACATCATATCCGGGCATGTTTCGCCTTCGCGGTCTCTCCCCTTCGTCGCCGTTTCCCGTGGCCAGGGCTGCTTCCGCATGTCTATACTCTTCGCAGGCAATATGAACGCCCTGCGGAGCCGTCGAACATGGCCGAGAACGCCGAACACTCTGTCTGCGGGAGATGTGGGTACATCGTCACGGGCCTGACGACCTTTGTCTGCCCCGAGTGCGGGTCGGATTTGCGAAACGTCGGCATCATTCGGCCGACGCGTTTGCGCCTGGGCGGCGGCTGGCGACTGGCCATCAAACTACTGCTCGGCGTCGCCATCTCCTTCCTCCTCGCGCTTGCCCTGGCATTTGCCGCCGCCGGGCTCCTGTTGCCCACCATCGCCACCACCGACGTTCATACTGAAATCACGCCCAACTGCTCGCTGGCGGAGGTGTACACCATCTCCGGCCAGCAGAAGGTGTACCATCTCGGCGGGGCCGACTGGACCCAGATCACTCGCGCCGGCATCACCATTCAGATCCAGAGCCGCAGCGGCCAGGCGACCGTTCAGCTCGACCCCCAGACCGGCAAGTACACCGGCAGCGATGCCAAGGGCCATGCGATTGCCGCTTTGCCCACCTTCAACGAAGAGGCCGCCCAAGCCGCCCTGGAGGCAGCCAATGTTCCCAAGTCCGCGCCCGGCGCCCAGCCCGACGCCGCCCTCATCTCCCGCTATGCTCGCGACACTCAGACCAAACTTGCCCAGTTGTCTCCCATTAGCCTGAACTCCCGCACCGAGATGAAGACACCCTCCTCCGGTAACGCCGGCGCCGCCTCGCAGAGTCACAGCGTCACCTGGAATGGCAATGACACGATGAGCATGGGTTTCTTTCTGCTGACATGGTGTCTGCTCGCTGCAACGGCCTCGTGGCTCATCGTGAGGCGTCAACCTCGCGCCGCCGCTCTCCTTCCGCAGACGCCAGCGTCCGATGC
>JANYKD010000315.1 GCA_025361735.1 Phycisphaerales bacterium
GCGGACGCGGAAAATCGTGGGCACGCCGAACCGCGTCCGCTGAAGCGGACCCTACGCTGCTGCGCCGCGCTCAATGCACCAGGTTGGAGGGCAGGCTGCCGGTGCCGCCGCCGGGCTGCATGCCTTCGGGCCAGAGGTTGAACATTATCGCATTGTCGTTCTGGAATGCATCCACGCGGAAGGCGATTTCGACGAAAAAGCGATCGAACCGGCGGGCAAAACTGACGACGGCGCTGTTCGTCCGTGACTGGGCCATGTCATAACTTGCAGACAGCCCCAGGCGGTAGTTTGTCGAAAGCTGGTACTGCGTGGCGAAGATCGCCAGGTCCTGGTTGTCGAAGACGAATGTGTTGCCGTTGACAATCTGTTCGACGCTGATGCCGATGTGGCGCAGTCCGACGTAGTAGCTGATGCGGTCGTCCTGTTTGACGTTCAGTCCGATGGAGGCTGTTGCCAGCGTGTTGTTGTCGATGTTGTACTGGACGAGGCCCGGAATCGAGACATTGTCGGAGATGCGCCAATCGTATTCCACGTTGAATGAATTGCGCGGAAGAGACGATTCAGGATTGGAGACGAAGAAGAGCCCGCGGAAGTCGGTCGGCTGGATTTCCTTATCCTGTGGCTGGTTGAAGAAGAAGTTGCCTTCGAGATTCAGCGTGAAGAAGTCCGCGCTGCGCCAGTTGCCCGGACCGCCGCGCTTGGTCTGCCAGCGATTGTTCAGGGCGATCTGGACGGCACCGATGTCGTGGGTGTTCTCGATCTGCTCGTCGTAGATCAGCAACTTGGATGCCTCGGTTGTCGAGGTGGCCCCATAGACGTTGATCATCGGCTCCATGACGTGCCTGACGCGGTGGATGTCGAAGAGGTCCGACTGGGCGCTGTCATCGACCTTCCAGAACGCGGTCGTCAGGCGCATGCCGCCGCCGACGTAGAGGCGGTCGGTACTGCCACCCTCGACCGACTCAGACCAGGCGGAATAGCGGCCGATGATGTAGGGCACGGCCTTGAACCGCCACATGCTGAAGGGCATGTCGATTTCCTGGCGGAAGTCGCCGCGATAGGTCGTGTCTTCCGGAGTTCCCGTCTGGCCATAGGACGGCAGGCCGGGCGATTGGTAGCCGACATCGGCTTTGGCGAACCCGAGATCGGAGAGCGATTTGCTGCTGTTCTTGAACTGCAGCGCCGCCAGGTTGTTGGCGCTGAAAAAAGTCATCGTGTCGTTGAAAACACTGTCGCCGATGCGGTAGTAACCGAGTTCGGGAAATCGCTGGATCTCGGCCATTTCCTGATAGGCGCTGGCGGAGGTGGTGAAGTCGTTGGGCTGGCCGCTGACCAGGAACGTGAAGGCTTCGCTGTTCTTCTGATACTTGGCGTAGAATGCTGTTGCCTGCGGCGGGCCGTCGCGGAAAGTGCGGTTGAACCACTCTTCCATGAACGTCGGGTCGGAGATGTAGCCGCCGGTGACCTGGATCTGCCAGTCGTCGAGGAACTGGCTGTGCCGCCAGTAGAAATGGCCGCGAAGATCGTCCTCGGGTTCGACACTGACACGCTGTTTGCCAAGTTTGTCCACGCCCGTGTCGGAGACGATATAGCTTCGGAAATCGCCCGAATAGCTGGTCGGATCGAGCGTGTTGTTGTCGATCCAGCCGCCGACATACTTGGCGTCCAGTCCCGTTGCCGGGCCGCGTTTGCTGAGATAGTCGATGTGATACGAAATGTCGGTTCCCTTGGGCGGAATCTGACCGATGCTTTCGAACAGGCCCCAGTCGCTGCGGAAGCCAAGGCCGAACGTGCCGGAGCTGACGGCTTCGATGTGCCGCAAGGGGTTGTTCTGGGCCACACTGCCCGCGACCACGGGCATGTAGAACACGGGCAGTCCCCAGAGGTCGAAAGTGACATCGTGGGCCACGAAATTGGTGCGCACACCCGTGACTTCATTGCCGAAGTCCGTCTGGCGGATGTAGGTGGTCGAGGTGCCGATGCTGTACGACGGCGTGTTGAAGGTGCTCGTCGTCATCGTGGCTTTTTCCGCCGTGTACTCGTTCAGCGAAATCTGCCGCATCATGCGAGCCCGGACGACCATTGGGATGTTGCTTTTGGGATCGGCGCTGTGCATGACCACATCGGTCAGGACGGCGCGATCCGTGGTGAAGTCATAATAGGCCCGGTTGGCCTCAAGCCGTTGCTCGCCTTCCTTGACCATGTTGGCGGGCGTGCGGATGATGCGCACGTCGCCTTCGAGATAGGCGCCGGTGACGGCCTGCTCGATGGTCTTGTGCTGTTCCGCCATGCTGATGTTGCCGAGGTTCTCGAACGGGGTGAAGACGACCGCCCGGTCGGCCAGAAGTTCGACGAGGTCGCCGTTCTTGCTCTTCTGAAACAGCGTGACCTTGCCAGTGAGAATGGCGGCGACTTTGCCGTCGGGCGTGATGGTCGTATTGAAATCGTCGGCGGAAATGGAGATCGGCTGGTCCGGCCGGAAACGATCCGTGGGTTGGGTGGTCGGTGTCTGGGTGATCTCAGCCTGCTCGATCAGCCAGCGGCCGGTGCCTTCGGCGCCGCGGAAGATGCGCGGGCGGAGGGCATCGGCACTCTTGTAGAGTTCGCTGTCGCTCTCGTCGCCGCCGATGCGGCTTGGCGTGGCCAGGCGGATGGTGCCGCGGACCTTGGCATCGACGAAGAGTCTCGGGCCGCTGCGGACGATGCCGTTGGGCTGTTCCACGCGGGCGTTGCCGATAAGCGAAATCTCCACGCGCTGCAGGTCGGCGACGCTGCGGTCCAGGGTGGTGATCCACAGCACGGCGCTGTCGGCCGAAAGGTGGTTTTTGTCAAGGTCGATGCTCACCGGACCCTGGAGCATCGCGATGTGCGCGCCATCATGCAGCCAGGTCTGCGCTTTAGGCGCATTGGCAATGAGCATGTCCGAAGGTGCGGCGTACTGGCCAAACGCGGCAGGGGAGCCCGTGAGCGTCCAGCACACCAGCGATACGATCCATCTGCGTCGCAAGCGATGCTCCTGTCTGGGGTAAAGCCAACTGGGGCGGCATTATAGGGGGGAGGGTGTGGGGGTCAAACAGCGGAGGAATTGATATATTGGGAATTCTCGATGTGGGAGTTGAGATTCAGAAGTTCAAATTTCAAATCTGAAATTTCAAATGTGAGATTCCAGATTGCTGTAAGTCGTACGCGACACCGGAGTCTAATGCTGTGGTGACCGCTGACCTGCCCATGGATGCCGTGCCCTGGCCGGCGGCCGATGCCGACGGCGAACGGTCATTGGTGCGGGCGTGTGCGGCTGGGTCGCCCGGCGCGTTCGAGGAGATCATCCGGCGGCAC
>JANYKD010000321.1 GCA_025361735.1 Phycisphaerales bacterium
CTGTTTCAGGCAGGCCAGCGAGGACGCTGGCCCTACTTTGTCCGCTCGATTTTATGGAGTGCCGGAGCCCGCCCACAATTGGTGGCATGGGCTTCCAGCCCATGGTGTCGGTACTCCGACACATCCGATGCCGCGGAGTACCGCGGCACACGGGCTGGAAGCCCGTGCCACCAGGAATGTGTCCGCTCTTCTCACGCATGAACCACCGCCAGTTCCAACTCGGGAAAATACTTCTCGACGATGGGCTGTGTCTCGGGACGTCGTTCGACAACACCGACCACGGCCGCCAGGCCGCCGCGCGCCTCGGGCGCTCGCACGGAGCGCATGGCGATGGCGAGCACGGGCAGCAACAGTTCCGCGTGTTTGGGTTCTCGCTCCAGCGCCTCGGCGATCTGGCGCAGGGCTTTGAGCTTGTGTCGGCCGCCGCGATGGACACCGAGCAGCACGGCGCACCAGATGGCCGACAGGTCCTTGGCGCCGGCACCGGGGAGGCCGGAGCGAGTTTCGAGTGACTCCACGAGTTTCAGGCGGATGTCTTCGTAGGGAGTTTCCAGCAGGCGGGCGTAGAGCGAGGAATCGCCCCAGCCGGCCGACTCGGGGGTGAGCCATTCCCAGGCGCCGGTGCGAATGGCCGGGTTCAGGCTGTCGAAGAACGGGACAATATGGTCAGTGACGTAAACGCTCTTCTCGCCCACGATCCGCAGGGCCCAATCGGCCATTTCCTGGCCAATGCTCTCGCAACGGGCGCTGGCCAGTTCAGCGATGGCGACGCGGTCGGTCGCGGTGGCGATGGTGGAGGTCTTGAGGTATTCCAAGCCCAACCGGGCCACGGGCGTAGCCCGCGACATGGCCAGTTGGATCCGGCCGCGCAGATCGAGGCGATCGGCGGTTACATGTTTCCGCATCAGTTCGCAGATGACCGCCAGCGCCGTGGGGTTCTTCGTGCGGAGTATGGCCAGCCAGGTCTCCAGCGGCAGCGTTTCCAGGCCCTGGGCCTTCTCCAGCAGTTCGGCACCGAATTGCTGCACTTCTTCGTCGGCATGGTCGAGCAAACCGAGCAGTTGTTTCACGGGCACCTGGGCGAGATTCGCGGCGTGGTCGGCCCGGAGCAGTTGCATGGCCCAGACGCGTACGAGGCGCGAACGGGCGGCCGTGACGAGGCCGAGCAGCACGGAAGCCGCCTGCGGGGTTTTCCACAACTGCGGCAGATACGGAGCGGCCGACAATTCCGCGAGGGTGTGTCCGGGTGCGAGATTCACATGGCTGACGCCGATGCGGATGGCCGGGTGGGAAAAGAAACAGGCATGCATGAGGCCCCAGCAGTCGAGGATATTCTCGCCACGGGCCAGGTCTTCATCGCGGTAGCGTTGCAATCCGAGCGCGACGGCGGCGATGTAGTCGGCGGGTTTGCGGTGGGCCAGGTGGCGGAAATAGCGCCAGGCGCGACGACGGAGGTAGTAGCGAGTCTCGAACGAATAGATGCGCATCCCGACTGAAACGGCGTCAGGCGTCATCCCGAGAGCAATGGTGTTCGACGGAGTTGTCAGCCGTTCAGAATACCAGTTTGCTTTGGAACGCCAGTCATAATGCGACTCGCGCTTCAGCCAGCGTCGCAGCACCACGTCAAACGCCGCCATGAACGCCCCCAGCAACTCGCGGTCCCCCTTGTCTTCGGCGTTCTTAAACAGTCTCCGCACCAACGGCTGATGTCCCGGGTGCGACATGGGCAGATCGAGGTATTCCAGTATTCGCTGTCGAGCCCACGGCCGGTGGTCCTTTTTCCAGGTATCAGCGACGGCCGCGAGGGTCTTGGGGTCGGTCGCCTGAACGAGCAATTCGAGGAAGCGTCCATCCTGCGCAGAGAGGGATTCGAGGAGCAGCAGCGACGATGGTCCGGTTCCCGATGGCACGACCCAACACCCTCTTTGCTGAAGACGTCACAATTGTGGATGCGTCGTCGGGCGGCGTCAAGGGGTGAAGCAATCGTACATGCGGACCAAGTGCTGCCGGTGACACTGGCGGCACGGTAGATGATTGCTTCGCCGCCTGGTCTGTTATCGCGCCGGCTCGGCCGTGGGGATGGTGGCGTAGATGATCTCGGAGCCGTGGATGCTTTTGGCGGTGGCGAGGACTTTTCCATCGGGCGAGAGAATGGTGGAAAAGCCGTAGCCGAACCAGGGTTGCTTGTCGTCGACGCTCCAGTTGGCGCCGATGCCAATCATGCCAGGTCGCCGGCCACGGCGTCGCATTTTGTCGCAGGGCTGCAAGGTGATTGGGGATGCAGCTTGTGCAGCAAGTCCGCCATATTCTGGCCCAGCGTCTTAAACGTGCGGATCCCCTCGGCGTCCTTCTGGATGTCGCCCGGATCAAGGGACAGGGTCATGTTCCAATAGGTGGATCCCGGGACAATCATCTGGCTGATGCCGAAGAACATGTTGATGGCGGCGTAGGTGAAGGTCGCACCGGCGCGTCGCGCGGAGATCACGGCCGCGCCAACCTTGCCTTTAAGCGGGTCGCCGTTGGCTTTGGCCACGAAGCCGCAGCGGTCGATCAGGGCCTTGATCTCCGTGCTGACATTGCTGAAGTAAACCGGCGAGCCAAGGATGATGCCGTCGGCTTCCAGCATCTTCTGGAAGTACGCGTTCATCTCATCATCCTGGCGGCCGCAGCGATTGTTCTTTGTCTTGCGGCAGTTTCCGCAGGCCAGACAGCCGAACACCTTGCGTCCGCCCAGTTGGACCAACTCCGTTTCGATTCCGTGTGCCTGCAATTCAGCGAAGACGAACTTGATTGCCTGCTCCGTATTTCCGCCAACACGGGGACTGCCGTTAAACGCTACGACTTTCATATTCAATCCGTCTGAAATTCCAATTGGTGCCGTTTCCCTTGTCATTTCATGCTACATCGTCACGACAATCTTGCCAATGTGCGCGTTGGCCCCGGCGCGCGGCACGGCCGTCGCCGCCGTGGTCATGGAACCAGGGCCGGGACGGCCGTGTTGCGAAAGTTGAGTCGGACTGCTTACTTGCCCAGTTCCTTGATGCGGATGTCCTTGAACTCCGTCCACATCGATTTACCCGCGTGAAGCTGCAAGGCAATGATGCCGTCCTTGGCCGCGGCCGGGTCGTTGTCGGTGAAGTCCAGCAGGAGCGTACCGTTGAGGTAGTGCTGGATGTGGTTGCCCTTGGCGATGATGATGATGTCATTCCACTGATCGAGCTTGAAGAGCTTCTCGTAGTCCACGGCGTCGACCAGGATGCCGGTGACGTTCTTCTTGCCGTTCTCCCACACCGCCTTCTCGCCGGCGAGGCAGGCCCTGCCGCGCTTGCCGCCTTCGTCGTAGATGAAGCCGGCGACGTTGGGCTCCTTGTTCTCGTTGCGGATCTCGTGCTGGTAGCCGCGCACGACCCAGTTGTTGGCGACCTTGCCCTCGGTGATGTGCTTGGAGCGGTACTGCACGCCGGAGTTGTTGTCGGCGTTGCAGCGGAAGGACATGCGCAGCTCAAAATCGGCGAAGTTCTGGTCCTTGAGGATCAGGAAGGTGTTGCCCTTGGCGGCGTTCTCCTTGGTGGTTTCGCCGCGGATGGCGCCGTCCTTCACCGACCAGAGCCGGGGATCACCATCCCAGCCGGTCAGATCCTTGCCGTTAAACAGCGGCTTCATGTCGGCCGGTGCGGCGGGGGCGGCCACGGGGGGAAGCTTCTCCGCGGCGAATGCCGAGAGATTGAAGACAAGACCAAGTACGATGGCGGACACGATACGTTGCATATAGGCTCCTTAGGTACGAGTATGCCCGCAGCACGCGGACATACCGGGTGACGAACGACAAGCCGACAGAATAGAGGATTGATCGCCAGGACGAAAGGGCTGCGGGACAAGCTGCGGGACCGGCCAGGGAAACCGCATGCAGTGCCGCCGGTGTCCTCACCGGCGGAATCCCCCGGGTACGCCGCAGCCCCACGCACCGCCAGTGAGGACACTGGCGGCACTTCTTCGACGATTGGTGCGGGACTCGCTTCACTGCCGACTTCCGCCCACCGCCCAATTACGGTAACTTGCCTGTCCAGAAAGGTATCCCATGCCCGATTTCTCCATCGCCCACGCTCTGGCCGGCAAGGCCGCCATCAACTCCACAATCACCGTCAAAGGCTGGGTGCGCACCCGCCGCGATTCCAAAGCCGGTTTCTCATTCATCGCCGTCAACGACGGCTCCTGCTTCGACTCCATCCAGGCGGTCGCCCCGGCCGCACTGCCCAACTATGCCTCGGAAATCCTCCATCTGACGGCCGGCGCTTCCGTCATCATCACCGGCACCATTGTCCAGTCCCAGGGCAAGGGCCAGGCGTACGAAATCCAGGCCAGCGAGGTGAAAGTGATCGGCCTCGTGGATGACCCCGACCACTACCCGATTCAGCCCAAGCAGCATTCGTTTGAATATCTCCGCGAGGTTGCCCATCTGCGCGTCCGCACCAATACCTTCGGCGCCGTCACGCGTGTCCGCAACTGCCTCGCTCAGGCCGTCAATCGTTACTTCCACGAGCACGGCTTCTGCTGGATCCACACGCCCATCATCACCGCCAGCGATTGCGAAGGCGCCGGCGCCATGTTCCGCGTTTCCACGCTCGATCTGGCAAATCTACCGCGAACACCCGACGGCAAAATCGACTTCGCTCAGGACTTCTTCGGCAAGCAGTCCTACCTCACGGTGTCCGGCCAACTCAACGTCGAGACCTACTGCATGGCCATGTCCAAGGTCTACACCTTCGGCCCGACTTTCCGCGCCGAGAACTCCAACACCACGCGCCACCTGGCCGAGTTCTGGATGATCGAGCCCGAGATCGCCTTCGCCGACCTCTCGGCCGACGCCGACCTGGCCGAGGATTTCCTCAAGTACATCTTCAAGGCGTTGCTCAACGAGCGCGGCGACGACATGAAGTTCTTCGCCGAGCGCATCGACAAGGAGTGCATCACCCGCCTGGAGAAGTTCATCAGTTCGAGCTTCGAGCGCATGACCTACACCGACGCCATTGCCATTCTCGAAAAGTCCGGCAAGAAATTCGAGTTCCCCGTGAAATGGGGCATCGACATGCAGACCGAGCACGAGCGCTATCTCACCGAAGAACACGTCGGCCGCCCGGTGGTGGTGATGAACTACCCCAGGGACATCAAGGCCTTCTACATGCGCCAGAACGACGACGGCAAGACGGTGGCCGCCATGGACGTGCTGGCTCCCGGCATCGGCGAGATCATCGGTGGCAGCCAGCGCGAAGAGCGCCTCGACCGCCTGGATGCTCGGCTGGACGAGTTGAAACTCGACAAGCACGCCTACAACTGGTATCGCGACCTGCGGCGGTACGGCACCGTCCCCCACGCGGGCTTTGGTCTGGGCTTCGAGCGGACGATTATCTACGCAACGGGAATGGCCAATATCCGCGACGTGATTCCGTTCCCCCGGACGCCGGGGAATGCGGAGTTTTAGCCGCGCTTCAAACGGGCGGCATACCGCTAGAGCGGTGCGTCAGTCCTTCCGAGGCTTTGAAGATCATGCGCCCAGATGAGTACCTGCAATACTTGAAGGAACTCCTCGGAGACCGTGCCGTCCAAGCATGGCAGCCGGAGAATACCTATGGCCTGTTTCAGGCGTTCCGGCTCACCCCGGAGCGCATGCCACAGGTCTTTGCGCCAATCGCGTCTGGCGCAGCGTACGTGACTCGGCTCCAGCGAGTTTATGAGGCGACTGCCGGCCCGGATGAATCGGAGGACGGTTACTTTGTTGTGCGTACGCCGATTCACCGCTCTGAGCAAGAAGTGACTGGCCTCGGCCAGGAGTTTGTCCGCCGGCTCAGAATACTTGCAGAAGTCATTGGCGATCCGGAACTCACGGGGATCCTGCGCTTGACATCCAGAACCTCAGTGCTGGTGGATTCAGACCTGGATTTTAACGCTTCCCAGCACCTGGTCGTCTACGAGGCCGTGGGCGATTGGCTTGCGTCCAGCACGGATCGCGCCGATCCGGTGTCGGTACTGAATGAAGCATACTACTCGATCGCATGCGACTATTGGATCGCCGCCTACCTGCGGTGGCCATGCTTCGCCCGGTTCTGTGGGGCCGACGTATTCGAGCCCTACTTCGAACTGTGGCGTTCTGGAAAGCGCTGTGCTTTCAGCGAATCGACGCTGTTGATCAGCTAGTCTTGACACCGTTGGCAACATTCAGCGCTTTTGTGCGGTAGAAGACGGCGAGGAACATGCGCTACGCCGCGTTCATTCTCCTGTTCTCATCGCTGGCATTCGCGCAGACTCCCGCCACACGTCCGGCCGGTCTTCCGCGATGCACCGTACGCGTCCCGACGACCACAATCACTTTCGATATGGTGAAGATCCCGGCCGGACAGGTGGAGTGGGCGCCGGACAAGCCGGGTGGAGTCAAACGCATTGAGAACGTGAAGCCGATCTGGGTGGCCACGACGGAAATGACGTGGGATCCCTACGTGATCTGGGCCAGGTGTGAGGACCTGAGGAAGCTTGGTGCTGGCCTCGAAGAGGGCCTGGAGGCCATGAACAAGGAGGTGAATGCCCGAACCCGGCCATCGTCGAGTTTCATGTGGTATGCCAACGGCATCATTGTTGAAGGCGATCCGGTTCGCGGTACAACCTATGCTTCGACCCAGCTTTACTGCAAATGGCTTGCCGAGAAGTGCGGCCGACGGTTCAGGCTGCCGACCGAGGCGGAATGGGAATACGCCTGTCGTGCCGGCGGCCCGCCTGTGGCCGGGCTGGATACGAAACAACTCGATCCCCTCGCCTGGTTCCGCGACAACTCGGCGACCGACGAATTCCCGGACGGCACGGCCCACAAGCCCGCGTCCAAGCAACCGAACGTATGGGGCCTCTACGACATGCTCGGCAATGTCAGCGAGTGGGTCGAGCAGGCCGATGCACCCGCGCCGTACGCCAAGGGGGGCTCATTTCGTGACAAAGCCGCACGCATGAAGTCGTCGGATCGAGAACACTACCGAAAAAGTTGGCAGAGGCGCGATCCTCAAGATCCCCCGAGCAAATGGCAGATGTCCGACGCCAATTGGGTTGGCTTCCGTATCGTCTGCGATGACGACCCGCTGCCAACCCCGCCGTCCGGCCGTTGAATGCGGGGCCAGCGTATCGCTGGCCGTGAGCACTAAACAGGTAACGCTTCAGGCAGGCCAGCGGGGACGTTGGCCCTACTTGCTCACTTCGCAAGCAGCGCCTTGATGTTCTCCTTGTCCTCATCCGCCAGCCGGCGGCGCTTGTCCATGAAATGCTGGTACTTCTCTTTCTCCTTTTCCGTCCATGCGGCCGCTTCCGTGTAGTCGCCGCAGTAGGGGACGAGTAGGTCGATCCAGCAGGCTATCCGCTCGGATTCCTCGCGCGAGAGTTTCACGTCGTAGTGGTGTTCCAGCAGCGTGAACAGGCCGCTCTGTGTGGAGCCGGCGAAATTCGGCGGGAGCATCGTGGGCACCGACTGGGCGCCAATCCATTTGACCATCCGGTTGCTGTGGCCGCGCTGAGTGAATGCGAGGTAGGAGTCACTCCAATGGCGCTTGGACTTCTCGTCAAGCGTGGTTTCGCCAAGCAGGCTGAAGGATCTAACGCGGGCGCCGGTGGCGACGGGCACGACGGGAGCGGCCGTGACGGGGCGGTCGGCCTTCCACTGCTGCGAGCGGTCATCGTGGCACTGGATGCAGTGCCGGTCGAGGATCGGCTGGATGTCGCGCGGATAGCTGAATCCGCGCACCGGGCCGAACGGAGGCTCGAGCTTCTGCACACCGGCTTTGGCCGCCTGGGTCACGCTCCGCGTGGCGTAGGAGATGGCCGTCTTTTCCTCGTGGCAGCCGACGCAGGAACTGGTCTCGCCGGGCTGCAGCGTGGACCAGCTTCGCATGGTCTGCACGGCCCGGCCCTTGTCGTCGAGGCACTGGAAATAGACTGGCGTGCGTGCGGGCACTTCGAAGAACGCCGAGCCATCCTCGTGGACCTTGGCATCGCCCAGAACCGTCTTCGGGTCCCAGGTGCCGTTGTTGATGGAGGGCGGCGTGCTGGAGAGCGCGCCACCGGCCGGGCCGCCGCTGCCGTTGGCCCCGATGCCGGCCGCGCGGAATTCCATGGTGACCACGCGGACACGTTTGATGGTGCCGCGTTCGATCCCCGCAAGTCCCGGCCCGGCATAGACATCGTGAATGTAGAAGGTGCTCGTGTCTTTGCGATAGTCAACCGGACTGGCCACGACGGCCGGGGCCGTGCGCTGCATCAGCGGGATCGGCTGGTTGCAGGAGATCTCGGCGTCGGCCGCGAGCAGTTCGCGCTGGCCGTCGATGCTCATGAGGTAGACGCCGAAACGCGTCTGCCCGCGGCCGCGTTTGCGGTCGTTCCAGCCGGTCGGCGTGTAGGAGACGAGGAACTGCGTGTCGCTCAGCGGATAGGGGTGCTGAAAGAGTTCGCCGTCCTGGCCATAGGAGTCGATGCGCTCGGCCTTGGTCGGCCGAATGGGCGCGATGAGTTGCACGCCCTGGTTCTCCTGTGTGCCGCGGGCCGGGTCGATGATCGCCAGCTTGCCCGCCTGATACGAATGATGCCCGGTGAGAATCGCCATCACGCGCCCGGACCCCGGCAGGCCGCGGGCGTGAATGATCGTCGTCGGAAACCAGGAGTTGTTGCCGTAGAACTCGGTCTGGTTGGTCCCGTCCGGATTCATCTGATACAGCGGCTGTGGGAAGACCTGTCCGCGGTCGTTGTATTCCCAGCGCGTGTAGATCACCCGGCCATCGTCCATCACCGTCGGGTAGTTGGTATGCACCTGGTCAAAGGTCAGCCGCCGCAGAAACCGGCCATCCGCCGCGCAGGTGTACAGATTGCTGACCTCGGTCCACCAGCAATCCACGATCTGCACGCAGCGCGTCGAGTTAAACACGATGTCGCCGGACGGGAGATATGTCCCTTCATAGTCGGCCACGCCCAGGCCCGAGGTGATCTGGCGGACCTTCTCCGTGGCGACGTCCATTTCATAGAGGTGATAGTCATCCTCGCGGTCGGACTTCTTCCACGAGAACAGGATCCGCTTGCCATCGTAGGAGACGGCGGGATCGCGGATGACGCCCTTCTTGTCGTCGATGAGCGTGCGGACGTTTACTTTGCCCTGGGCGATGTCCAGTGTGCAGAGTGCCGCGCCGGGCACGAAGTTGCGTTCGGCCTGGGCGTCGGATTGGGCTTCAGTGTAGGCGTAGTGCGAACCGCCCATGTTGGCGTGTTTGGTGAAGACCATGCGCGGCGAGCGGGCGGCCAGCCAGGCGAGGCGCTCCGCTCGGCGGGCCGTGCAGGCGCGGAGATAGAGTTCGAGCCAGCGTACGTCGGTGGCGGGCACCTTGTCCTGGGCAAGTTTGGCCAGACCGGCCAGCACGGGCTGAGGCGTGGCACACTGCCCGGCCGCGCGCTCGATCATTCGGTGCATGGTGTCGGCATCAGCCGATTTGCCGAGCCACGACCCGAACGCCAAACCCGAATCCTGGAGAACCCAGTCATACTCGAGGGCGAAATCCCGCCGGAACGGCCAAGCCGACTCCTCGCCCAGGGCCGGTCGGTCCGCCGGCGATGCGGCCGCGACCTTCTCCCTGGCAGCGTGGGCGGCGGCAATGAATGAAGTCTCGGCCGCGCCGGCGTGCAGGGCCGCGGTCATGGCGAGAACGAAGATGATGGCAAGCTTATGCATAAGGATGGGGCTGTCGCCTCCGCAGCAGATACCAGCGGAAGGGGGGTGAGGTTGGAAGGAAAAAGGAAAAAGGGAAAAGGAAAAAGGAAGAAATGCATGGCGCGACACCTACCGTTGAAACCGTTGATCGCGGCCGCAGACGCCGATCGTTATCCATAATCGCGTCCGGCTCCGGAGGGCGAGCCTGTGCTTCCGGGTGCCGGAAATGTGTCGGAATACCGACACCATGGGCGTCTCGCCGCCCATGCCACGAGATTCCGGCGTCCAGATGCGGTGTCCGCAATCCCGGGCACGCCCGCCGCGGCGGGGCGGAAGCACGTAGTGCCGCCGGTGTCCGCACCGGCGGAATCCGGGTCATGTGTGCAACGCCAAACCCAGCCAGTGAGGGCACTGGCTGCGCTTTGTCGCCTACTTGCGTTTGCCCTGCCCGCCTCCGGATGCGTCTCCGGATTTTCCTTCTGTTCGCGAAATCGGCGCGCTAAACTAGGCAGACCCGCGCGGGTCGCAGGTGTGGCGGCTGGCAGAGTCGCCAGGCTCAACACGCCTCAGCGGCCGAGCGGAAGTCAGGGAACACTTCCACGGGAAGGAGCAATATGGGCATCATGTTTCAAGCGTTCTACTGGGATTGCCCGGCTCTGGAGTTTCGCGAACACAACTGGTGGGCCGAGGTCAAGAACCGGATCCCCTCGCTCCAGCAGGCCGGGTTCACGGCCCTCTGGCTGCCACCGGCCAACAAGGCCGCCTCGTGGACGTCCATGGGTTACGATCCGTATGACTACTACGACTTGGGCGAATTCGATCAGAAAGGCGGCGTGCCCACCTGGTTCGGCGCCAAGGCCGACCTGCTCGATCTGATCCAGACCGCGCATGCCAATGGGCTGCAGGTCTATGCCGACATGGTGTTCAACCACAACAGTGGTGCCGACGGGCAGGAACGCAACCCCATCGACGGCGGCATGCGCTGGACCCGGTTCACGCCCCGGAGCAACAAGTTCCCCCGCGACTGGGCCTGTTTTCATCCCAGCCGTTATGAACAGTGGGACAAGGAAACCTTCGGCGACATGCCGGATTTGTGCCATCGCAACCCCAACGTCTACACCGATCTCCTGCTCTACGCCCAGTGGCTGCTCGAAACCATCGGCTTCGACGGCTTCCGCTATGACATGGTCAAGGGCTACGGCGGCTGGATGGTCCGGTCCATCCAGGAACTTCGTGCCCAGCACGGCACGACCACCTTCAAGCCGTACGGCGTCGGCGAATGCTGGGACAGCGACCGGACCATCGGCGAGTGGCTCGATGAAGCCAACGCCTGGTCGGACAACCCCGTCGGCGCGTTTGACTTCCCGCTGCGCTATCGCCTGCGAGATCTGTGCGACAGCTACGGCTTCAGCCTGCGCCAACTGGCCGAGCCGGGCGTGCTCCTCTGGGATCGCCCGCGCGAGGCGGTGACGTTTGTCGAGAACCATGACGTGGTACGCAACGATCCGGTCGTCAACGACAAGCTGCTCGCCTATGCCTTCATTCTCACGCACGAGGGCTATCCTTGCGTGTTCTGGCAGGACTACTTCAACTGGAACCTCGCCCAGGTCGGTACCCGCAACGGCATCGCGGCGCTCGTGGAGGCCCACGAACAATACGCCGGCGGTCCCACGCGCATTCTGTACGTGGACGACAATCTCTACATCATGCAGCGCGAAGGGCTTGGCACTCAGCCCGGGCTGGTCTTCGTGCTCAACAACAGTGGCGCATGGAACGGCGCGTCGGTACAGACGAAATGGACCAACCGGCATTTTGCCCCGCAGGCCTGGAGCGGCCACGACAATGCCGAGCCGCTCGACCAATGGACCGACGACAGCGGCTGGGCCAATTTCTGGGCTCCCCCGCGCGGCTATGTGGTCTATGCACCGCGGTAGAGACTGGGATCGGCACACCCGGGACTTCGCTGTTGACCGGCCTGCCCGCCGAGTTATTGTGAGGCCTTTGGCGGAGACAGGTTCTCATTATGCTCAAATTCTGGCAAACCTTTCATGACACCGCGGGCATCGGCGGGTGGTTCTACGTTTGCATCGCGGCCTTCCTGGTCACCGCGGCGGTGCTGGTGGTGTTCGTGGCGGCCGAAAAACGCCGGATTACCGTGTCGCTGACGTTGTTTGTCCTGGCTCTGCTGTCGTTGCTGGTGGCGACGGGGCTGGAGATGGCCGGCGGCCTGAATACCGGGCATCGCTTCGCCTGCTTCCTGTACATGCTGCTGATGGGACTGGCCGCTGTCAATCTGTCGGGGGTGCTGTTCTTCCGGGTCATCTTGCGAAGGGCGCGGATCGAGCCGCCGCCAATTCTCTCAGACTTGCTGCTGGCCGGCGTTTACGTGGCCCTGTTGCTGGCCGTACTGCACCGCTCCGACGTCAATCTCACCGGGATCATCGCCACCAGCGCCGTGGTGACGGCGGTCATCGGCCTGTCGCTGCAGGACACGCTGGGCAACGTCATCGGCGGGATGATCCTGCAACTCGATCACTCGATCCAGGAAGGCGACTGGGTCCGGTTCGATGGCAAAGAGGGGATCGTCCGCGAGGTGCGCTGGCGGCACACATCCATCGAGACCAACGACTGGACCACCGTCATCATTCCCAACAGCCAGCTCATGAAGTCGGTGGTGGTCGTCCTGGGCCGGCGCACGGGCAAACCGCAACTGACCCGGCGCGATATCACTTTCAACGTCGATTTTCGCTATGCGCCCTCGGAAGTGGTCGCGGTCATCAACCAGGGGTTCTGCGCGGAGCACATCCCCGCCGTCGCCACCGAGCCGCGTCCCAACTGCGTCATGCTCGACTTCAAGGACAGCTATGGCCAGTATTGCCTGCGTTACTGGCTGACGGACTGGCTGCTTGACCGGCTCACCGACACGGCCGTGCGGGCGCGGATCTATACGGCCCTGAGCCGCGCCGGGATGAGTCTGGCCATTCCGGCCGTGGCCAACTTCGCCACCATCGAGGATACCGAACGACAGCAGCGCAAACAGACCGAGGAGATTCACCGTCGAACGGCCACGCTGCGCGGGGCCCATCTGTTTGCCCCGCTGACGGACGACGAAGTTGCCCAACTGGCGGGCTCGCTGCGAACCGCGGCTTTTGCGTGCGGCGAGACCATCACTCGCCAGGGCGCCGTGGCTCACTGGTTGTACATCATTCTCCGCGGCACGGCCGAGGTGCGCGTGGCGGCCGAGAAGGGTGGGCCATCGCAGACCCTGGCCACGCTGGGTCCCGGCAACTTCTTCGGCGAGATGGGGCTTCTGACGGGTGACCCGCGCTCCGCGACGGTCGTGGCCCAGACGGATGTCTGCTGCTATCGGCTCGACAAGGAAGGCTTCCTGGCCATCCTCAAACAGCGGCCGGAAGTGGCGGCGGAGATATCCAGGCTGCTGGCGACGCGCAAGGCCGAACTCGATGCGGTCCGCGAGGGGCTTGACCAGGCGGCCGCTCGTCAGCGGGCCCAGCGGACCCAGGCGGATATCCTGGACCGGATCCGGTCGTTTTTCGGGCTAGCCAGTGGTCAGTAGTCCGTGGTCCGTAG
>JANYKD010000326.1 GCA_025361735.1 Phycisphaerales bacterium
ATGGTCGCGCTGCTCTACGCGAAGTTCGCGCCCCGGCCCATCGCCGATCGCCGGCAGGTTGATCGCTTCTTCATCCGCTGGGTGGCCCGCCGGATCGGCGTTCGTACACTCCCGGATGTTACCAAAGACGGTCTGGGTTCCACAGACCAGATCCAGCGCATGCTGGCCGACACCATCGACGGCCTCAAGCGTGGCGAGAATGCCCTGATGTACCCGGCCGGCCACGTCACGTACACGCGCCTCGAGGATCTCGGCGGCAACAGCGCCGCCGAACAACTCGTCCGCGGCGCACCCGCCGTTCGCGTGGTCCTGGTCCGCACGCGTGGCCTGTGGGGCAGCAGCTTCAGCCGGGCCAATGGGCGGGTCGTCAGCGTGGGGCAGATCCTCCGCAAGGGACTATTGTTGCTACTGGCCAACGGCCTGTTCTTCGGCCCGCGACGGCAGGTGGATGTCGAGTTCTATGAGCCGGCCGACCTGCCCCGCACGGCCGACCGCTCGACGCTCAACCGCTTTCTCGAGCGTTTCTACAACGAGAACCCGCCGCACAACACGCATGTCCCCTTTACCATCTGGGAATCGGGCGGGACACGCGAGTTGCCCGAGCCCAAGGCCGACTTCGCCCGTCCGGAGGATCTGGCCTCCGTCCCGGCCGCGACGCGACAACTCGTACACGACCACCTGCGCGAAGTCTCGGGCGTGAGCGCCGGCGATCTTCGCGACGACGCCCGGCTGGCCAACGATCTGGGCCTGGACAGCCTGGCCCGCGCCGAACTGCTTATCTGGCTCGAAAAGGAATTCGGCTTTCCGCAGAGCGGGCCGGATTCGCTGCAGACCGTCGGCGAGGTCATGCTGGCTGCCTGCGGAGCCGCCGTGTCGACTCACGGCGACGCCGTCAAGCCGCCGTCTTCGGTCTGGTTTGCCGAACAGGGAAACCCCAAGCTCTTCGTCCCCGAGGGTGACACCATCACCTCTGTCTTCCTGCGCCAGGCCGCACGCAACCCCGGCCGCGCCGCCGTCGCCGATCAGGTCGGCGGCGTCAAAACCTACCGCGATCTGATCACCGCCATCCTCGTGCTCCGCCCGGTCATCCAGGCGCTGCCCGGCGAATACATCGGCATCATGCTTCCCGCCAGCGTCGTCGCCGATGTGCTCTTCTTGTCGGCGCTGTTCGCCGGCAAGACGCCGGTGATGGTCAACTGGACTGTCGGCCGCCGCAACATGCTTCACTCGCTCGATCTGCTGGGCGTGCGCCATGTGTTGACGGCCGATGCCCTGGTCACCCGCCTCGAAACCGAGGGCATGGACCTGGCCGGCCTCAAAGAACGCTTCCTGCTCATGGAGCAGGTCGGCAAGGCCATCACGACAACGACGAAACTGTGGGCGGCAATTCGCAGTCGGCTCAGCTGGGTCAGCCTCGAGACCGTCACCCCGCAGACTAACGCAGTCGTGCTCTTCACCAGCGGATCGGAGAGCCTGCCCAAGGCCGTCCCTTTGACCCACGGAAATATCCTGGCCAATCTCCGCGACGTGGCCCGCATCGTGGATCTTCACGCCCACGACCGCATACTCGGCATGGTTCCGCCTTTCCATTCCATGGGCCTGACCGTGACCACGGTGCTTCCGCTGTGCGGCGGCCTCAAGGTTGTCCACAGCCCGAACCCCATGGCCGGGGCGCTGCTGGCCGCCGTCACCGAGGCGTATGGCGCAACCATAATGGTCGGTACGCCCACGTTTCTTGCCGGTATCACCCGGGCCGGCCGGGCGCAACAACTGTCCACCCTGCGGCTGGCGGTCACCGGCGCCGAGAAGTGTCCGCCCGCGGTTTCCGCGTCGCTGGCGGAGCGGTGTCAACAGGCCCGCATTCTCGAAGGTTACGGCGTGACCGAGTGCTCGCCGATTGTCTGTGTCAATGACGTCAACAACCCCAAACCCGGAACCATCGGCAAGATGATGCCGTCCCTGACCTGGACGCTGCTGGACGTCGAATCCGGCCAACCCGTCCCCGCCGGCAAAACTGGCATGCTCCTGCTCCGCGGCCCCAGCATCTTCGGCGGCTACCTCAACTACGACGGCCCCTCGCCATTCGTCGAGCACGACGGCCATTCCTGGTATCGCACCGGCGACCTGGTCCACCACGACGCCGACGGCGTCTTCACCTTCGACGGCCGGCTCAAACGCTTCATCAAACTCGGCGGCGAGATGATTTCCCTCCCCGCGATCGAAGCCGCCCTGACCGAACACCGTCCTGCGGCCGACCCGGACAAAGGTCCGGTTCTCGCCGTTGAAGCCACGCCCACCGACGAGCACCCCGAGATCGTGCTCTTCACCACCACCGACCTCTCGCGTGAGGAAGCCAACACCCACATCCGCGCCGCCGGCCTGTCGCCGCTCTACAGCATCCGCCGCGTTATCCGGCTGGATGCCATCCCGGTGCTTGGCACTGGCAAGACGGACTATCGGGCGCTGAAAGAAATGCTCAAGACGTCGCCGCAGTAGATCATCCAGATCGGAACGGGTGTCTGTGCTCATATTGTCATTGCGTCTATGATCCCGCAATCCATGATCGTGTCCAGATCCACCACGTTGTTGTTCTCGCCGACGGGGCGGTATGCGGTAGCTCGCATTGTCGCCCTGACGCCACACATGGCTGACCTGCGGATTCACCGGGATTGGTGGGTTGACGCAGCCCTACTCGATCAACTCGATCCGCCTCCGATTGATCGGTATTGGAATTGGAATGAGATCGGCATCGAGTATGAGGGAAGGCCGCTGGAGTCTGCGAAGATTGCACTGGTTACCGGGGATGGAGCTGTGCAAGGCGCTATGGTAATTTCTATTGACCCGGTGCCGTCAGCGATTATGCCAGGCAAAGGAGCATTATTCGTAGAGCTGTTGTTTACGGCGCCGTGCAATCGGCCGGCTCTGCGACGTGATCATAAGGTGTTCTATCTCGGCGTGGGAACGGAATTGCTCACCTATGGTGCATGGTTGAGCTGCAAGAGCGGGTATAGCGGGCGCTTGCGGCTGGATGGAAGCCCGGAGTTTGTGAACTGGTACGAGAAAAGAGGTTTGCAAAAGGTAGCCGCGAAACCTATGCTGTTTGAAGGGGTGTCGTACACCCCCATGGAGTTGTCTGACGCGGCGGCCCGGAGTCTGTTGGAAGACTGGTGATAGCTGGAGGTCACATATGATTACCTCGAAGAACGGCAAACGGAAACCCGCTCAGATCAACACCGCGATGGGGTTGCCCAAAGGCGTCAAGCTCGCGTCCGCGCCGCGAAGTGCAGCCCGCCGTGAGCTCCTTTCCGGCCCGGATATCACGACGAGTGGTGGTTGCCGGACGGTGCATGGGCAACCGATCCATCGCTGACTCGTCCCGCCGTTACGCAAACATCGGCTTATACGTATCCGCCGAATAGAACCTGAACTTCAATTCCCTTGCGTACTCATAGGCCCCGGCGGCGCGGACGTTGGCGACCAACTGGTCGATTTGCAACTGCGACCGGAACGCCGCGATCGACTTGAGTTTCCTCTCAAACATCGCCTCTGAAGCGCGAACCTCGATGTTCGGCGTCTCCGGGAAATCGCAATAGACGGCCATCTCGAACACGCGCGGCACCTGGGCGATCGGCTCGCCCAGCTCCGGCCAGATGGCGCCCGATGCGTGAAACAGGCTGATCATCAGCTCGCGATGCGTGATCTGGTGATCCGGGTGCAGGTCGGCCGAGGTGGGCACGAAGACGGCCGTCGGCTTGAACTCGCGGAGGTGGTGCGTCATGGCATTTTGCAGGCCGACATAGCGGTGGATGTCGTTCTCGCCGGGAGCGGCCGGGCGGCGGCCTTGCAGGCCGTAGAGACCGCCGTCGGGATAGCCGATGTACTGCACATGAGCCGGCGGCACGCCGAGGATGCCGCACGATTCGATCGTCTCGGCCCGGCGCGTCTGGATGATCCGGGCGATCTGGTCGATCGAGCAATAACCCATCCGGCCATCCGTCACAATCAGCACCTCGACAGCGAACCCCGACTGCACCGCCGCCGCGATCCACAATCCGCCGCCCAGGCACGCATCGTCGTCGTGAGGGCTGACAAACAACCATCGTTCGCCCTTGGGGTTCTTCGAGTTGATGGCCGCCGCCAGATCGGTGTGGCGGGTCTTCTTGCCGTCTTCAAACCGTGTGTATTGGAAATCGCTCATGATGTACACCAGTCTAATCCATCCGCCCCGTCCACGTCAGTAGTTGCCGAAAAAACGTCGCGTAATCACTCCCAACCTCGATGCCCGCACCGGGCACGGCCTCACCCTCGACCCGTCCCGCGCCCCAGTCGACCATGCCCCCGACCCAGTGCGGCGCAACATCCATCGCCAGCGCCGCCGTGCGTCCGCGGCCGCATTCTCCAACGACCAGCAGCGGATCCCGCTCGGCCGGCGTGAACTCAAACCGCTCGCCAACTCGCCGCACGGCAAACCGCTGCACCTCGAGCGGCACCAGCGCCCCGCCGCGCGGGCTGATCCGGTTGTATCCGCCCACCGTCGGCGGCCGCTCGTCCCAGGGCAACCCGCGAGTGATTGGATGCTCCGCAAGTCTCACCACCATGGCCGGCTGATCGCAGTTGACGCGGTCGTCGCCGCGGCCGATCTCCACGGACAGCGCCTCGGCGATCTTCGTCCCGCCCCAGTTGCCGCCCTTGCCGCAGTACGACTCCCAGCCGCCGATCATGAGCAATCCCGCGCCGTCGCGGACCTGCCGGACGATGATCTCCGCCAGCGCGCCGTCCAGCATCCCGGCCGGGTAGTCGCTGAAGATGAACAGCTTTCGCTGTGTTTTCGCCTGGGACGCTTCGAGCCGTTGATCGCTGGGCACATATTCAAACGGCGTGCCCCAGGCGGTCATCAACCCCGCGAGATAGCTCGCCGGCCCCGCCAGCGTTGTGTCGCCCATGTAGAGAACTGACCGATTGTCCATGTGGGTACTCCATTCGCCAAACGTTTATGCGGACGTAACAAACCCTACGGCGTCGCCCGCAATGTCTCCACCAGCCCCGTCGGCGGATCCGGCCGCAGGCGGTCTGCGTACAAACCGATCGCGTCGATCGGGACCGGATGGAACGCGGTATTCTGCAGGATGGCCGAACTCGGCGACAGCCGCAGAACACCCCGGCCGGCATCGGCGAAATCGTCCGCAGCCGCCACGACCTGATTGCCCGCCAGTCGGGCGCCATTCTTGTTCCGCCGCAGCGTTTCGCCGCAGCGTACCACCAGGTTGCGCCAGAGGTGGTTGATGTTCAGGTCCTGATCGAGGTTCGCCACGGCCGGATATCGCGATGTGTACAACGCCGCGTCGAAATCCTGACGCGTGAGGAATTTGGCCGTGAATTCCTTCCAATGTTTGGCGTCCCAGGGTGAGAAACTGACCGCGGCTGCACAGTCGATGAACACATTGTTGTCGAGAATGTTGTCCTTGCCGCCGTGAATCTGTACCCCGCCGAATCCCAGCTTGCCCGCGGCGCAGCGCCGGAACAGATTCCCCTGGATCAGCGTGCCGCTGATGGCGTCATCGAGCCGGATCCCGGCCTGGCCGCATTCGGGGGCTTTGCCTGGATCGCGCCAGTTGCCGATGTGGTGGAAATAGTTGTAGCGGAACGTGTTGCCACGATACGTGGGGTTGCCGAACATATCCACAGCACCCTGGTCGTCCGACTCCAGCACGACGCGGCAGATTTCGTTGTACTCGACGAGGTGGTCGTTGCCGCCGAGGTTGATGGCGCTGCTGCGGATGTCGTGCAGAAAATTGTGCGCGATGCGGCTGCCCACGCCGGAAAGGCCGATCGCCGGGCTGTAGGTGTGATCGATCCGCGCCAGGTCATGGATGTGGCAGTTCTCGACGAAATGCCCGGCTGGCGTGAGCGTCTTGCGGTCGCCGCCGGCGACCGTCACCCCGCCGCGCCCCATCGAATGGATGTCGCACGAGAGGATGCCATTGCCCGTGCCGCCGCGCATGACCACGCCATTCCCCGCGAAGTGCCGGATCGTGCAGCCAGCGAGGACGAACTGCGAGGCGTCGACGATATGCACCGCGTCAACGCTGCCATGTTCCCAGGTGATTCCTTCGAGCCGGACGTTCGACGCCGCGGCGACATCGACGAACGCAAACGATGCCACCGATAGCTGAATGTCGGCTTTGGCCGGGTCCGTTGGCGGATAGAAATAGAGCCGCATGGCCCGCCGGTCGATGTACCACTCGCCAGGCTGGTCAATCTCGCTGAGGAGATTGAGCGCGTAGTACGGCTGCCCTTTGCGGAAGCCGTACTGTGGATAAGGAGCGGCCAGCGTGAATTGTCGCAGGTCGGTGTCGAGCGCGGCGACGCGTTCGTAGGAGTCGGCCCAGTTCCAGAACCAGTAGCCGTAGAGCACAATGTCCGGGTCATCCTTCCAGCGTAGCGGCCTGTCGCCCTCGTAGATGAGGTTGCCTTCCTTGAAGCCGCCGCCGAGGTATCCGGTGACGCGGGTCTGGCCCTTGACATCGGCGATACGTGCGAATCCTTCGTTAGGCCAGCGCGCGATGGGCATCGCCTGCGCATTGCAGAACAGCTCGGCCGCCGGATGGGAGTGGAATCCGTGGCCGCTGGCATAGCCGCCGAGTCGCACCGGTGGAACCCGGGCCACGCCTGCGGATTTGAGGTCGAGTTGCATCACCTTCCCACGGGCTTCCTCGGGGAGTCGTTTGAGGATTTCCGCATCGGTCACCGGCACAAACCCCTTGAGCTGAATGCCGCCCGTGAATACTGGCGTGGCTGTCGTATCCGCCGCGCGATAGACAACTGGCCCCGCCGGTGTCCCGGAATCCTCGGCCGTGAGCGTGAATGTCCGCTCGATCCCATACCGGCCGCCGTGAATCAACACCACGACCGCGCCATTGATCGCGCCGTTCTTGCGGCGCACGCGGATCTCATCGCGTGCTCGCTCGAGCGTGCGAAACGGCTTCTCGGCGGTACCGCTGCCCGCGTCGTCTCCCGTGGTCGCCACATGAAGGGTGACCGCGGGCGCCGGCATTGCGGCCATACGCGTGCGTCCGACCGCTGCGTCAAAGGGCGGCTGCCCCGCCTTCTGGCGGCGCACTTGCTGGATATATTCCCGCGCCGCATCCCGAAGGCTCGCCGGCGCATCCGCCTGATCAGCAAGTCCCCGATATTCCCGCTCGGCCGCGTCGTAGTCCTTCGCAAACGACTTGGCCTGCGCCGATCGCAGCCGATCCAGAGCCTGCATGATCGCGGGCGATTCATTGTCCGACACCAGCGCCGCCGGCGGTGTCTGAGCGCGGGCACTGACCACCAGACTGGCGAACACGGCGATTAATGTTGTTCTGAATTGCATCTCCCACCTGATACATCCCCGCGCCAGATACCGTTGGCGCTGTCACGTTCGGAGTTCGCAATCCCTCAGATTCGCCTGGGCATCGGCATCGCCCAGCGCTGCGGCGCGGCGATAACCGCAGCCGATGGCACTGGGGTCCCTCTCCCGTTTGAATCTCGCGCCCGTTTCCGTTATCTATTCCGAATGCGTCACGACGAAGTCATTCCGATCCTCGATTTTGGTTCCCAATACGCCCAGCTCATCGCGCGCCGCGTTCGCGAAAAAGGTGTCTACAGCGAACTCGTTCGCCCGGACATCCCGGCCGCCGAACTCCGCGCCATGAAGCCGCGCGGAATCATCCTTTCCGGCGGACCCTCCAGCGTTTACGAGGCCAACGCCCCCAAGTGCGACCCGGCCATCTTCGACCTGGGCATCCCGGTCCTGGGCATCTGCTACGGCATGCAACTGGCCGCGTACGTGCTCGGCGGACAGGTCAAACCGGCCGCCTCGCGCGAATTCGGCCGGGCCAAACTGCACATCGTCAGCACCGACCCGCTGCTCAAGGGCCTCCCCGACGACACCGCCGTCTGGATGTCCCACGGCGACCAGATTCACGAACTCCCTCCGGAATTCGTCGCCCTGGCCACCACGCCGACATGCCCGTTTGCGGCCGCGCGGCATAGCTCCCGGCCGTTCTGGGGCGTGCAGTTCCACCCCGAAGTTACGCACACGCCCCGCGGCGAGCAGGTTTTCCACAACTTCCTCTACGAAATCTGCAAGTGCGCCGGAACCTGGACCATGGAGAACTTCGTCGACCAGACGGTGCGCCATGTCCGCGAACAGGTCGGCGGCGGCAAGGTCCTCTGCGGCCTCTCCGGCGGCGTGGATTCCTCCGTCGTGGCCGCCATGCTCCACAAAGCCATCGGTGAACAGCTCGTCTGCATCTTCGTCGACAACGGCCTGCTCCGGAAGAATGAACGCGAACTGGTCGAAACGACTTTCCGCGACCATTTCAAAATCAACCTGCGCGTGAATGATGCGTCGGAACAGTTCCTCTCCGGCCTGAAGGGGATCACCGACCCACAGCAGAAGCGCAAGATCATCGGCAAGGAATTCATCGACGCCTTCAAACGCGAGGCGGCCGACATCAAGGACGCCCGTTTCCTGGCCCAGGGCACGCTCTATCCCGATGTGATCGAGTCCGGCCACGGCTACGCGGGAACGGCCGCCAATATCAAGATACACCACAACGTTGGCGGCCTGCCGGCCGAACTGGGTTTCGAACTCGTCGAACCGCTGCGCGATTTGTTCAAGGATGAAGTGCGAAAAGTCGGCGAGGTGCTCGGCCTGCCCGAGAACATCGTCTGGCGCCATCCCTTCCCCGGCCCGGGCCTGGCCGTCCGCTGCATCGGCGACATCACGCCCGAGCGCCTCCGCGTGTTGCGCGATGCCGATGAGATCGTGCTCGAAGAACTGACGGCCAACAACCTCTACCGCAAGACCGCCCAGGTCTTCGCTGTGCTGCTCCCCATCGGCACCGTCGGCGTTATGGGCGATGCCCGAACCTACGACAGCGTCATCGCCATCCGCGCCGTCGAGAGTCAGGATTTCATGACGGCCGACTGGGCACGGATTCCCTACGACGTGCTCGCGACCATGAGCAACCGCATCATCAACGAAGTCCGCGGCGTGAACCGCGTGGTCTACGACATCAGCAGCAAACCGCCGGCGACGATTGAGTGGGAGTAGAGACTTGGATTACACCCGAGCGGACATTGCCGGGTTCTACTGGTTGGCCCTCGCCGCGAATCAGATCTCGGCAACGGCGGTTGTCGCCTGGGCGGATCAGGAGATACTTCGCAGCGAGGTTACTGATACCGCTCTCATGGACCTATCCCTCTCGCTCCAGCGGCCATTCGGCGAGTTGCTCAGCATTCTGAACGCGATGAAGCAGGGGGCCACCGTGGTGCCATCCAAGCTCTTTGCCGCGTTCCTGAGCGAACAACTTCGTTTGGAAATCATCTGCGAAGCCAAGGCCGCTAACTTCCTCCATGCACTCAGTCTCAACGATGCGTATGCCGGGCAATCTCTCGGAAACGAGATCTTTTGTTTCGACGAGTTGTTTGAACCGTACTCCATGGGGCCAAAGCGTGCGGCTCAGCATGTGCGTGACTTCCTTCGGCCGTACGAATCGGTTGAACTGCCACCAATATGATTCGTCAGCCAACGGCACGATCATGCATTCGCGGTCGGTAGTGCCGTTTCCGCGACGGATGGTCGCCGCAGAAACTCCACCACGCGTCCGCGGATACTCCTCGACCACACCGCCCACGGATGCAGCGGCACATCGCAACGAATGTGCTCCGAGGCGCGGCTCCACCTGGCGCTGGAACCGGGGATGACCACCAGGTCGCCGGGGCACCAGACGGCCAGCGTCGGAATTGGCCACTCAGCGTCCTTCAATTGCATCATCAGCGGGCTATTCGGCCGGAGTTGACGCACACCCGCGAAGGGCAGGGCACAGGCGAGCCAAGATCCGTTGTGGGGACTGTTGATGAACACCGCGCGGCCGATGGCCAGTTCCGGATCGATCAATCGGGCCGTGCGGGCGACGATGCCACCCATGCTGAACGCGACCAGCGAGACCGGCCCGCCGGTTTTGCGGATGGCGTCGACCAGACCCTGAGCAAGCGTCTCAAACGGCGTCCGGCCGGAGCATTCGTAGGGGTGAAGGACCGCCCGGCTGCCGGCCTCCTCAATCATCCGGCACAGCGGCAGAAACCGCCGTGGCCGGCCCCAGATGCCATCGAGGATGAACGTGGTTTCCGCCGACATGCAATACGTTTCACCTGAACTGTAGCTGCGATCGTTGATCGCGGTTCTTCGCCGCGATTTCTTAACTTGTGCGATGGGCCACACGATCCGGGCCTTTCTGTCAGTCCTTCCGCGCTGTTCCTTGCTTGCCCTTCCAGAATGGACAGAACGGGCAGTCTTCGCCGAGGGGGAAATCCTCGCCTTCCTCGTGCGGACAACCAATGATGCCATCGGCCGCCACCACGTTCTGAACCCTGGATTCGACAAAGAACGCCTTGATTTGCTCGGCCACCTTGGGACTCGTGAACACATCCGTGCCGACAAAACGCTTGAGGATCGGTTCAGCCTTTTCGGCCTGGATCACCCCGGCGACGATCTTCGTACAGGTCGTGTCGTTCGGGCCGTAGTAGGCGACTGTGCCAACCGGATACTTGCCCTGCCCGGACTTCTTGCGGCAACAGAACTTGAATTTCTTGCCGCTGCCGCACGGGCAGGGATCATAAGGGTCGATGCCGTATTGCATGTCCGTCTCCTCACCGTCAAGTTACCATGAGTTGAGGGTGTTGCCCATCGAACGCCACGACCGTGTAATCTTCCCGATGGCCAAGGTATCGAGCCTCATCCCGGGCGATGGCGAATGGGAAACGGGTGTACATGACCAGCTCCCACTCCAGTGGCTCTGTCGCCAGAGAGGTTGCCGGAGTTTAAAGCATGAAGATCTTCATCGCGGGTGTCAGTTGCGTCGGCAAGACCTCCATTGGCGCATGCCTAGCGGGGAGGCTCGGCTGCGCCTTCTACGACCTTGACACGGAGATCGAAACGCACTTCGGCAGGCCGATCGCGCGGCTCCGGGCCGAAACCCTGACGCCGCGATCGTTCAGGTCGGAGTGTGCCACGGTCGTGTTGAAGAAACTGATTGGAGTGGCGCCGGAGTCAGGCTTCGTGATGGCGCTCATGCCCAGTGGTCTCATGGACAGCCTGTGGGGCGCTGTGAAGAAGACGGATCGCGTTGTCGTTGTTCTTCGTGATTCAGCGGAGAACATCCTTTCGCGGCTCAGGTTCTACGACGCCGAGTCCCGTCCGATTCTCAAAGTGTTGACCGACGAAGATCGGTCGCTCTATCTCCGTGCGATAAAGGAAGACATGGCGTATTTCGGCCGGACATTTCATCGGGGTGATATCACGGTGGATATTCACGGATTGGACGTGGAAAGAAGCGCTGCGAAGATTCAGGACCTGCTGCGGAAGCGAGATGTGGTCGGCGCTCAATAAGCAACCCCGGCCTCCTTGTCTGGAGGCCGGGGCGTATCAAGTCATTCGCTGTAGCCGCGATCACCGATCGCGGTCAGCCGGCCGCGCCTTACAGCGCCAACCGGCTCACCAGCAACTCGCGCTGGAAGACAATTTCCTTCGGCAACTCGCCGGCCAGTTTCAGCAGCAATTCCTCCTGGCTCAGCAGTTCGCTCATGTACTCCTGCACGTTGACGCTCTGGATTGCTTCCACGTCGGCCGGCGACAGGCCCAGCCCGTCCAGGTCCAGATCCTGCGCCCGCGGCATCCAGCCGATCGGCGTTTCCACCGCATATGCCCGGCCCTGGCAGCGGTCGATGATCCACTTCAGCACCCGCATGTTGTCGCCGAAGCCCGGCCACATGAACTTGCCCTGATCGTTCTTGCGGAACCAGTTCACATGGAAAATACGGGGGCAGTCCTTCATCGTTCGACGCATGCGGAACCAGTGCGCCAGGTATTCATTGACGTTGTAGCCAATGAACGGCAGCATCGCCATCGGATCGCGACGGACCACGCCCACCTGTCCGGTCGCCGCGGCCGTCGTTTCCGAACCCAGCGTGGCGCCAAGGTAGACGCCGTGCATCCAGTTGAACGCCTGGAACACCAGCGGCACCGTCTTGCTGCGGCGGCCGCCGAAGATGATCGCGCTCACCGGCACGCCGGCCGGGTCGTTGGCCGACGCATCCAGCACCGGGTTATTCGCCATCGGAGCCGTGAAGCGGCTGTTCGGATGCGCCGCCTTGGCGCCGGTCTTCCGGGCGATCTCCGGCGTCCATTCCTTGCCCTGCCAGTCGATGCACTTTGCCGGCGGCTCTTCATCGCAATCTTCCCACCACACGTCATACGAGCCATCGGGCAGCGTCACCAAACCCACGTTGGTGAAGATCGAGTTCTTCGACATGGCCTTGATCGCGTTGGGATTGCTGCGTGTGTTCGTGCCCGGCACCACGCCGAAATATCCGGCCTCCGGATTGATCGCATGCAGCTTGCCCGACTTCTGATCCACCCACATCCAGACGATGTCATCGCCCAGCGTGGTGATCTTCCAGCCGGCCTTCTGATACTTCTCCGGCGGAATCAGCATTGCGAAATTCGTCTTGCCGCAGGCCGACGGGAACGCCGCCGCCACGTAGGTCTTCTCGCCGCTCGGAGCCTGAGCGCACATCAGCAGCATATGCTCGGCCATCCAGCTCTGCTGCTGGCCGAGATACGACGCGATTCGCAACGCCAGGCACTTCTTGCCCAGCAGGGCGTTGCCGCCGTAACCGGAGCCGATCGACCAGATGGTGTTGTCCTGCGGGAAATGGCAGATAAAGCGGCGGTCGGGATTGCAGTCCAGCACGCTGTGCAGGCAGCGCGTGAACTCATTGCCATCGCCGAGCTGCTTCCAGGCCACGTCGCCCATGCGGGTCATGATGCCCATGGAAACGGCCACATACAGCGAGTCGCTGAGCTGCACGCCGACCTTCGCCAGCGGCGAACCGAGCGGGCCCATGATGAAGGGGATGACGTACATCGTCCGGCCCTTCATCGATCCCTCGTACATCGGCTTGAGCTTGGCGTACGCATCCTTGTCGCTCATCCAATTGTTGGTCGGACCCGCGCCGTCGGCCGTCGGCGTGCAGATGAAGGTCAGGTGTTCCGTCCGGGCAACGTCGTTGGAATTGCTCCGGTGATAGTAACATCCTGGCCACTTTTGTTGATTAAGTTTGACGAACACGCCGTCGCGGCAACCCTGTTCGAAAAGGGCGTCGCGTTCCTGCTGTGAGCCATTAAGCCAGACGATCTTGTCCGGTTTGCAGATCTCCGCCTGCTCCTTGACCCACTGCTGAACGTAAGTATTTGCCGCGGCGACTGCTGCATTTGTTGCAGTTGTCATAACAATTAGTCCTCTCTGTGCATTTTTTCACAAGCCCGGACCGTCTTTTGCTGCCAGCCCGCGCAGCCCAAGACGGAAGGCTGCTGTCAATCGGGCCGGCCTCTTTTAACCGGAGCGGTCCGGCGAACACAAGTTATTTCTGCTGTTTGGAATCTCCCGACGCGTCGCCCAGGGGCATCTGCTGCATCTGCAGCCAGGTGACCTTGGCCTTGAGCGAGGCCGCCAGGTCCGCCAGCGTCGTGGTCGCAAGGTAATCCTTGAGACGCTGGCGGATCGGTTTATACAGATCGTGCTGCGGGCACGGCATGAGGTCGTCGCAGCGCTCCAGCCCTACCACGCAGGCGTCGAACACCTGCGGGCCGTCGATCGCCTCGACGATGTGCATGAGCGTGATCTCATGCGCCTGCCGCGCCAGCGAAAACCCGCCGCCACGGCCTTTGGCGCTGCGAAGAACGCCACCGTGGACCAGTTTCTGGAAAACTTTGGCGAGAAAATCCCTGGGCAGGTCCGTTCCCGCGACCAGTTGGTCGAGCATGAGCGGACCGTCCGGGTCTCGGCAGGCCAATTCACTGAGCCCGCGAATCGCGTACTCCGTCGAGCTGGAGAAGATCATTCTCATACTCCCTAACTTCGTAAACAGGACAAGTGTATCCGGGTCATTGTCACTTTCCAGTCCCTGATAACGGAATTTGCCACTTCCTTGAATCTACCTGAATTTTTCATTTGACGCCCACCTCCTTTGCTATTACTATATTTTAAAGACTGAACGCTCTTCTTAATGGCGTTCGCCGACAACTAAATAGCAGTCGCCTTTCAGTCATTTCGATGAAAATTTAATGACTGCCAGGCGGTTAACGAGCCTCTCTCCAGCCAGTCGGTCGCGCCGACCGTCAGCAACCTGTCCTCCGGCAGGCCCGCAATGGGTTTCGCCGGGTTCAAAATGGCGCGATCGATAAACATGCTGCCGGAGTTGAGTGTTGGAGTCGCCTATCGCCATTTCGGTGGCGAGATCTTCTCTACGGGCGGCTGACTCCAGCGCAAGACATAAAAGCCCCGGCAGTGGCGGGGATGACCACACCCACGGTCATCCCCGCTTCTTTTTTGCGTGGGGTCGCATCTGGGAGCGCGGGCGTCCTTGCCCGCTCCCGAATGCGGCCGAGGACGGCCGCGCTCCCAGGCGGGCCAGCGTGGACGCTGGCTCCACTTTGACCTTTCCCCAAAAACGCCTTATTGTCCTCCCCGTGAAGACACTGACTCTTTCCCAGATTGCCGTTCTCCTGAACCTCACGCCTCCGGCCGGGTCTGACAAGACCATCACGGGCATTGCCATGCTCGAAGATGCCGGCCCGACGGAACTCTCTTTCCTGGGCTCGGATCGCTACGTCAACGCCTTCCGCACCACCAAAGCCGCCGCTGTCATGGTTCAGAAGCGCGTGAAGATCCCGGCCGAAACCTCCGTTCCTGTGCTGCTGGTCGACGACGCCGACCTCGCCGTGGGCAAGGTGCTCGAGCAATTGGCTCCCCCGGTTCCGCGTCCGCCCGTCGGCGTCGACCCCACAGCCCGCGTCCACCCGGCCGCCAGACTCGGCGACAACGTCGCCATCGGCGCCTACGTCGTCATCGGCGCCGGCTCGGTCCTGGGCAAGGGCACCATCGTTCATCCCAGCGCCGTGATCGGCGACGATGTCGCCATGGGCGATGACTGCGAGATCCATTCCAATGTGGTCATCCGCGAGCGCCTCATCATCGGCCACCGCGTCATCATCCACGCCGGTGCCGTGCTCGGCTCCGACGGCTTCGGCTATCGCTGGGACGGCCGCCAGCACGTCAAGATCCCGCAGATCGGCACCGTGATAATCGAGGACGATGTCGAAATCGGCTCCTGCACCTGCATCGACCGCGCCAAGTTCGGCGTCACCCGCATCGGCCGGGGATCCAAGATCGACAACCTCGTGCAGATCGGCCACAACGTCCAGACCGGCCCGCACTGCATCATCGTGGGCCAGACCGGCATCGCCGGCTCGACCACGCTGGGCACCGGCGTCGTGCTCGGCGGCAAGACGGCCGTCAAGGATCACATCACCATCGGCGACGGCGCCATCACGGCCGCCTGTTCCGCTCTGCTGGGCGACGTCCCCGCCGGCGCATTGGTCTCCGGCATGCCCGCCGTCCCGCACCGCCAGTCCTTGCGCGAACAAGGCGCCATCCGCGAACTCCCCGAACTTCGCATGACGGTCCGCAAGCTCGAGAAGGACGTCGCCAAACTAAAGGGCGACCCGGTGGAATAGAGCGGCCAACGATGTGACCATGTCCTGGGCTCAGAGTGAACCCATTGCGGTTTCTCCGCGCATTGTCGCCCCGTTGCAACAATGTAATCACATGTAGTTCCGCCGGTGTCCTCACCGGCGGAATCCCACAACGCGTACACTCCGCCAACTTCCCCATTTCCCATGGCATGGGATGCTCTCGGTCATTGGCTGGCTTGCGTGGATGATGGCGGCTGGGGGCGCAGGACAATTCGGTAAGGAGCGGTCCGATTTCTCCGGGGATGATCCATTGTCAGCATCCAACCCATGCCACTGTCTCGCCAGGACTTGGCAAGCCAGTCGCCCTCATTGCTGCGCAGGTTTCAGCTCGTCTCGGTGGCCTGCGTAGCCAAGCCCATCGCCTTCAAATCAATCGCATAACCAGCAGGCAGATGAAAATCCAACTCCGCATACGTCCCGTTGAGCTTATGCAGGGAGCCGCTGTCCGCGCGGAGACGGTAGTAGAGACTTGCCCATGCTTGCCGGGCCGGCACGGCGACTTGCCCATTACCGTCCCAACGAGCATCACCTTTGAGGATGGCGACCTCGCAGACACCATACCATCGCGCCGGCTGGGAGCTATGCAGTGGCTGGCCGTTCTGGTCAACAAGCTGCAACGTCATCGATGGGAATACCTGGGTCGGGAATGGTACAAAGCCTGATGCGAGCACGATGAGGAAAAGCATTGCCTCCAAAATGCGCCTCTTCCATGGCCAGGAGGGTGACTGTCGCATGGAATCGATCCCAAGCCGCCTGTGGATGTACTGAGTGGGTCTCCGCAGTGCTCGCCGCAGCGGAGGCACCAGGCGGGAGCAAGCCAAACGACGGGAAGCAGTGCGGACAACAACGCGGCCCCCTCAAGGTCAATCAAAGTGCCAGCAGCCTTGTCACGGTCTTCTCGCATCCATTTGGGACCGTGCAGTGCTGGATACGGCCAATCCTTGACCCGGCCAATCACGGTCCCGTCCTTGTAACTCTGCCACCTGCCATCTGGGCTTTGCCGAGACCATTCGCGTGGGCTGAGAATCCAAAATGCGAGGGCGGCTGCACAGACCAGCAGCGAGAGTGCTGTCGCGATGTTGAACACGCGCCGTCTCATGGCCAGCCATTGTACCATCTTATTGTTGACGTAGGGGACCTTTCTAAGGTGTCTTCAGACGAGCGCCCGCGACGCGATCGGCCGGTGCCTCCTCGATTTCGGCGCCGGCGACATTCTTAGTACCACTCTCATCGCCCCGCCCTGCATCTGATGCACGCCGGATCAGAAACAGCACACTTAACCTGGCCTGCCGCCCTGCCCGGGGCGGCAGATTTGTTTCCATGGACATGCACTGGTTTCGGCGGTCTCCACGCATCCCAAGGGAATAGGCAATTGTTCCTACTCCTGAAGAAGGAGACACCACAATGCATGTCACTCGTCGCGCGGAGAATAATGGGTTGCATCGGGCCGGTCGCAGGACGCTGGCGGGCAGGGCCACGTCGCGATCATTCATCCTCGAACGGTTGGATCCGCGATTGCTGCTCTCGGGCAGCGTGCGGGTGACGGTCCTGCATGACCTCAACGGCAACGCGATCCAGGATCCAGGGGAAACGCCGCTGCCGGGGTGGGACGTGTATGTGGACCTGAATCGCAATCATGCGCGAGACGCCGGGGAACCGCTGGCGACCACCGACAGCAGCGGCCAGGCGACCTTTACGGGACTGGCCAAGGGCACTTATGACGCAGTTGAGGTCCCACCGTCCGGCTGGGCTCCGTCGCCAGGACTCAATACCAGGGCCACTGCGAGCGTGGATGACAACAAGACTCGGGACATCGTGTTCCTGAATGTCAGCGCGCCGACGGGCAGCATCGAAGGCACCGTTTGGAACGACCTCAATAACGACGGCATCCGTGCCGCGACGGACACGGGGCTTGTCGGCTGGATGGTCTACCTCGATCTCAACAACAATCGCGTTCTCGATCCGCTGGAACCGAGCACAATCACCGATGTCACCGGCCACTATCTTTTTGCCGACCTGCCGCCCGGCGGTTACAAGGTGCGCGAGATCAACCCGCCTGGCTGGGACGCCACGGTTGGCTTTGCCAATAATGCCGCCGCCACGGTAAGTTCCGGCGTCAGCACGATCGTGGATTTCGGGAACTTCAGCGTTGCGAGTCTGGGATCGATCGGCGGAACGGTCTGGAACGATGTGAACGCGGATGGGATCCGCGCGGTGGGCGATTCGGGGCTTGTGGGCTGGACGGTCTTTCTCGATCTGAACGGTGATGGAAGCCCCAACGCCGGGGAGCCCACGACAACCACCGACGCACTGGGCGTCTATTCTTTCCCGTCGGTGGCGGCCGGGATCTATCATGTGGTTGAAGTCCTCCAGTCGGGTTGGAATCTCTCGCCGGGACACACCGCAGTCGTTAATACCACGGTGGTGGGCGAAAACAAATCCACCGTGGATTATGCCAATTGGACGCTGACGCTGGGCTCGATCAGCGGCACGGTCTGGAACGATCTCAACGGCGATGGCTTGCTCGTTGCCGAGCCGGGGCTGGCGGGATGGACCGTCTTCCTCGATCAGAATTCGGACGGCGTTCTCAATGCAGGCGAGCCATCTGCCGTTACCGATGCCAATGGCGGCTACACGCTGACGGGCGTGTCCATCGGCGCTCAGTTGGTGCGCGACGTGCCGAGTGTCGGCTGGCAGCCGACCGCGCCGGGCACGGGCGTGCAACTCGTGAACATGCTCAACGGGACCAACATCGCCGGCATCAACTTCGGGAACCAGCAGCGTACCGATTCCGCCATCGGCGGCCGGGTGTTCGCCGACGCCAATCACAACGGCGTTCGCGATCCCGGCGAGCGCGGGCTGCCGGGCATCACGGTCTATCTCGACTCGAACAACAATGGCGTTCTCGACGCCGGCGAACCATCGATGGTCACATCCGCCGACCTGTTCTACACGCCAGCGATTGACGAAGCAGGCACGTATCAATTCACGCATTTGGCGGGCGGAGACTATCAGGTTCGCGAGATCGTGCCGGTTGAACTGAACGCGACGCTGCCGGCCGATCAGGCGCACGCGATTACTCTTCTGCCCGGCGAGAACCGGGCGAATGTGGATTTCGCCGACCGGTTCCGTCCCAACGAAATCCACGGTGTGAAGTTCAACGATTTGAACGGGAACCAGGTGCGCGATCCGGGTGAACCCGGCATGGCTGGGATCACCGTTTACGTGGATCTCAACCGCAACGATCTGCTTGACGCGGGCGAACCCAGCACAATCACCGGCCCGGACGGTTCGTATTCCTTCACTGGCCTGACCCCGGGCGCCTACGTCGTTCGGGACATTGAGCCGCTGGCATACCAGCATACGTATCCGGCAACGAGCGGCGGCATTCTCTGGCCGGCGGGCATCAGCAACCCGGCCATCGGCAACGTCACACCGACCAGGATCACCACGTCCCTGACGGCCGGCGAAACATTTCACCAGACCGTGAGCCTGACGCTGCCGGCCAGCGGCGCGCTGACCAACATGGTCGATGTGTTCCTGCTCTTTGATGACACCGGCAGCTTCACCGCCAACAGCCCGATCGTTCGCGCGGCATTCCCGCAGATCATCAACGCCCTGCAGGCGGCCCTTCCCGGCACCGACCTGGGATTTGGCGTGGGTAGGTTCGAGGAGTACGCCAATTTCGCGTTCGAGTTCCCCACCGGACGCCCGTTTATTCTCAATCAGCCGATCGTGGCGGCGAGCACGGCCGGTTTCGCCACGGCGATTCAGTCGGCACTGGATCGCACCGCCCCCGGCTTTGGCGGCGATCAGCCTGAAACCGACATCGAGGCGCTTTACCAGTTGGTGACCGGCCGGGGATTCGACGGCAACAACAACGGTTCGCTCCTGGACAGCGGCGCGGCAGGCCTGGTTTCAACACAGATCACCCCCGGCGACAGCGGCGATGTGCCGCCGTTCGCGTCGTTCACGGCGGCCGGCGGGGTTCTGCCGGCCGCCGGGACGGTCGGCGGTGGTGGATTCCGCGCTGGCGCGTTGCCCATCATTCTAACCGCAACCGACACCGGTTTTGCCTATCAGCCCAAGGGCGAGACATCCATCACCGGACTCGGCGGGCTTACGCTGCCGCTGTCGTCCCTCACGCAATTGTCGCGGCCAACCACGCCCTTCAATTCCGGAGCCGGCATCCAGGAAACGGTGACCGCACTCAATGCGCTGGGAGCATTGGTCATCGGGCTGGGCACGAATTCGCAAACCAACCTGGACCCGCGTCAGGATCTGGAGTCGCTGGCGAAACTGACCGGAGCCATCAATCAGACCACGGCCACCATCGCCAACGGAACGACCATTCCGATTGCGCCGGGCGATCCATTCTATTTCCAGATCGCCTCGGGGTTTGCCACCAGCGTGGCCAATGGCGTGGTGAGCGCGATCCAGAACGCGGCGACCAATGTGGCCGTGAATATCACGCTTCAGGCTTCCGATCCGCGGGTACACATCATCAGCCTGCCGGGCGTGGTCTCGGGCGTGGGGGCGGGACAGGCGGCCACATTTGATGTCCAGTTCACGGGCGATGGGATACCCCACCGCTTCGATCTCCAATTCGTTCGCGAGGGTACCAACGTCGTCCTCGGCTCGATTCCGGTGGTGTTGGGAACGCCCATAGCCGGTAACGGCTACGAGTATGAAGACCTGCCGGAAGGAGAGATCCACAACAGTGCTGATTTCGGCAGTCACTCGGCCGGCCCAAGCAGCGCGGTGGCGGGCCTCCCCGTCGCCGCAACGTCCACGACGTTCCCGGTAAGCTGGTCGGCCGCCGGAGGTGTCGCGGCCACGAACTATGACATCATGGTGTCCGACAATGATGGACCATACGCATTGTGGATGAACCACACCACCAGCATCCAGGCTGTATTCTCCGGCCAGAGCCTGCACAGATACAGCTTCTACAGCGTCGCCTCCGATAACTTCGGCACGACCGAAGCCCCACATGGCGCGGCGGATACCACGACGATCGTCGCAGCCGTCGACGGAACCAGCGGCGATGACGCATTCCTGCTTCGCCGTGACCCTGCCGATGCGTCGGTGCTGCAGATATGCCGTTCGTTGACGGCCGACGGAACCCCGGCATACAGCGTCCCCGTGTCGCAGATTCCGATGTTGCTGATCAACCCTGGCACCGGGCATGACACGCTGAACATTGACGGGCCGCTGAGCATTCCGCTGACTCTGGGATCCGACGCCGGTATCAAGGACGTGAATGTCCTGAGCGGGGCTCAGACATTCTCCGGCGATCTCGGGCACGTTGGCCTGGATATCCATTCCGGCGGCAGCGTGACGTTCGGGGCGACACAACATCTGAGGTCCCTGACCGTCGGTGCCGATGCCTCGGCCAGCTTCAGTGCCGGCTCCGGCAAGATTCTGTTTGTCGATGGCCTGAGCATTACCGGGACAGGGACCTCGATGGGGCAACTGGATCTGGCCGACAGCGAACTGGTTGTCGGCTACATAGAGGCATCATCGTATGACAGCGTGCGCCGGTGGGTGCAGGCTGGGACGATCACCGGCCGGGGTATCTTCTCCTCGACGGCGGCAGGGG
>JANYKD010000338.1 GCA_025361735.1 Phycisphaerales bacterium
GACGATGTGCAAGTACATTTGATGACCCGGGACGCGGCACCGTGATTGGCCCGGCGGAGCTACCACCGGAGTATGCGGCAAGACGAGCAGCGAGAAGGAACAGTGCAACCAGGGTAAGGTTGGCGTGTCTCATTCCAGGAATCCCAAAAAAGGTCATCCGTTGCTGACGCTTGCCGAATACTCCGGTGGTAGCTCCGCCGGGCCAATCACGGTGCCGCGTCCCGGGTCATCAAATGTACTTGCACATCGTCCAAATAGTGCTCGGTTTTCGGCGCTTGGTCGTCCGCGACTCCTGCGGCCAGTGAAATGAGCAGGTACTTTGCTCCGGCCGGCAGATCGACCACCGAACGCACCATCGTCCAGCCATGAGCGTCCGGGTGGGGCTTGACCGTCTTGGCCACGTGAATCAGCGCCTGCTCATCGAGATTTCCGCCGAACCAGATCGCACGCGCGCCGGCGATATCCTCCGCGAAGGCCGCCAGACGAATCTGGAATCGATCCTGTATATCCGGCGATGCCCCGCAAAACCGCGCTGTGACCTCAACTTGACGCGATTGCGAAGGCCCGCCAGCCGTCAGCGCGCTCACATTCAGGAAGCGGGAGGCATAGCTGAACTTCCTCTTGTCTACGGGAGGAAGCAACACCATGTGCTGGCCCTCCGGGGGGATCACATTGTTCACTGCGCCCTGTGGGGCCAGAAGATCGCCGGACCACACGCCGACTCGTCTTGGAAAGCTGCGGTCACGCGGCATTGCCATTTCTTCAAAACCCTCCATCAACAGAATCTGCGTCTTCACCTGCGGAAACTGCGTCTTTGCCTGCCGCTGAGCGGCGAACCCGTACACCAGCGATGCGCCGAACAACCCAAGGACCAGCCCCGCCGCCGCCGCGAGCGGACGCCATTGGAACCAGCGTGACCCCGTGCGGGTTGCTGGAGAGACGATCAACTCGCGCGTCGCCTCATCACTCGCGGCCTTGGAGGCCAGGGCGGCATCCAGGTTCATGTGGTCGAGGTAAAGACGACGCAGTTCCGCGTCCGATGTGAGCACCGCCTGAAGCTCGGACGCCTCGTCCTCAGTCAGCGTGCCGGAGAGACGGCGTTGGATGAGATCAATCAGGTCCGTGTTCATGCGGGTTCCTCCCTGGCCAGCGTGCGTTGAACACACTCGAGCAAAGCCTGCCGGATGCGGTGCAGCATCTTGTAGAGCGCCATCGGCGTCTGGCCGCGGCGCGGGCCAGATCATCTATGCGAGTTCCCTTCGTGTAGGCCGTGAGCACAAGCTGGCGTTGAGTGGCGGGCAGCTTGTTCAGGCATTCCTCCAGGGCCTCGCGATGCCCCGCGTGACGCTCCACCAGGGCCGTAGCATCGTCGGCGAGCTGATGCACCAGATCCTCGCTGAACACATGCCGGTCCCGCTTTTGAGCACGCAAATGGCGCAGCACCATGTTCCGGGCCACACCGAAGGCCCAGGGCCGAAATTCCTCCACCTGGTCAAATGTCTGCCACAACACCAGCAGCATCTCTTGCATCACCTCCGTCGCCTCCTCGCGCGAGGCGAGCAGCGAGCGGACAAAGGCCTGCAACGCTCCGTGATGCTCCGCGCAGAGGCGTAGAAAGACGGCATGATCGGATTCTGGTGTCGGCGACGGCATGGCTCTCTCTAATACCTCGCCTCACCGCTGCTGATTTGCCGAAAATAGTTCTCAGGTGGGCCAAAAGGCAACTGGCTCGCCGTCACGGTGGCCCAGATCGCTCGTGAACTGCACCTGCATCGCATGATCTCGAACACCAACGCATGGAAACGCTTCAGCTACACGATCTGGGCACCAGTGTACGATCTGGTGATTTCCGGCCTATTCGAGCGCCGGCGACAGCGATCCTCAAAGGGCTCTTCAAGATCGTCTTGGTCCGTAGGACTGCGTGAGCCGGTCACGCGGCAGAGATCATGACCGTTCACGCGACCGAGGATTGCCAACCCGTGGGTCGCAGGATATAAGGATCGCAGCCAGTGCGGCAACCGTCAAGAGTGTAGAAGTGTAGGGTTTGGGCGTTCCGAGCGTTGATCGCTTGGCAAGACCAAGCGAGCTAGGGCTACACTTTACACTACACTTTTGCGGCTGTATTTAGCCCCATTTGGTGCGTTTTATTGAGATCTGGCCTCTTGTAAGAGGCTGTTTTCAGCGTAAGTTGCAGGAAGTCACGATTTGCCGATGCGGTTCGGGACCAAGAGGTCGCAAGTTCAAATCTTGTCACCCCGATTGAAACGGAAGCCCTTGATATAAGCGAAGTTGTATCAAGGGCTTTTTTCGTTGGATATTTGCCGGCCCAGGAGCGATTCGTACCACCGGGAAACGGTGTTTGATATCTCAGCTCCTATTTCCCAAATCGCCAGCCAGCGTTCCACCCGAATGCTTGTATGGCCTTTTCGCTCGACACGGTTCCATCCGTTTCGGCGACATTGTAGATCCCGCTTGGGCCATGCGTGACGGCAAGTTCAGCAGCCTTGGCGGCAGCGTCAACATGAACGGACCCCGGAGCAATGGGACCATCGAAGCCGGTTCCAGGTCCATAGAGCAATCCGTAGCGCAGGACGATCCCGTCGAGAGGCGCTTCAATCACTTGTCGTTCCAGACTCATGACGCCTTGAACCGCTTCTCCATAGACCGGATGCGTTAGCGGCAAAGGTTGATCGGTTTCCTGATGGGGCTTGGCTCCGTCGGCATAGATGAAGGAGATGCTTTGGGCGATCAACCGTCTGGCCCCTGCGTTTACTGCTGCCGCCACGAGGTTGCGCGTGCCCTCGTCCCGGAGGCGCGCGCTGCGCACCAAGGCCGCCGTCATCCTACCACCGGTAATAGCGGTAGGGATTACCTCCCATATGGAAGTCGGTGCGGTAATCGGGATAGTAATAGTTGAGAGACTGTGCGCCCTGGGGCCTGAGACTCAGGGACATAAGCCAACTCGCGGGCCGGAGGATTGGCGCCCCGACCGATCGCCGTTCGGTCCCATCGAGAAGCCCGGCTTGCCTGCGAAGCCGCCGGGGCCGAAGCGATTGAAAAGCCGCACGGCAATCACATTCTTACCGGACTTTACCAGTTTCCCCGACACCACATAGGCGCGATCTGTCTGTGACCCCTTGGCGGTTGTGATGCCCGTGCGGCCCACTTCCACGCCGTTGAAGCAGGCATTGTCAAAGTCGCTGAGCGTGCCGAGCGAGAGAATCATGTCCTTGCCCGCCTCATTCTCCGGAATGCTGATTTCCTTGCGGAATACCGCCTCGCCGTCGTTGTCTTTGAAAAACGGAAGCATCTGGGGCAGCGTCACCGGCGTCCATCCGTCGGCCGACATGAATTCCGCGAGCAGCTTTTGAGCGGCCGGGGTGATGCCAGGATCGGGAGGCGCGGCGGCCTCACTGGCAGCGGGCGCCATCTGCAGCGTAACTTGCATCTGCCACGCCCCGTCCAGGCTAAGAGCCCAGGTATCGAGCGGATGGAAGATCCGGCTGTCCACCTCGAAACTGGCACCCAAGTTGGCCAGCAATTGGGCGACGGTGCGGGTGGCACGCCAGCGCGTGTAGCGGAAATAGGTCTTCTCCTCGGCGTGGAAACAATCCGGGTCCACCTGACAGAAGATCGCCACGCCCTTTTCCATCGTCTTGCGGGCCAGCAGTCCGTCTGCCCCGATTTCCGCGCCAGCGCTGAGCACCCAGGGAGGAGTATTCAGGTAGCTGCGCCAGCGAAGATCCGAGGCGCTGAGGCCACGAGCCTGCGGCCACGCCGGCGCTGACAGCGACCCGGCAAACTGGGCGGCCGCCGGCTTCAACGTAGTGCCCAGCCACCCTTCTGCCTGCGAGCGCGGCAGGAAGAACGCCTTGCCACCTCTTTCGAGGTAGGCGCTGAGCGCCGCGGCATCGAGCGTCGCATCCGGCCCGATCAGCAGCAGCGCCGCCTCCGCGTTCAGCCTGGCCGACCGCTGGTAGCTCGCGCCGATCCGGTCCAGCCACGCCGCCCCGTCCGCCCCGCCGACATACTCCACCTTGGCCGCCCGGGGAGACAGCGGCGCATGCGCTGCGTAGTCCACGATTCGCCCAGCCAACCGCCGTGCCGCCGGGTCCGCCGCCACATGGTCTTCCAGGTCCAGCGTGCAGAGCAGCAGCCGTCCCTGGCCATAGTCCAGTTCCATCAGTGGCGTGTAGCCCAGGTCGAACTCGCATTCGAGCAGCGGACGCCAGCCGCTGCGGTGGGGTTTCTCGATGGCAGCACTGCTGACCCCGCCGCGGTTGCCCCAGTGCCACCCGGCGTAGGGTTGCTCTCTCTCGTTGCCTCTGAGGTAATTCCCCACGTATTGGGGGTAAGCGTCAATCAAGGCACTGTTGCCGGACCAGTCGCGGAGGTCTTCGGCGTCGACGCCGGCTGTGGCGGCGGAACTGATGGGGAAGACGCGCCGGCTCACCTGCGGGCACACCCGCCACCCGAGAGACCGTGCCATCCATTCGGGATCTTGCGCACAGATCAGAGCCCGGCCTCCAGCCCGCACATAGGGCTCCAGCCTGGCAGCGACCGTCGCGTTGTCCCTCAACGCATTGCGCCCGATCACCACCAACGGCACTGCTTCGCCATTCCAGGCTTGCGTCGCATAGCCCAGGTTTCCGAGCATTTTGCTCGACGCGCCGTTCGGATCGACGACAGCGATCTGGCCGCCGCCCGTCTTGTCCTCGCCAAAGACCCGGAACGTAAACGTATCCTGGTGTTTGATCTGGCCGATAGTCGCCGTGAGCGTGATCTGACCATCCGCCTTGCCACCGGCTTCCTGAGCGGGTGAGGTGAACTGGAGGGGAAGGAATCGGATCTCCGAAACCGCCAAGCTGCCCTGCAACTCGCCCTTGTCCACTTGCTGTCCGCCCACCGTGGCGGTCCAGGTGGCGGTGAAGTTCTGAGGTTGGCGAGTATCGTTGATGAGAACGATCTGCTTCTCGATCCTCTGGCCGGAACTGAAGTGGTGATCCTTGGCGGTGTAGGCCTCCTTGGGGCCCGCAATCCACGCCAATGTCGGGCCGTTAACCTCCTTGAGCGCATCCTGCATCCACGACCAGGTGCGCAAGCCGCCCGGCAGTCCGGCCGTCCGCCAACTGCGCCACGTATTGGTGCGATAGAGCTGCTGGATCTTGTGGTTGTTTGCGTACTCATCCAGGCGGTTCTCGGAACTTTCGTAGAGCATGCCGCCACGGAACAGGTCATGCAGGTACTTGCGGTACCTGGGCTCCTCGGAAGCATACGCGTCCGTGCCAAAATAGATGGCAGCGTATTCGGTCAGCAATGGCTCGCTGGTGATGTTGCTGGTGAAGCCTTCGCGCGCCCGCCGGAACGTGCAGTCCATGGGCGTGCCGAACTCGACCATGGAAACGGGCATCTCGCCGCTCCTGGCCCATTCGCTCAACCATTCCTCACGCTCTTGGAGCGGGATGAGGTCCAGGTAACAGTTCATCGTATAGACATCACCCGTGTACGCGCCCGCGTGGCTGTAATAGACCCGGGTGGGGTCAAGTTTCTTGAGCCCGTCGCACATCTCCTGGCCGGCAACCATGAGGCGCTGCCAGCGCGCGTCGTTCTGATCCCAACCACGGCGGCCCAGGTAGCGCGGATCCGCGTCCACCGCGTTGTTGAAGAAGTTCATGCCGGCGATCCACATGACCACGGACGGGTGGTTGCGGTAGTGACGCATCCACACGGCGGCACGTTCCATCGCGCGCGGCCGGTTCTGCTCCCAAGTTCCTTGCCCCCTCGAACCCATCATGTACTTGTTGGCGTTGAGGACATACTGCGCCACCAGGTATCCCTTGCGATCGGCGTCATCGAGATTCCGCCCCGAGTCGGCGGCATCGCCCCGGGTATCAACAGTCTCCTCTCCCATCTCAGAGAAATTGTCCCCCATCTGCGTACGCGGCCCATTAAAGAAGCACCCCTGCCGCAGGTGGATCTCGGTCCCGTTGAGGAAGAATTTGCGTCCCTCCGCCCAGAACTCGCGGAAGCCGAATCCCTGGTTGTACTGGTCATCCAGGCCCGCGCCCTTGACGGTCAGCCGCAGCGTGTACAGGTTGGGCTGGCCCACATCCCACAGACGCGGGTCGGCCCAGGGCCAGGAGAGAGTCAGGCTCTGCGTCTCCCTGGCCTCTGCCGCCGCCTCGGCCGTGAAATTCTTCTCTACATCGCCCTTTTCGTTGAGCATGTCCGCAATGATCTGCACCGGCCCCACCGCTTTGATGCCGCTCAACTCCACGTCCACGGCGACGTCCTTCTTCCGGGTTGACGTGCGGACAAAAACATCGGTGATCCGTGCCTCCGAGGCGCGGCTTTCCAGAACGACGCTACCAGTCAGGCCGCGCGTCTTCAGCCGGGCGGACGAGAAGGAGACCGTGTCGCTCAGTGCGTTCTGCCAGAATGTCCCCACCTTTTCCGCATCCGCGATGGCCGCCACCAGTACCCGAATATCCGCCCTTTGCCCGGGCTTTACCGCTGAGGTGATATCCACTGAGCCCCACGGCCAGGCGATCTTCCCGCACTGCGTGCCGTTGACATAGACCATCGCGTCCGTGCATACGCGGTCGAAACGCAGGCTGATCACTCGGCCCTGCCATTCCGCCGGGATGGTCACCTGCCGCTCGTACCAGGCCCGCGACACCAATGCCCCATCATACAGGTCCCACTGTGGGCCGCCGCCGACGGCCAGGAAATCGGAACGTCGGCCCTGGGAACTCTGCCATGAGCCAGGAACCTTGAGATACGCCCACCCGACCTTGGCCGGAACATCGCTTCCCTCGGTGGCCGGGATGAAGCGCCAGACGCCATCGAGAGTCACCTGCGCCCGTCTGGCGTTCACCGTGATGACCTTCGTCTTGTCCCAGTCCAGGCTGTTGCCGGGAAGCAGCACGGCGTCGGCCAACTGCGTCGACGCCACCAGGTGCGGCGTGATCGTGAGGTCGGCGATCTCGAACACGCCCGTGCAACGGAACAGCGCGGGCTGGATGTTCAGGCGGGTTGCCCCCTTGGGCACCTTCAGCTCCACCGTCTGCGTCACCCAGTCGGAGTCGGCCCTCAATTCAGGCACCTGCGGAGGATAACCGGATGAAACTCCCTCAAAACTCATCGCCACGCGGGCGTCGTGCCAGCCTTCTTTGCCGGGTTTCAGGTTCGTGGCCCTCAGGCGCACGGAGATGGTCGGGGCCGCGATTTGCGGGGTGACTTTCACGTAGGCATGCACCGAGTCGACCTGACGTCCCGGATCGCGGTTTTCGATCCGCAACCAGGACCTGCCTTTTTCCGAGACAACCTGGAATTCCTGGTTCTGCGGAATATTGAACCTCTCGACCCACTCGGTATTCGCACCTGGATTCTTGAAGTCCCCCTGGGGAAAAATACTCACCTGAGCCGAGACGGCCCTTCCCGCAACACAAAGCAATGCGAGTATCAGCAACAACTTGATATTCACTGTTCGTCTCCCGGTAGCAAGCAACGATTGCGTGAGGTTGATCTGTTTCAGCCTAACAACACATTGGGAACGTGGTCCCTGCTCCGGCATCGCACATGCGCGGCGCTACCTCGACCCGCGAAGAACCACGCACAGCAGGTTGCCCTCACTGGATTGCAGGAAGGGCCAGATGATTCTCCCGGCTGACTGTCGTTGACCTTCAGCAAGCCCGTACGCATCCGCACCACGCTTCACTTCTGGTGCGACTGCCGCTGGTTGTGGCGGGACAGCAGCAGCCGGATCGCATCCAGCAGAGGACGATCGGTGACAATCTCCTGGAACTCGACACGCAACCCCAGGGCCGCTTCCAGCAACAGCCGGCGATGGCGGCGGAAGCTTTCCAGGTACACCCGGCGGGCCATCGCCGGCTCGATGACACGGGGGGATTCGCCCTCAAGGCCGCGAAATCGGCACCAGGTCTGGAAGGGAAAATCCTCCTCGTGGCGGTCCACCACCTGAATGGCCAGGACCTCATGCCGCTCGTGGCGCAGGTGGGCGAGACTCTTGCACAGGTCTTCGAGCGACAGGAAGAAATCAGAAAGGATGATGACCAGCGACCGCCGTTCCATCTGCTCGGCGATGTCATGGATCGCACGGGCGATGCCCGAGGGACCCGCCGGGGCGGCCATTTCCAGAGCATCGATGATCCGGGCGAGCTGGTGCGTCGATGAATGCGGCACGACGAACGGGCCCATTGACTGCCCGCAAATCGCGATGCCCACACTCTCGGCCTGGCTGAGCATGAGGTACGAAAGGGCGGCCGCCAGGCGGGTGGCGTAATCGAATTTGGAGCCGTGTTGTCCTTCGTAGGCCATCGAGCCCGAAGTGTCCAGCGCGATCACGCAGCGCAGGTTGGTTTCCTCGTCATACTCCTTCACGTAGGGACGATCGGTTCTGGCGAGAACGCGCCAGTCGAGACGGCGGGGCTCATCGCCGGGCACATAGAAACGGTGCTGGCGAAACTCAACGCTGGCGCCCTTGACCGGGCTGCGATGCTGGCCGATGGCGCTACCCTGCACCACGCTGCGAGCCGAAACCTGCATGTGATTGAGATGCTCCACGAGAGTCGGGTCGAGCAGACGGCTGACAAGACTCACAGGCGGCCTCCCGATTTGCGAGCCGGCATGTCGCTGACGTCCGCAGACGGCTCGGCCGGCGGAGGAGTCTGCTCGTTAGCACCGGCCGGCGCGGGAGGCGGTTGATTGGCGGACGAACCCGATCCGGCATGCCACGCCGCAAACCCGGCGGCGCCGATGGCAACCGCGGCCGCGATGGCCGCCCCAAGCAGCGACGTGTGCCGCTGGTTCCAGCGCGAGGCATGTTCGCTGGGCATTTGCGGGGGGAACGCGCATCGTGATTCCTTCGACCAGGCCAGCACACGCAGCGACAGTTCGCGCAGCGGGGCATTGCAGTCAAGGTCGGCGATCTCATCGCGGCAGCCAAGTTGCGGCAGCAGATCCAGCAAGCCCTGCACATCGACATCCGGATCCAGGTAAAGGAGCGGGCTGAGGTGGGTCAGGCGAACGGCGCCGGTTGGCGTGATGATCACATTGCGATCGTGCAGCGCCCCGTGGCTCAGGCCCAGCAAATGCAGCGACTGAACGCTGGCTACGAGTTCGTGGGCCACACGCCGGACGGCCAGACCCCGAGGTTGCTTAAGATATTGTTCGAGCGTGCGGCCCTCGACATATTCCCATGCGGCAAAAGCCAGGGGACCATCGCGCTCCACGCCATAGAGATTGGCAACGCCCACATGAGCCAGTTCGCGGATGCGTTCCAAGCGATCGCGAATGTCGGCGTGCAGGTGGCCGGCGTCCAGGCATTCGTCGGGCATCGATTTCAGCACCACGCTCCGGCCCCCGGCAGCTCGGGCTAGCCATGTTCGACCCTCGGCAAGCGTTCGCTCGATGCGATACGCTCCCATGATCTCCGGCCGGGTTTGCTGCTCAGAAACACTCTGGGGCATTGGACCTCGACTGCGTGGCAACGAAGCGGAGGATTGTACTGCGCGGCGGGCGAGGAACAATGGGAAACTTCGCGGGAAAATTCGCGCGCGCTCGGGCTGACCGCAGCTTCTCTCCGGCCGTTGGCGCGGGGCAGCCATCCCGGCCGGGCAGAAGCACGGCCCGCCCGATTGGCGAGAATTCTTGGAATGTGCGCAAGTGCCCGGTGTCACTTGGGCGGGACGGGCGGCGTGGGCGCGGTTTGCGAGACGGAGAGGATACAGACGGTCGCCGGCTTGAGTTTGGCCGCCACTTCTTCCGCGTTCAGAACCTGGCCACCCGGACGAGCGGGCGTGATGGCGACCTTGTTCTTGGCCAGGAATTTCTGGATGCGGACGCTGCTGATCGCCATGCCGTAGCTGTCTTCCATGGCGGTGACGATGGTCTTCATGGTGACGATGCCCATGACCTGGCCGTGCGCGTTCAGGAGCGGCCCGCCGGAGTTGCCGGGATTGACCTTGGCATCGGTCAGGATGTCGGCCGCATCCGCGCGCGCCACGCCGGAGACAATGCCCTGCGTGATCTTGATGTTCGAGCCCATGCGGTCGAGCATGGGATAGCCCATGACGAAGCAGGCCGCGCCTTCCTTAGGAAGCACGGCATCTGCCAGTTCCACAATCGGATACTTTCCCTCCGCTTTGATTCGCAGCAGTGCCAGGTCCTGCTCGGTATCGATGGTGACGACCTCCGCACTCTTGCGGACGTTGCCGGGAAGGATGACCATGAACGCCTTTCCCTTGGCGACGACGTGGCGATTGGTCAGCACGAGGCCATCCTCGGTGACAATGAAGCCCGTGCCCGAAGCGATCACGTTGGCCATGTCCTCATCCCTGCCCGGGCCGCGTCCGCGTGGCACGCTACGCCGCAAACTGTCTTGGCCGAAAACAGTGATTTTGGCCGAACAATCGCATCATTATGCGATTTTAGTTTCAGCGCGAAAAAAGTGGCGCAAAACGCTGGGAAATCAGAGGAATTGTGCGCTTTCAAGGCCAAG
>JANYKD010000346.1 GCA_025361735.1 Phycisphaerales bacterium
GTACGCTTGCCCGTGTCGCACGGGCAAGCGTACTTGCCCATGCCACCCTCGGGAGTTACTTGATCTTGCCCATGACCTTGTCGAACTCGGCGGTGTCGGCGGCCGGGGTCGAGGATGCGGTCAGATCGGCCAGCGAAGGCATGCTGCTCTTGTCGCTGGCGACGTCGATCACACCCTGGACGGCGCCGTTCATGGTCACGAGACGGTCCTTGAGATCGTCCGTGAGCTTGGCGACCTTGAGCAGCTCGCGGTTCGCGGCGATATCGGCCAGTTGGGTTGAGGCGTCGGCTTGCGCCTTTTCGATCTTGGTGACCTGGGCATCGAGTTTCGTCAGACCGCCATCAACCTTGGTGAAAATGATGCGCTGCGTCTCGGTCTCCTTGCTGATCTTCATGATGTAAGCCCTGATCCAGTCCTTGTCGCGCTTCTCGTTGTTGTAGGTCACCGGCCAGGCATTGTCCTTTTCAGCCTGTTCATACAGAGCCTTCAATTCGGTCAGAACCTTATCGCCGGTGCGGACCTTCGCCCCGGCGGTGTCCTTCATGTCGGAGAGTTTGGCCTTGTTCTGGGCAACCGAGATGCGGTCGGCTTTGAGCGAGGTCACGGCCTCGTTGATCTTCTTCTCGCAGAAGTTGAGATAGTTGACCGGATCCTTGGCGATGTTTTCCGGCGTCCACTTGGTCATCTGATCGACTTTGCTGTCGACCTTGGTGCTGAAGACGTCGCTGGCGAAATACGCAACCAGACCGATGACGACCACCAGAACGATCCCTCCGATAATGGCCGTGCTGGCCGCGGCTTGACGTGCGAGTTTCATGTTGCCCATTCCTTTCGTTTGACTGGCCGGACCCGAACATACATCCCGACACTTGGCACAATTGTAACGACTTCATCGGGTACATCCATCGCCGGCGCAAAACTGTTATGCAAAGAATAATCGGCAGAATACGGGCCGGGGGCCATTATAAAAGGGTGGCTTGATTGGACGGGATGTGACGTGCCCGGCGCTACCGCCGACGGCGCGCGCCCAAGGCGATGAATGCCAACATAAGGGCGATTGTTCCTGTCGGCTCGGGGACAACCACTGTCTCCGTGGCGAAGTGCAACGGGGTGGCCGCAGCCAGCGCCAGGTCGGGCGTGAATGAATCGACAGCGGAGTGCATCAGATCGTCCCAGCGCCACGATGACATCAACGCGGCCGGCTCTGCAGCCAGGTCGGGGCACACCGCAAACCGTTCCATATCCATTGCGAACACCGGCGACTCGGGATCCATCCCGGCGAGGATTTCCAGGTCAGGCCGGCGCTTGCCGGACGCGATAAACCCCCAGTCCGCCGCGGCGTCTGGTAGTCCGGTAATATCGCCCCGGCCCACGGTCTTGCCGTGGGCGGTTGGCGGGATGAATGACACCGGATGCATCGCGCCGGGCTCAATATCAACAACAAACCCGACATCGGCCGGCGACCCAGGTTGATAGACACCTCGGACTTGAACCGGACCGTTCGCGGAATACGCCAGTCGAAGCGCCGGCGGCATTTTCCCAGATGAATCGGCCATGGGCGGTGGCATCATCCAACCCGAGTCCCAGTCCGCCGATCCTGGAGGCGGCGGCTCCGGCGATCGCACAACGAAATAGTTCTCCGGAACCGGGTCTGCGTGCCGCGGATGAAGTGGGCCAACCTGCGCCATATCCGGCCCGTGCCAGTATGAAGTTCCGTCGGCAACCGTCGTCGGCCCGCCAGGACCAGCGGGCTGGGGATGAGCGTGCGCATCCCCCGGATCCGGCGGACGATGATCGTCAAACCCCGGCGGCGGAGTGTGCGGCCGGATCGGGACTGTTGGGGTCGTCGAACCCAAAGCCGGCGCCGTGCCGGCGACTACGAGAGGCGTCGTGAGCCAGAGCGGCTCCGCTACACGCTGAGGCAACGGCGACACGGCGGGGGTCGCCGGAATGGCCGCAGTCATCACCGCCGAGGTGCCAGCAACATTAGTAGACGTTGTGGATAATACTGTGGACGCCGACCCGAGGGCCAGGACCCTGGCCGGCGCGTGCGCGGCGGGCATCTCCGGCCTGGCGGGCGACGGATCGACATCGAGCAGGAGCGGGGACGTGGACACCAGCTCGATAGGCCGTTCATACGGCAACCCTGGATTGATGTCATCGACCGCCAACGATGCGGCTGATGCCGTTAATCCCTTGACGGAGCGGGATTGGCTGGCGGAGCTGCCGGGACGCGCGACAGTCCCGGCCAGGGCCGTCGGTTCACTCCCGTTGCGGAACGACCGGAACGGCATGCTGGCGACGGTCAGCAGCGACAGGCTCAAGGCGGTCAGCGCGAGCCGGGTCAGGAGCCGCTCGGTGCCGCGAACCGCGGAGCGCCGCACGCTTTCGGCGACGATCTCCGCAAATGTCGATGAGAGGCCGGGGACCGTGACGGACCTGGCCGTGGCCGCCACAAAATCGGCGGGCGCTGCTTCAGCGGCGCGAGTCCGCAGCAGAAGCACGAGCGCGGCGACAGGCAGAATCGTGCCCCTGGCCGCGGTGTGAACCCTGCCGGCCAGCCGTCCGCGCAACCGGGCGAGGGCGCGCATGACTCGCTTCTTCGCACCTTCGCGGGTGATCGCCAGCTTGGCCGCCATCTGCCGCAGGGTCATGCCTTCATAGAAGTGCATGAGGATGGTCTGGCGGTCGTTCTCGCGCAGGCCCGCGATGGCCTCGTCGACGGCCGCCGACAACACGGGGTCGGGGTCGGCCTCGAGTCGCTGCACGGACGCGGCCCGCTGCAGGCTGAGGTCGCAAGCCAGATTCCGGCGATGCACGTAGCGGGCCTGGCTCTTGCGGATATCGGCCAGGACATAACGGCATGCCTGGAACAGCCAGCCGCCCAGGTGCGTCTCGCTTTTGATGGATGCGGCTTTGCGCGACAGGAGAAGAAAAACGGCCTGGGTCGCGTCCTCCGCCAGATGAACATCGCGCAGGTTGCGACGGCAGGTGTGATAGACCCAGCCGGAGTGGCGATAGACGATCTGCGAAAAAGCCTGCTCCGAACTGGTCGCCACGTATTGCTGCAGGAGCGAACGATCGCTGTCGTCGGCGGGATCTTCGCCCGCATAGGGGCGCAGCGCCAACCTGCCGCTGGTTCCGACCGCGCCCAACCCGAGCTGCGTCAATCGATTAACGATTGGCGTCATGTTCACCACTCCGCAGATTACAGTCCGTCAATGCAATTGCATCTCAAGCTTCATTTGTATACGACTGACACTGAGATTGTCCACGTCTAACGACCGCACCGGCATCGTGTCTGTTTCGCCGGAACTCATTATTGAGTCAATTCAGCGCATTGTTCCGAGAGTATATGGCCAGAAGCCGGCGGAGGAGGGGACAGAATTCCGGTTGGTCGTCATGAGTTGCCGGCCGCATACGTACCAACGACGAACAACCGTGCCGCTGTCCCCCCCTGCCCGTGTTGGCGGCCACTTACATGCAAATACCACTGCTGCACAGGCACTAAAAAGGAGAAAGCCATGAAACGCAAGCGACCGACCCATCAATCACAGTTCGATCTTCAGCCGCTGGAGGCGCGCCAGCTTCTGTCAGCCAGCCCAAGCGGGCTGTCACCGACGCAGATTACACACGCGTACGGTTACGACAAGATTACCTACACCTCCGCCGGCCAGACAATCAAGGCCGATGGGTCGGGCCAGACCATCGCGATTGTGGACGCGTACGACGCACCCACCATCGTCAATGACCTCAAGGCGTTCGATAAGGCGTTTGGCCTGAGTGACACGAATAGTGCGGGGCAGTTCGCGCTTACGAAATACAAGATGAATTCGCGCGTAAAGGCCGACGCAGGCTGGGCACAGGAAATCTCGCTGGACGTGGAGTGGGCACACGCGCTGGCGCCCAAGGCAACCATCCTGCTGGTCGAGGCCGCGTCCGCCAGTGTCAGCGACCTCATGGCCGCCGTTGACTATGCCCGCAAACAGGCGGGAGTCGTCGCCGTGTCGATGAGCTGGGGCGGCAGCGAATTCAGCGGCGAGACCAGCTATGACAAGTACTTCACCACGCCCAGCGGCCACATCGGCGGTTCCGGCATCGCGGGCGGTGTTGCGTTCGTCACGGCGTCCGGCGACTCCGGAGCAGGCGCCGAATGGCCGGCCGTTTCGCCGAATGTCATCGCAGTCGGCGGCACGACGCTCAAAGTTGATTCGGCCGGCAATTACCTGAACGAAACCGCGTGGAGCCTCTCAGGCGGCGGCTACTCACTCTACGAGACAAACCAGACGTCATCTCCGGATGTTGCCTTCAATGCCGACCCCAACACGGGTTTCTCGGTCTATGACTCGACCGCGTCCTCGGGCGTGGTTGGCTGGCAGACGGTGGGCGGAACCAGTGCCGGCGCACCGGCGTGGGCCGCCCTGCTGGCACTGGCCGATCAGGCGCGTGAAGCCGGCGGCCTGGGCTCGCTCGACAGCCAAACGGCATTGAAGGGAATCTACGCGGCGCCTTCATCGAACTTCCACGACATTGTCACGGGAAACAACGGTTACTACTCGGCCGGGGCCGGATACGACCTGGTCACCGGCCGCGGATCGCCCGTGGCGGATCTGCTGGCCGCCGATCTGGCAACCTATACACCCTCTTCCACAACGACCACGACCAGTGGCACGACCTCGGGTGGTTCCTCATCGGGTAGCACGGGAACTGGCACTGGAACAGGCACCGGTACTGGAACAGGAACGGGCACGGGCACGGGCACGGGCAACGGCGGAGGCGGGTACGGCTACGGCTGGCCATTCCCCGGCGGTGGTTTTGGCCGGCATCGCCGCTTTTAAAGGTAATGACAATGACCTCTACACGTAAGCAACGCATGGGACTGGTTGGACGACGGGCCGCCGATGCCGGGTTGTCCAGGGAGCAGCTTGCGGGGCTGGCGCGGAGGATCATGCAGAGAATACGCGAGTCGCAACTGTCCCCTGCTCCCCCCGACGGCGGCCACTTATCCACAGAAACGAACGGTGCGAATGCAGGCGAGCGCGTGCTTCCTGGCAATCGCACCTCATGGCACCCGACGGGCGCCTAGCATAAATCAGGTCAATACTCAGGAGATGTCTATGTTCAGATCATCAATCGCGCGAAAACGTTTGCAGGCAGGTTCGATCGCACGGAGCATTCCGTCGTTCGGGCTGGAGAATCTTGAGGGTCGCCAACTGTTGTGTGGATTCGGATTCGGTGGTGGCGGGTTCGGCGGGTTCGGCCCGCACGGTGGCGGAGGACCCGGCCCGCTCGGCAACACGATCCAGTTCAGTCTGACTCCGACGGCGGTACAAACAGAGCTTGATACGCTTTCCGGGCAAGAGCTGGCCCCCACGCAGCCGGTAACACTCAAGAATGTCAACGGCATCGAGGAGTACATCGTCACGCTCAACGGCACCGGCACGGTCACGCAATACACCGTTGACCAGAACGGCAATCCCGTTACCGCCCCGACCCAGAGCACAACCACCTGGGCTGTGCTCAGCGGAACCGGAACGGACAGCAATGCCGCGGCGACGGCCGAGATCACCGCCATCGCCACGGCCCTCGGGCTGACAGCACCGACTGCCACCACGACAGTCAACGTCACCACGACCTCTGGCGGCGCCACAACCTACTCGGTCAATCTAAGCCCGTCGGCGTCCACAGGCACCGCCGGTTGGTGGCATGGCTGGATGGACCGGGGAACGACCATTTCCGTCGACGCCCTCGGTAACCCCGTCGGCAATCAGAATCTTCCCTTCAGCGTCATTCCCGCCGCGATCCAGGCCGGTCTGAACGCGGGGGCTCCGGCCGGCGCAACGGCTTTGGACCCCACCTCAACTCAGAACGTCAGCGTTCAGACGCTTGATGGCGTGACGTTGTACTCGGTCAGGTTCGCGGCCACCGGAACCACGACCACGGTCACCGTCGATGCGACCGGAAAGCTCAGCAGCCTCCGAACTCATTCGACCACGACGTTTGGTGCGCTGACTTCGCCCATCCTGCCGGCGGTCCAGTCGGAACTGCAGGCACTGGCGACGGCCGCTGGCGTGACCACGGCCATTGACCCGACCCAGACGGTCAACGTGCTGACCGAGGCCAACGGCACGACGCTTTACAGCGTCACGCTGAGCACCACGGTAACCGACAGCCAGGGCCACACCCACACGCGCTTCGTGACCGTGACGGTCGACGCCAATGGCAATGCCACGACCCTGCCCAACCAGGGTGGCGGTGAGAGTTTTGGCGGCCGGCATGAGGGCCATGGCGGCGGATTTGGGTTCGGCGGAGGCGGTGACGGCGACGACGATTCTGGTACGACCGGATCCACGACGACCGACACTACCACGACCACCTCGGGCAAGGTTGCGTCGGCCAAATCGACAGCCAAGGTGAAGGCCAGCGCGAAGCTGGTCTCGAAGGTTGTATCAAAGGTTGTTTCCAAGCTCGTCCACAAGAAGTGAACCGGCTTGCGAGTCGCAGGCGATTGGTAAGAAGACAATGGACCCGGCTCATCCGCGAGAGGATGAGCCGGGTCCAACTTGTTACTTGTTGGATATTTTCGTCAGGCCGAAGATCAGGTTCGTCGCAACCTGGCCGGTCTTGAGGTTGAGCGTGTACTTCTTGGCAGTCGGCTTGGTGTAGGTCATGTTCGCGATGGGCGGGATAACGCGAATGGTGTAGGTCCCGGCACCGGGAAGGACGAAGGAGTACTTGCCGTTCAGGCCGATATCAACGAAATCCTCGTCGCCATCGAGCCGGCCGTTGTTGTTCAGGTCGACGTAGGCAACCGCGCCAGCAAGCATCGGCTCCTTGCCCTGGCGTATTCCGTCGCGGTTGCGGTCCTCAAATACATAGCCGGACACGCGCGGCCGGGGCAGATTGCCCAGGAGCGGGGCATCAACCGGCTGGGCAAAGCCAACGACGACGTCGGCGAACGAAGCGCCTCTGGATGGATGATAATTGGTTGCCCAGACGGTGCCCACGCGATACGTCCGCGGCGCCAGGCCGTCGAACAGGTATTTGCCGGCCCAGTTTGTCTGCACCAGCGGCTCGCCTTGATCGAAGTGGCCGTTCCGGTTGGTGTCGAGGTAGACATCAGCGCCAGCGAGGGCCGGCTCGTTGGGATCCTGCACGCCGTTCCGGTTGTTGTCATAGAACACCTGGCCGCGGATCAGCCCGGAACTGCTGTTGCCGATGTCGGACACGCTTGCGATCCGGCCGCGGGTGACGTTGACAGCAAGGCCGCCAGCGGCTCGGGTCTGCCGGTATCCGCCCGGCACGTTCTCGCGAACGACCGTGTGACCCAGCGGAACCTGGTAGAAAACGTATTTGCCGGTGGCATCGGTGATGGCTGTCTGTTCGCCGGTGTCGAGGTGGCCGTTGTTGTTGGCGTCGAGGTAGACGGTGACGCCCGGTTGTCCGGTTTCGGTGCGATCATGCACGCCGTTGGCGTTGGGGTCACTGAACACCGTTCCTGTGACACCGGACACGGCTTCAAGCCCGAAGAACACGCCCGCGAGCGGGTACTCGGGCACGACCGCATTGACGGTGGTGATCCGGTCAGCCGCGATCGGCGTGATCGGCTGCCAGAGCGTCGGATCGTAGGCCACGCGAATATTATACTTGCCGGTGAGGATGCCTTGGTCCGGAAGGGGGGTAGGGAAGGGAGGGGGGAAGTTGAAGTTGTACGGCAAGGCCATGTTGTTGTAGTGGAACAGGTACTGGCCAGATGCGTCGCTGTAGATAAAAGGCTCGGTGGTGTCGAACGTCCCGTTGCCGTTTACATCAACGTAGATCTTCACATCGGAAATCGGCGTGTCGCCGGCGTCAAAGAAACCGTTGCGATTGACGTCATTGAATATCTGGCCCATGAGAAAGGTCGGAGCCATCGGCTGGACGAAGAAGCGATAATCCGTCAGCAGTTGATTGGGCTGGACCATGAGATAAGGAATGTCCGCCAATCCAGCCGGAACCTGGGCTGGTTCAACAGTCGTCGGAATCCATGTTTCAGCATTGCCCAGGTAATCGGTGTGGCCGGTGAAGTCGATGACAATCGGCGTCTGCGAGGTCAGGGTTCTGAACGGATAGACGAGGTAGTAGTAGCCTTGCGCGTCGGTAACGGCCGTCGGCTCGCCGGCATCGGCAACACCGTTCTGATTGAGGTCTCCGAAGACGGACCAACCGGCGAGAAACGACTCGCCCTCGTCATAGCCGGGGAGATTTGCGCCTGGGACTGTGGGTGGCCACGACGCACTGCCGTTGGAATCAAACACGACGGACCCGGTCACCGCGAAGTTCGGGGTCAGGCCGAAACTATTCGCCACGTTCGAACGGTTGTCGGGAAGCGTGATGGTGCGGACTTCGCCAGGCCCTGTTGCAGATTGTTGTGCCAGCACGGTGCCGTTGCCAACGGTGACGCTGTAAGCTCCGTTCCAGCGCGTCGAAGCACGCTCGTTGCCAGTGCCGACCGTGGTGGTGTCGACAGCGACCGTATAGGTTCCGGCCGCCAGATTGGCAAAGGCGTAGTTGCCATTGACGTCGGTGGTGACGTGAGGCGTGGTGCTGGCGACGGCGCCAAGGTAGACGGTTGCCCCGGCCACTGCGATTTCGCCGGCATCCTGCACGCCGTTGAGATTGCTGTCCTGGAACACCACGCCTGAAATCCGCCCGACGTTGGTGTGTGACAGCCCGAAGTTCGTTCCGGCGACCAGCACGTCGCCGGCAGTATTGGGAATCACGTCAATGTATCCGGCCGGCGCATTGGTCGAGTACCAGTCGGCCGTGGGCATAACGAAAGAGACGCGGATATTCCCCGGCACTTGCGGCGGCAGTTGGTAGTTGCCGGAGGCATCGGTCCAGGTCATCGGTTCGCCGGGATCGAGCACGCCGTTCTGATTGGCGTCGACATACGCGATCCAACCGGCCAGGCCAGGTTCGCTGAGCTGCTGAGTGCCGTCGCGATTGGTGTCCTGGAAGATCTTCCCTGAGACTCCCACGGACGTCGCTGCCGGCCGGAGGCCGAAGACTTCGCTGCCCAGCAACTGTCCGGCCTGCATCACCTGGTCATAGGACTGCGAGATCGGCTGGGTGATGGTCCATCCCGCCGGGGCATTGACGCGGAGGTGGAAGGTGAAAGTGCCGGGATAGGCGACGGCGTTGACCAGGGCGGGGAAAGAATAATCCCCGTTCACGTCGGTCTTCGTCGAGACCTCGGTCGGATCGAGAACGCCGTTGTTGTTGGTGTCGATGAACACGGTCCAGTTCGGCAGGTTGAGATCGCCCGAGTCGAAGATGCCGTTGGCGTTGCCGTCGATGAAGACCGAGCCCGTGATCGCATCTGTTGCGGTGATGCCAAAGTCGCTGTTGCGCCAGAACGAACCGGCCGGCACATTGGCGCTATAGGTTTGCGAGGCCGGGCCGGTGATGCGGAAGCCACCCTGGGGCACAAGGCGCACCGTATAGTTGTTGGCGGGGAGATTGTCGAAGACGTATTCGCCTTGCGCGTCGGTGACGACGTTCTGCTCGCCGGCGTCCAATACGCCATTGTTGTTGGCGTCGAGGTAGACGGTCCAGCCGGCGACACCCACGCTGGTGATGTCGCGCGTGCCGGATCCCTTGGCATCGTCATAAACAGTCCCGGTGATCTGGACGGTCGGGGTCACGCCGAAATCGTTGCCGACGGAATCCGCAATCCCATCGACCGTGGTCGCTATATAGTCGAACCCGGGCGTGCTCATGCGCCAGCCGACGGGCAGCACCAGCCGGGGGACATACGTGCCCAACGGCAGGTCGCTGAACTGGTACACGCCGTACTGGTCGGTCGTGGTGGTCGGTTCGGCGTCGTCGATGACGCCGTTCAGGTTGTTGTCGAGGTAAACGGTCCAGCCCTGAATGGGCTGATCCACGCCAGGTGTATTGATCCGGTCGAGATCGACATCCCGATAGAGTGTGCCGGAGACGTTGCTGGTCAGCAGCAGGCGATTCTCCAGGCATTCGGTGATGGCCGGGACCCGTGGCGAGGTGCGACGCGACTTACGATAAGTGTGATGTTGAGCCATGGTGTTGAGCCGATTCATGGAATTAGACCTCATGGGACGCCGGACTATAACAGATGAAGGGTGCCGCATAAAGGACGCCGCGGGGGGGATTTGTGTTGCAAGCGAGATTTCCCGCCAAGGGGGTACGGGGCGGTTTCCGGGCTGGCGGCAAGGGCTTCTGGAGGGGCTGCCGGCCCCTGAATTTGGGGCTTCCCAGTAGCGCCAGGCACGAAAAAAGCAGAATTTCCGCTTCGCTCATCGCGGCAGCGGGCGGAAAATCTTGTACTCACCCTTGGTTAGCCGCTTGAAGTCGATCTTCGCCGTGGCGACCGGGCCGGGATTCTGCTGCAGGAGCTCCATTTCGGTCTCGCCGAGCACGCCCTTGACGATTGCAGTGTGATTCGGAGCACCCATCTGCCGCCAGCCGCCGGGCCACTCGAAGCGGCAGTCGGTGAATTGGATGATATCGCCGGCCAGGACGGGCTCGCCCTTGGCCAAGGGCCGGCCGAAATCGTAGCCGCGTGCCTCGCGCGCCGCAGCGCTTTTTAGGGCTTCGGCCGCCAGCGTCCAGCATTCGCCATTGCCCACTTTCTGGCCAAGCTGATCCTGGGCATACTTGAGCACGCCCGCGTTCAGCAGGGGCACCTCGGGGAGATTGAACACGGCCCACCGGTCCAGCACGGCTGTGGCATGAAATACGACAGCCTTGGAGGTCAGCAGAGACACCTGGAGTTCGTGCACAGGACCGCGGCGAGCGTGAGTGATGCTGACGACGGCCTGGCCGGGCTTGAGGGTGGTGAGCTTGGCGAGGTCCGCCGGCTTCAATGGCCGGGCCAGGGCGACCGGCGATGGCGATGCGCTGGGTGACGCGGGAAGTTGCTGCACCTGCACGCCTGCTTCGGCGAGCAGTGCCGTGGCGCGGTCGCGAAGTTCGCGTTCCAGGTGAGGCGTGCTCTCGGCAAGAGGTTTCTCGGCCGCCGTGGCAATCCAGGCGACTGTGCATTGTTGCTGAATGGCCGCGGCTCTGGCATCCTCGAGCGGTTTCTTCATGGCCTCGCTGATGATTCGCTCGGCCGCCTGCCAGTCTTCAACGCCCAGAGTCGTAGGGGTCGTCAGCGAACTCGTGCCCTGCAGCACGGCCTCGGCGCGGCTCAATCCGCCGGTGTCGTCGAAGAGAACCATGCGCAGCGTGCGTTTTTCACCGGCACGTGCGAGGGAAACACTGAGCACAGCGTCGAATTTGTCGGCCGCGCGCAGCTTGGAAAGCTGATTCGCACCCGCGACGCCCACGACGGCGGAATTGCGCAGGACCGCATCGGCCGCAGCGGAGGCGTGGGCGTCGAGGCCCTTGTCCTTGAGGCAGGCAACGACGCGGGTCACGACTGCATCGACCACGGACAATCGCTCACCGTCGCTGCGTTCGTCTGGCCGCAGCACGACAAGCACGACGGCCGGCTTGCGCTTGGCCTGAGCGACGACCTGTCCCACGGCCGTCGTCAGGGGATCCGCAGGCTGCGGTTCGGCACCGCCGACAGACGATCCGACGATGATGGCAGCACTGATCAGCAGGTGGAGAAGAAGTCGCCGCGTTGTAACACCCAAGCTCGTCGAGATCATGGCTTGCTCCTGATAGACGCGCTCTTATGTGGCTGTACACGGTGGATTATACATCGCCACGGGTTGAGGAGCCATTGGCCGGCCGAGCGCGTGTCGCCGGCGCAGCCCGGGCACGGATTTGCGTGCTGTTCATCGTACTCATGTTTCAGATGATGTCATCCGACGCGGACGTGCCGGCGGCCGGGTATCTGCAGTTGCCCGGGGAGATTACAGGAAGGACATTTGCGCTTGCTCCTCGCCCCGACGCCTGTTATAATGAATGGAGTTCATCGGGTGAACATGATTATGGGAACACGCGAAAGACGCCAGCGCGAGGCCGAGACCAGACGACGGGAGATCCTCAACGTCGCCCGCGAGTTGTTCTGGAAGTCGGGATACACCGCCACCACGATGCCGCAGATCGCGGCCGCCGCGGAGTTGGCGCCCGGCACGCTCTATCTCTATTTCTCGGGCAAGGATGCCCTCTACGCCGAGCTGCTCCACGAAGGCTACGACCGGCTGCAGGAGCGGCTGGAGGCGGCCGTTCACGCCGGCCGCACGCCGCGCGACCGGGCGGCGCGGCTCATCGACGAATTCTTCGACTTCGCGCGGAAGAACCCGGAATACTTCGACATCATCTTCTTCCTGTTGCACAGCGCCGGCACCGGCGGCCGCAAGGCGGCGCTCTCGCCCGCGGAGTTCAAACGCCTCGACGCCCGCGTGCAGCAATGCACAGCGCTCGCATCATCCGTGCTCCGCGAAGTCTGCCCCGACCTGAGCGTCAAACAACTTGCCTGCCGCGTCGACGCGGTCTGGAGCATGATCACCGGGGCCGTGTTCTATTTCCGCGGCGACAAACGCTTTGACGATGTGGCCGGGGAAACCCGGCGGATTATCCTGGCCGGGCTGGCCTGAAAGGAGACGATCATGATTGCCCTCCGTGTGTGTTTCAAGGCAATGCTGGAGCTGGCCGCGATCGCGGTCGAGCCGGGCGTCGCCTTTCTTTTTACCCGTGTACTGAACGTCATTCAGTCAATGAGCAATATTCATGAGGAGGCCATATGAAAATCCTGCTTGTCCTGCCGGCGGCGGCCCAGTTGCGCGTGACCGCCGATTCGCCGCGCGTGCCGTGTCGCAAGATGCTGCGCTTCAGCGTCCTGCCACTCACCACCGTCGCAGCCCTGACTCCGCCACAACACGAGGTTCGCATCTGCGACGAGAACGTGCAGGCGCTGGACCTCGATGCCGATGTCGACGTCGTCGGCATCTCCTTCATGACCGCGCTGGCCCCGCGGGCTTACGAGATCGCCGCCGAATTCCGCCGGCGCGGCAAGACCGTTGTCGCTGGCGGTTACCATCCGACGCTCTGCCCGCGTGAGGCGGCCGAGCACTTTGACACAGTCGTGGTCGGGGAGGCGGAGAACAGCTGGCCGAAAGTGCTGGCGGATATCGAGGCTCGTTCTCTTCGACCGATCTACAGCAGTTGCGGCCCGGCCGACCCGGCCGCCATTCCCCAGCCGCGCCGCGATCTCACTGTCGCGTCCGCCCGGCACTACGCCACCGTCAACGCGGTGCAGGCCGGCCGAGGCTGCATCCACGGCTGCCGCTACTGTTCGATCGCCGCATTCCATGGCCGCGCCTATCGCCACCGGCCGGTCGAGTCGATCCTCGCCGAGCTCGAGCACGTTCCGCGCTGCTTCATGTTCGTGGACGACAACATCATCGCCGATCTCGATTTCGCCCGCGATCTGTTCCGCCGGATGATCCCATTGAAGAAGCGCTGGATCAGCCAGTGCTCGATCCGCATCGCCGAGGATCCGGAGCTGCTCGACCTGGCCCATCGGGCCGGATGCCAGGGGCTGTTCATCGGCGTGGAAACGCTCAGCGAGGAGAATCTCGCGGCCGTCGGCAAGCAGTTCAACCACGCGGCCGACTACGAGACACGCATCAATGCCATCCGCCGCGCCGGCATCGGCGTGCAGGCCGGCATCATTGTGGGCATGGACGGCGACGACCCCGGCGTCTTCGAGCGGACGCTGCGCTTTCTCGATCGCGCCGGCATTGACGCAATCCAGCTCAACATCCTCACCCCGCTGCCCGGCACGCCACTGTTCGAGGAATTCGACCGCGCCAGCCGGATCACCGACCGCGACTGGTCGCACTACGATTTCCGCCACTGCGTCATCCGACCCGCCCGCATGTCCGCGGCCGACCTTCAAGCCGGCGCCGACTGGCTCTACCGCAAATACTACAGTCCCTGGCGGATCATCCGCCGGACATGGCGCACGCTCTGGCAGCTTGGCCCGCTGTTCGCCATGATCATCTGGCGCCTCAACTGGACCTATCGCTACGACAATCTGCGTGAAGGAATCGTCGGCTACAATCCAGCACACCATCCAGCGCAGACACTCCCCAGGCCCGAAGGGCCGTTGGCTTTGGTAGCCGTCGCCGTGAGGCCACGGACGCCAATGTCGACTCAGTAGAGGCCCGAGGGGCGGCTACATAGGAGAACCACGGCCCAGATCCTCCCCAGGCCCGAAGGGCCGTTACCTTTGGTAGCCGTGGCCGTGAGGCCACGGACACCGATGTCAACTCAGTAGAGGCCCGAGGGGCCGGCAGTTTGAGAGAACGGCTCGCCCGGCATCGCTCGCCATTTTGCCAGCGCGGCCACGAATGGCGGGGATTGCCCACACTGCAAATCACCACAGCCCAACCGTCGTCCCATCCTCCAGCACCTTGATCTTCGCCGCCGCCGGGACCTTGGGCAATCCGGGCATGGTCACGATGTTGCCGCAGATGGCCACCACGAAGCCGGCACCGGCCGACAGGCGCAATTCGTTGACCGTCACGCGGAACCCGGATGGCCGGCCCTTCCGCGAGGGATCATCCGACAGGCTGCTCGACGTCTTGGCGACGCAGATCGGCAGCGCGCCATAACCCGTCTTGGTGAACAGTTCCATGTCCGTCTCGGCCACGCGATCGAAATCCACGCCATCGGCGCCGTACAGCTTTTTCGCCAGAACCGTGATCTTCTTCTCCAGCGAGTCCGAGAGCTTGTACAGGAATTTCAGTTTCTTCCGGCCATTCTTCTCGATGCACCGCAGCACCGCCTCGGCCATCTTCACGCCGCCCTTGGCGCCCTGGCTGAAATGGTCGGCCAGCACCGCCTCCACGCCCATCGACTCGCAGAACTTGATGATCCGCCGCAGGTCGGCCGGCTTGTCATCCGTGAAATGGTTCAGTGCCACCACCGGCTCGATCCCGAACAGCCGGATGTTCTCGATGTGCTTGGCCAGGTTCCCCAGGCCGCCCGTGGCGTTCATGCCGCCGTGATAGGCGATCGCCTTGGCCGTCGCCACGATCACCACCGCGCGCGGGCTCAGCCCGGCCGAGCGGCACTTGATATGGAAGAATTTTTCCGCGCCCAGGTCCGTGGCGAAGCCCGCCTCGGTCACGACGTAATCGGCCAGCTTCAGCGCCAGTCGCGTCGCGATGGCGGTGTTGGTGCCCTGGGCAATATTCGCAAACGGCCCGGCATGCACGAACGCGGGCGTGCCTTCGAGCGTCTGCACGATATTTGGATGGATCGCGTCGCGCAGCAGCACCTGCATGGCGCCGACGGCGCTGAGCTGGCGCGCATGCACAGGCTCGCCCTTGTACGTGAACCCCACGACCATGTTCCCCAGCCGCTTGCCCAGGTCGTTGTAGTCTTTGGCCAGGCAGAGAATCGCCATCACTTCGGATGCGGGCGTGATATTGAACCCATCGCGCCGCGGCACGCCGTTCTTCACGCCGCCCAGGCCCACGAAGATGTCGCGGAGCGAGCGGTCGTTGAGGTCGATCACCCGGCGCAGCACGATCCGGCGCGGGTCGATGCCCAGCTCGTTGCCGAACTGAAGATGGTTGTCGGTCATGGTCGCCAGCAGGTTGTTGGCCTTCTCGACCGCGTACATGTCGCCGACGAAGTGGAGGTTGATATCCTCGGCCGGAACCACCTGCGCATAGCCCGCGCCGGTGCCGCCGCCCTTGACGCCGAAATACGGGCCGAGCGACGGTTCGCGCAAGCAGATGGCCGTCTTCTTGCCTAGCAGGCGCAGGGCATCGCCCAGGCCGATGGAGGTGGTGGTCTTGCCCTCGCCTTGCGGCGTGGGGGTCATGGCCGAAACCAGGATCAGATTGCCGTCGGGTTGGTTCTGGCGGGTGAGCAGTTCGTCAACTGGAATCTTGGCGATGTGCTTGCCGTGCATGAGCAGCGATTCCGGATCGAGCCCGAGTTCGGCCGCCACATCCTGGATCTTCCGCTTCTGACGCGACTGTTCGATATCATGATTACTGAGCATGCAGTGTCTCCCGGCCCTATTATCGGCCGCAAAGGGCGGAAGGTTAAGGGAGAATGCAATCGATTGGTAGTCAGTGGTCCGTGGTCAGTAGTCAGTAGAAGACGCCTGGGACCGGTTGGACTGAAGAATATCCAGGGGCTTGGCGCTCTCCGTCATTCTGCCACCGTGAGCTCATTGCCGAGCGTTGCTCGAAACACAAAGGTAGTCTGGATGGGTTGGATGAACTCATTCCAATACCAATTTCCATAGTACACATAGTACTGGTTTCGCCAGCGTGTTTTCAGTTGGCTGAGCACCAGTGTGCTATCGGTCCATTGGCGATCCACCTGCGCGATCACTGTGGCAGGATCGGACAGAGCGGCGACCCGCACTCCTTCATCGCTGACGGAGTAGATGTTGTCACCGATTCGCAACGTCCGCGAAATGGATGAGTCCACGTCGACTGATGCGGCCAGGCTCAAACCGGCCACGCCGTCCACGCGCACCAGATCGAGCTGACTTTCCCAGGAGCCGTAGTAACAGCCGTTTTCAGAGGATGAAGTGACATAGTGGCCAAAGGGCAGTGCCAGGATTCCCTGCTCCGGGAAATAGTTGAACGCCTTGTGATCCCACAGCGCCTCGGAGTACGACGCCCAGGCGCTGCTGCTTCCCGCGTCAAACTTCAGCTGCGACACACGCTTGGGATGGGCTGAATCTGAAACGTCGAACAGCGACAACTGGATTGCCGTCACCCGGCCTGTATCAGTCGCATCGCGACCGATTCCGAGCAACAGGTGGTCGCCCACGGGTTGCAGGTAGGACGAGTACCCCGGGATATGCAACACACCCGCCAGTTTGGGCTTGGTCGGATCCGACAGATCGATCACATGGAGCGGATCGGTTTGTTTGAACGTCACCACATAGGCGCGATCGCCGACAAACCGCGTGGCATAGACGCTTTCGCCGATGCCCATGCCCGTGAGGACGCCGACGATTTCGAGCGTCGGTCCCTGCGGTTCCAGGACAAACAGATGGCTGGCGGAGGTGCCCGTCCACTGGCCGGTGGTGGTGACGATGCGCAGCCGGCCATCGTACTCGTCCATCGAGAACTGGTCGTGGAGGTCGCCCGGCACCTGGCCGGCGGCCACGAACTCCAGCCGATCGGCATCCAGCGAAATCTTGTAGATATCCGTCCGCACCTGCCATTGGCTGAACCACGGACTCCAGGTGGAGCTTGTATCGATGTTGCTCACGCGCTCGTATGTCGATGCGGCGATGTAGAGCGACTTCTGGGTCATGTAGACCTGCCCGGACTGGCCCATGATCATCAGGGAGTCCTGGGGCGCGGCGGCCTCGCCGATCGCATCAATCTTGACGACACTGAAAATCGACGCCTGCAAGTCGGGCTTGCTCTGGGCGTAGAGCCGGTCAATTCCCACGACAGCGCCCGATGCCACGGTCTGCCCGGCGGCATCGGTCGTCGTGGACTGCGGCAGGAACGATTCGACCGGCAATGCCTCGAGTCGGGCTCGATAGGCGTCGGCCGATTCGATCGTCCGGTGTGCGGTCGCGCTGAAGACGCCGTAGCCGTCCGGCAGGTGATTGGCGACCTGGACAACGTATGTTGATATCAGGCGCATCGGCTGTGGGTCGTCGGGCGACACACAGCCCATGTCATCCCACGAAGGTGCGGGCACCTCGACAAAGTTGTCATTCGAGGTGTCCGTGGTGACCATGCCCGGAGTCGCAACCTCCTCCCGCTGAGTCGTGATTTGATACTCCGGCTCCGGCGAGATCAGCGTGTTTCCCGTCACCAGGTAAATCTGGCCGTTGATATCGCGGGATCCGTTGCAGTAGCCGTCCAACTCGGTCTGGCTCAGCATCTGCGGGCTGGTCCGGTCGGCCACATCATACACCGTGACGTCCGTCGTCTCCGTTGTTCCGAAGTACGAGTACCACCCAAACAGATCCCCATACTCGCCTCGATCCGGGGCCGAGTCATAGTGTGTGGACACAACTGTCATCCGGTCGCCGTCGATATAGAGTGCCGACCCATACACGCCGTTGGGCAGGGTAATGCTCGAAATTTCATGGGTCTGGTCGGCCGTCGAGGCGTCGATAATCTGGATGTTCCTGCCCGACAACAGATAAATGTAGTGCCCATCCGTCTGGACCATATCCCCCTCTTCCACGCCCTGCACCTGATTGTTCGTGGTTGAGTAGTCCGTTGTCGTGGTCGAGGTCGAGCTTGTGTCAGTGGCGACGCTTCCAGTCAATGCCACGTTTGTTGACACAGAGTTTATGTTGTCGTTGGCGAACAGGTAACCCCGATAGAACGGTTGGCCGTAGTAGGGATAACTGTAGCAGGGGTAGCTATAGTAGCGCGCGGCGCTCGGTTCCCCGTTCACCCACGGCACATCGTTCCAGTAGACCAGTTCTCCATTCTCGTTACGAATCTCGTAGGTCTGTGCGCTGGTATCCTGCCCGAGGTAGTAGGAGTAGCGCTGCACCACCTGGTCGATCAGCGCCTGCCGGATCTGTTCGATCCACGCCGGATCGTTCAGCGACTGCACCGGGCTGTCGCGGAAATCATTCCGCCACTGGTCGAACTTGTCCCCGATGACCTTGTCCCCTGCCCAGCGGTAGATGACGTCCATCCCGGCCCCGCCGGTCAGCACATCGTCGCCCGTCCCGCCGTGGAGTTCGTCGTTGCCGTCGCCGCCGCCGACCGAATCCGACCCCGCTCCGCCGGACAACGTGTCGTTGCCCGTGTCGCCGGCGATGCTATCGTCGCCTTCATCGCCGTTGACGCTGTCGTTACCGGCATCGCCGTCGAGCGAGTCGTTGCCGGAGTCGCCGTCAAGCGAATCCCGCCCCGCATCACCGTCGAGCGAATCACTGCCATCGCCGCCGGACAGATCATCGTTTCCCGCTCCGCCGTCGACGTCGTCATTACCGGCGTCGCCCGACAGGTCATCACTGCCGGTGCCGCCGTCGATGTCGTCGTTGCCGGCATCTCCGCCCACCGTGTCATTCCCGGCTCCACCGTTGAGCTCGTCGATTCCCGCATCGCCGTCCAGTTCGTCGCTGCCGTCACCGCCGTTGATGTCGTCACTGCCCCCGTCACCGCCGAGGGTGTCATCGCCCGCATTGCCCCAGATGTCGTCGTTACCGGCTCCGCCGTCGACCTCATCGTCGCCGGCGTTGCCGTACAGGTCGTCATCGCCCGCGCCGCCCGCGGCCGTGTCATCGCCCGTGCCGGCGTAGATGGTGTCGTCGCCGCCGCCGCCGTCGAGCGAGTCATCGCCACCGTCGCCGTGCAACTCATCCGCCCCGGCCCCGCCACCCAGCGTATCCGCGCCGTAATATCCATCCAGCCAGTCATTTCCGGTTCCGCCGATCAACGAGTCATCGCCCCAGTCCGAATAAATCGTGTCATCGCCGGCGCCACCATCGACGGTCGCCCCAATCGCGTTGTCGTCGTCCAACGCAATGAAGACATTGTCGTCGCCATTGCCGCAGGTGATGGAGAAGCCCTTGATCGTGGAAGCCAGCCGGGTGCCGACCTCCTTGCCATTAAGCGTTGCCACCACCTTGGTGCATTTTTCGTTGGCAAACTCGATGTCGATCTGGTCGTCCCCGGCCGTCCCGCGAATTACCCATACCTCCAGGGGCCCCGCCACGGAAAGCATCCGCCGCTGCTCCAGCAAATCAACCCAGACTCGCGATGTCGCCCGGCAAAGAACCTTTTCTCCACGTCGCCGCAAATTGCTCCTGATCATCGCCATACCAAGACTCCCCGGAAAAAGGACCGTGTATTCCACTGTAATCCATGTCGTCAGGAAGACAACGACCATTTCGGAAAATGCCCGGAATTACCCAATCGAGTACCATCAATGTCCTATTTAGTGGTTGGCCCTCCCCGGCTCGTCTGTGAAAATGGGAAAGCCACCCCGACCATTCCATGCTTGACACCCCGTTCCGGCCGCACATGATGCGGCTGCCCCGGCGTGGCAATTTTTTCGGGAGAACGCCAAGGCCGATCAACGTAGCACAGCCGTCTCGGCTGTGTCCGAACACTTTGACACAGGCGAGACGC
>JANYKD010000355.1 GCA_025361735.1 Phycisphaerales bacterium
CAAGGACTTGCTGCGATCGCAGTTATTTGCGGCGTTATGGTTTGCCTGGCGCGACTTTGTGCCGGGCAGATTGCCCTCCGCCACTTGCTGCGACACGCCCTGCCGGTGAGCGACCCGAGGATTTTGGAGATATTCCGCCAATGCGCTGCCATGCTGGATATTCGCCGGCTCCCCTCGTTGCGAATCGGCCGGTCAGGATTGATGCCCATGACCTGGGGCATCGTTGGGCCCGGCGGGGTATTCCTGCCCGAAGAGGCAGCCACTTGGTCTGACGAGCGCCTGTCGGCAGTGCTGCTTCATGAGCTAGCCCACTTCCGTCGGCGAGACTGCCTGACCCAGTTCTTTGCGGAGCTGGTTCTGGCGTTGAACTGGTTCAATCCGCTGGCTCATCTCGCCCGCGCCCGCATGCGCATCGAGCGGGAAATCGCCTGCGACGACCTCGTGTTGAGTTTCGGCCAGGGCGACTGCGAGTACGCGGAGCACCTGCTTGGCGTGGCCGCGGGCGCTCGCGGCTTCCGTGTCTCCGCGGCAGTGGCCATGGCACGACCAGGAAGCCTCGAAGCCCGTGTCCGGTCGATCCTGAACCCCGGACTGTGCCGCCGCTCGCCAGGGCGCATGGCGCTGGTGGCTCTGATTCTGGTCTGCGCGACCACAGTATTGCCACTGGCAGCACTGCGTGGCCGGGTGGCGCGTGCCCAGGAGCGGCCCGCGGACCAGGACAAAGGCGTAGATATCCTGGTGCTGGAGAAATCGACTGGCAAGCCCATCGGCGGGGTCGAGGTGGATTTCGCATTCGACCAGAAACAAACGGAAACCCGCACGGATGCGCGGGGCCGGTGCCGGATCAATTTTCCGAAGCCTGGTTTCATAAACTTCAGCGTCGTCTCCTATCCACAGGGATTTGTCCCAACGGGATATGTCTGGTGGCATCCGCTGTCGACCAAGCCGCCGATTCCATCGGAACTGGTGTTTCATCACGAGCCGGCCACTTCCCTGGGCGGCATCGTGCGCGATGAACAAGGACAACCGATCACCGGTGCCACGGTTGCCCTCAGTGTGCAAAGAGAGCCGATCCTGCTGACGGAAGAGCATGTGGAAATCAACGAAGTGACCGCGCAAACCGATGCCCAGGGCAAATGGACCGCGAATATCTTCCCCAAGACCATCGGCGGGCTCAAGATCAAACTGTCGCACCCCCGATTTCTGGATTCAACCGTTGTGGCGCGTTCCTCGCCGCAGGTTTCGATTGAACGGCTGCGCGATGGGGATGCGGTCTTGCAGATGCGGCCGGGCATGCGGATCAGTGGACGCGTAGTCAACGACCTGGGCCAGGTGGTTCCAGGGGCGCGCGTGGGATTTGGCGTCAACGCCGACAACAATGGCGTCGAGAACGTGACTACGACCGATGCTTCGGGAGAGTTTGTCCTTGCCAACGCACGCCCAGAGCCGGGCACGCTGGTCGTGGATGCGGATAATCATGGCATCCAATCCCGACAGCTAACCCCCACGGCGGAGACGCCTCGCCAGGAAATCGAGCTGAAACCCGGCCAGGTGATCACGCTGCGAGTGACGGATCCGGACGGCAAGCCACTCCCCGGCGCGAGCGTGTGGGCACACGTTCCCCGGGCCACGAAGGCGACAGCCAACCGTTTTGGAAGTGACCGGGATGGGGAGCGCACCGATGCGGCCGGCCGGTTTGTTTTCGACCAGGCCGGCGAGGAGCCCGTGGGGTTCTCGGCGGCCCATGACGGATTCTTCTATCGGAACGACCTCCGTCTGCTACCAGGCAAGGAACACCAGGTCGTGCTCAAACCGGCTCTGGTGATCCGTGGGGCGGTGTTCGATGATGCGACGGGCGCTCCCATCCGGAAGTTCGCCACCGTCATCGTCCAGCTCTACTCCGATGGCAGCGGCGGACCCAGCCGTTTCAGCGAGAAGTTGTTCGACGACGGACGGTATGAAATCAAGACGGAGGACACCTGTGAGAAATTCGGCGTGCGGGTCAGCGCGGACGGATACCTTCCTGTGGATACGCCGCTGAGCGATTTCGCCACCGCGCCGGCAGTCAGCACGTTTGACCTGAGACTGAAGAAGTCCGGCGCGTCACCCCTGCGGCTGCAGCAGCCGGATGGCCGGCCGGCCGTCGGCGCGTCTGTTGTCGTCTGCCAGGCCGGCTCCTCGATTTTCATGTCCGCGCGAAACCCGGATTTCAATGGCATGGATCCGATATTGCAGACGGATGCCAGAGGCGAAGTGTTCTTCACTCCGCCGCCGATCAGGGATTGGCGGTTGTCAATCACGCATGAAGCCGGGTGGGCTTTCGGGGAACCAGGGATCCTGGCGAAGAACCGGGACATCAAGTTGACCCGCTGGGGAACGTTGCGCGGCGTTGTCATGGTTGACGGCAAGCCAACTGAAGGGATTGCCGTTACCGTTGAAGGTCTACCGCTCGGCCTGGCCGACAAAGAACCCGTGCCTCACTATGTAGATGACGTTACTTCCGGCCCGGACGGCCGCTTCGAGTTTGCGAGAGTCCCCTGCCGACCGCTCTGCGTCGGACGGAAGGTGGCCTATTCTGGACACACCTCCTCGGAGAGCGAACTGGCGGTTCTCGTCGATCCCGGCGAAACGATGGAGGTCGTCGTCGGTAAACCAGGTCGCGCCGTCACCGGGCGGATAGTGCTTGACGACCCGGCCGGGGCCTATCTCGATACGCAGATCCGTATTTCGGAAAAGGGGCCGGACGTTCCGAAAAATCTGGCGAGCTTGTCGGACCCGGCGGCCGCCCAAAACTTCTGGCGAAGTCCGGAATATCAGCGATATATGCATGGCCACCGGTACTACCTCGGCATCGTCGCGGCAGACGGGAGATTTTCATTTTCCAATGTGGCCCCTGGAGAATACGAATTAACGTCACAGCCGCACCGAAAAGACGTTGGTCACTACGCCTTCCGGGAACACACACAGGTGGTCAACGTACCCGTCATCAATGGCGAGACACCGATAAAGCCGGTGGAACTGGGGACGATTCGATATCGCCCGGTCCTCAACAATGAGCGGTGAAAGCCTTACGCTCTTGGCGATCAGAAATCGCTTGGGCGACAGTTACGGCATAAAACACACGATGAGCTTGGACATCGTTCCAGCCACGTTCGCTTTGTTCGGCGTCATGGAGAAGCTCCCGAGTTTGAACACCGTCAAACCAGTGCAGGCGGCGCAGTCCACCGCAACCCATCCGGCTGGGCGGAGTGAAAGCGTCAGCAGTCCACGGCTGGAACTGGCATTCCATCGGCAGTCATCGGCAGTTCAGACACCCCGAAAAGCGATGCGCAAACCCTTGTCATTGGCGGGGATAGGCATGAAAAAAGCCCATCCGGCAAGGATGGGCTAAAAGCTCCCCGAAGGCAACCCTCTTCATAAGCTCTCGCGCCGCTTGAGGGCCAGAAAGACCCGCCGAAGGCGGTATGGCCTCAACTTGTCAAAGTACCATTACTGCCTAATTGGCAAGAGGTTAGGCATACTCAATCACGGCCGCAATGGCGGCGGCGATCTCAGCGAGTTGGTCAGGGGAAAGCCGACCAATGCATGTGATAAGCCGTTGTGTATCAACGCTCCGCACCTGTAGCGCGTCAACCGCCGAGGGTTTTGTGAGGCCGTTCTGCTGGTTTGGGTCCACCCGGACATGCCACACGTTACGGGCGAACCGGGCATCCCACTCGGTGATCGGGGCGACGAGTTTCACGGGCAGGATGCCGACGGCGTCGGAGCTGATAACGACGGCCGGCCGCTTCTTCTTGATCTCCGCTCCGACGGTTGGGTCGAAGTTGACGATCCATATCTCGCCACGGGCCGGCTTCTTGGGGTTAATAGGTGACAAGGTCGCCCCCTTGGATTTCCTCGCGAGCGGCCGAACCGTCCGCATAGGCGTCCGCAATTCTCTCTGCTTGTTCGGCCAGGATGCGACGGCGTTGTTCGGTCGGCAGTTTCAGGAACGCACGCCGTTCGGTCAGTGAAATCGGCTGATCGGTTGGCATGGCCTGGCAAAGCATTCGCTCAGCATCCTCTCGTGGGAGCAATCCCTCAGAAACGGCCCGCAACACCTTCTGGTTGAACCACTGTGGTTTCTCGGCAGCCATCTCCCCGGGTTCACGGCGTCGCCAACCCAACCGATTGATGTCCATGCACCAGTGTTTGTAGTGGGCCTCAGCGATGATGCCCAAGTCGCGCATTCTGTAGAGCAACGCCTGAATGCTAACGCCGAACCGCCGTTTCAAGAGTTGCAGTTCGCCAGCCTGGAGAAACGCGCGAGATGGTCCGATCTCTCGCCTGAGCGTTGCCGCCGGGCAGAGGAATGCCGCCGCAAAGCGGTGTGCGGCTTTCTCTTCATCTACACCATCGAGAGGTTTGATGACCAGATGCCCGAGTTCATGCGCCAAGTTGAACCGCTGACGCTCGCCTGGCACGTTACGGCGTGAGACGACTGCCGCTGCGGTCACATCGTTCTTCTCGCCATAGGCCACGGCGGAAATCCCGTCGAATCGCTCGCTCGCGTCAACCTCGATCACATGGACTTGATGGTCTTCGAGCGTGCCGACCACGCTTGAGATGGCGTCGGTGCCGATCGACCATGTAGTCCGCAACCGATCCGCCGCACCTTCGGCGTCGCCCAAGGTCTTGACCGGGATGGAATGCACTGGAAGGCTGGGGCGGTCATCGACCTCCACCAATTGGCGAAGTCGAACCCTTCGCTCCAATGCCTCGCGCACGACGCTCTCGACCTGCGCTTGCTCCTTGACCGGAAGGCGCGACCCCTTCCTGTAGCCGATGAACTCGATGCGCACGGAGGGCGCACTCCACAAGTACGAGGCCTTGACGCCAAGCGTCGCGGCCAGCTTGTTGAGGACCAATGGGGACGGCACGCTCTTTTCCGTCTCGTACTTCGAGAGAGCCTGCTTCGTAACCAGCCCGCCGATCTCCGCTGCGAGTTCATCCAGCGACAACCCACGGGCCAAACGAAGTTGTCGTAGTCTTTGGCCGATCATCGCCTGCTCCTTTCTCTCAGAGGCCAGTTGACAATTCTCTCCCCCATCATCGGTTTTGTCAACCGGCCACATGAATCGTTTTTTGGCCCGCTCGCGAGGCATGTCGATCCCGGCACCGGCCAGCATCGCCGCGCACCGCATATCTTGCGCGCCGGGGCATCGCTGGCGGCAGCCTCTTCGAGTAGAATCGCCGCCGAATGAAGAACTTAGCGAAGGTCGCAGCGGTCTGTTGTCCGGTTCACGCGGGCTCCTGCGACGGACAACGGAGCGCCCTATGCCTGCCAACCTGCCGTTAGAGCTGCGTGAGGAGTTTCGGCAGCCCCACATGCGGGGCACCGCCATTGAGCTACGCAATCGGCAGGGCACGGGCTGGACCCAGCGCGACCCCGCAGAACTCCTCCGCATCACCTACCCGACAACCGACGTGCAACGTGCCCTTGGCGGCGTCTCCACCGGGGCGCAGGGACGGCCGCTGGTCTTCCTCGGCCAGCGCGGTCGCGGTAAATCCCACATCATGGCGCTGCTCCACCACGCCATTGAATCGCCGGACAAGGTCCGGGGGTGGGCGCAGGAATGGGGTGTCAAGCCCGGCTTCGCGCCCTTGACGCAGCTCGTCCTCCCCAAGGGGTTCGTCGCGATCACGGAAACCCTGTCGAACCAGGAATACCGCACGCTGTGGGACTTGGTCTTCGACCGTCACCCGCGAGGGGCCTACTACCGAGGCAAGCACGAAGCGTCGGGCACGTCGATCCCGGCCAAATCCCTCATGCAGGATCTGTTCGCGGAGCGCCCGACCGCCCTCATCCTTGACGAGTTCCAGACGTGGTTCGACGGCCTGCATGACGATCCGGGCGATACCGGCCTCAAGCGCCGCCAGTGGGCGTTCAACTTCGTCCAGATTCTGTCCGAACTGGCCAAGGAGCGGCCGGACCTCCTCATGCTCATCGTGTCCGTCCGGGACACCACGACCGAGGGCTACCGCCAGATTCACCGAATCGGCCCCGTGATCATCGACTTCAAAGGCGAGACGGCGAAGGAAGACCGCAAGCGCCTGTTGCTGCATCGCCTCTTCGAGAACCGCGCCCAGTTCGCCACGCCCGCCATCGAGCAGATCGTCGCGCCCTATGCCCAGGAGCGCGTGCGGCTGTTGCACGCCAACAAATCTGACGCGGAGAAGGATCGCCTGCGGCGCGATGTGGTGGATACCTGGCCGTTCTCGCCCGACCTGCTGGTCCTGCTGGAGGACCACATCCTCATGGCCGAATCCGCCCAGGACAAACGCGACCTGATCCGCGTGCTGGCCGAACTATTCCGGTCGCGCGGCGCGCACGTCCCGCTGCTCACGCCTTGCGATTTCCTCGTCAACGACGACGAGTGCGGTGTCCTCACGCTGCTCGATTCCTTTGCCACAACCGCCGACCAGGAACATCTGCGGGAGAAGGCGATCCGCAACCTCGACGCCCTCCAGGCTGCCGGCGTCCAAGCCGAACACGCCCGCGAGGTCATCAGCGGCATCTGGATTCGGTCGCTCTCGGCGACCAACGTCCTCGGCGGCACGCGCGAGGAACTG